>NZ_CATKQD010000005.1:0-218295 GCF_949768175.1 Pseudomonas sp. IT-P74 | reverse complement strand
GGCGGCGCTGAAACCGACCCAGATCAGCGCCCTGCAAACTGTCGATGTCGCGGCGCTGACCACCGCCCAGGTCGTGGCCCTCACCACCGCCCAGGTGGCTGCACTGACCACCGCGCAAGTGGCTGCTTTGACCACCACCCAAGTGGCGGCCATCGAAACCGCTGACATCGCTGCCTTGCCAGTGGCCAGCGTCGCCGCGCTGACCACCGCGCAGACCGCTGCCCTGACCACCGCCCAGGTCGTGGCATTGACCACTGCCCAGGTGGCCGCGCTGAAACCGGCCCAGGTGGCTGCACTGACCACCACGCAAGTGGCGGCCATGGAAACTGCCGATGTCGGCGCGCTGACTTCTGCCCAACTGGTAGCGTTGACCACTGCCCAGGTCGCGGCACTGACCACGGCACAAGTGGCGGCACTGAAACCGACCCAGATCAGCGTCCTGGAAACCGCTGATGTGGCGGCACTGACTACCGCTCAGGTGGTGGCCCTGACCACCGCCCAGGTGGCGGCACTGACCACCGCACAAGTGGCTGCGCTGACCACCACGCAAGTGGCGGCCATCGAAACCGCTGACATCGCTGCCTTGCCAGCGACCAGCGTTGCGGCCCTGACCACCGCGCAGACCGCGGCCCTGACCACCGCCCAGGTCGTGGCCCTCACCACTGCCCAGGTGGCCGCGCTGAAACCGGCCCAAGTGGCTGCACTGACCACCACGCAAGTGGCGGCCATGGAAACTGCCGATGTCGGCGCGCTGACCACCGCCAGCGTCGTGGCCCTGACCACTGCCCAGGTGGCGGCGCTGACCACCGCCCAGGTGGCTGCCCTGAAGCCGACCCAGATCAGCGCCCTGGAAACCGCCGATGTGGCCGCCTTGACCACCGCTCAGGTCGTGGCCCTGAGCACCGCCCAAGTGACGGCACTGACCGCTGCCCAGGTGGCTGCCCTGACCACCACGCAAGTGGCGGCCATGGAAACTGCCGATGTCGGCGTCCTGACTGCCGCTCAACTGGTAGCCTTGACCACCGCCCAGGCCGCGGCACTGACCACGGCACAAGTGGCGGCACTGAAACCGACCCAGATCAGTGCCCTGGAAACCGCCGATGTCGCGGCGCTGACCACCGCCCAGGTCGTGGCCCTGACCACTGCTCAGGTGGCGGCCTTGACCACCGCCCAAGCGGCGGCATTGACCACCACGCAAGTGGCGGCCCTTGAAACCGCGGACATCGCCGCGCTGACAGTGACCAACACTGCAAGCCTGACCACCGCGCAGACTGCTGCCCTGACCACCGCCCAGGTGGTTGCCCTGACCACCGCCCAGGTGGCGGCGCTGAAGGTGACCCAGATCGCAGCCCTGACCACCACGCAAGTGGCGGCCATGGAAACCGCCGATATCGGCGCGCTGACTTCTGCCCAACTGGTAGCGTTGACCACTGCCCAGGTCGCGGCCCTGACCACCGCGCAGATCGCGGCCCTCAAGCCGACCCAGATCAGCGCCCTGGAAACCGCCGATGTAGCGGCCCTGACCACCGCGCAGATCGTAGCGATCGAAACCGCCGACATGGCGGCGTTGACCACGGCGCAAGTCGCGGCCCTGACCACGGCGCAAGCCGCAGTCCTGACCACGGCGCAACTGTCGCACCTGTCGATGACCCAGGTTGATTCGTTCACCACCGCGCAACTGCAGGCGATGACCGCCACCCAGATCGACGCGCTGGCCCTGTCCACGCCGCTGGTCCTGGACCTCAACGGTGATGGCGTGCAGACCACGCACCTGAGCAGCGGCGTCAAGTTCGACCTCAATGCCGATGGCCACAAGGAGGCAACTGGCTGGACCGCTGGCGGTGACGGCCTGCTGGCGCTCGACCTCAATGGCGATGGCCAGGTCAACAATGGCTCCGAGCTGTTCGGTTCCTCGTTCCGCCTGCCCGACGGTTCGTTGGCCAAAGACGGTTTCGAGGCACTCGTCAGCCTGGACAGCAACCATGACGGTGCGGTCAACGGCGCTGACCAGTTGTTCGCGGCGCTGCAAGTCTGGGTCGATGCCAACAACGATGGCGTCAGTGACAAGGGTGAGATGCACACCCTCAAGGAGCTGGGCATCACCCAGTTCAACCTGGATGTGGCCAAGACCGCCGAGCTCAACCACGGCAACCTGATCGGCCTCGACAGCAGCTACGAAACCAGCGATGGCCAGAGCCATACGATCGCCGACGTCTGGTTCCGCACCGACGCCAATGGCAATCAGTCCCTGGACCTGACCAAGCTGGATTCGTCGACAGTCGATGCCCACTCCCTGGGTGCCATCGATCTGTCGACCGATGGCGGCAAGGCCAGCGTACTGACCGTCAATGCCGAGGCAGTTGCCAAGCTCGGCCAGGCCGGCCAGGTGGATGTGGACAACGGTGCCGCGGCACCGGTGCAGATGATCATCGACGGTGACCACAACGACACGGTCAACATCACTGGCGACAGTGGCGAGTGGCAGGCGGCCGGGAGCACCACGGTCGATGGCGCCAGCTACAACGTGTTCAACGACGGCGACGTCCAGCTGTTGGTCGCAACCGACGTGCAGACTTGGATTCACTGAGTTTCAGTGGTAAACCTTGACTGATCCGATACCGGGCTCGAAAGAGCTCGGTATTTTTTTATTGGAAGAGACCGTCGCGCAAATGCCTAGACAGAATCTTGAGAGCCCGAACCTCGATATCGTGCTGGCCGCAGCCCTGCAGCTGGCCGAGGGCGTCGCTCTGGAACCGATGAAGTTGCTCGAAACCGCAGACCGGCTCAATGGCGCACAGCGCATCACCGATGTCGCTGCGCTCTACCAGCGCTGGCTGCAGCACTGCCATTCGTCGGTCAATTACATTATCCAGTTCAACTTGGGGACCACGCTGTCGCAACTGGGGCAGATCGAGGCCGCAGAGGCAGCCTATCGCGCCGCCATTGCCCAGAACCCGGAGTTCGCCCAGGCGTGGTTCAACCTGGGGACGCTGCTGGAGCGTCAGCACAAACCGCAGGAGGCCCTGGCCATCTGGCAGTCGATGCTCGATGACCGGCTGGTCGACGCCACGCAAAGCCGCGAGCTGTACCTGATGACCTGCAACAACCTGGGTCGCCTGCTCGAGGAAACCCGGCAGTTGCAGAAATCCGAAGCCATCCTGCGCACCAGCCTGGAAACCGACCCCCATCAACCCAAGGTGATTCAGCACTGGGTGCACCTGCGCCAGAAACAATGCGTCTGGCCGGTCTATGAGCCGCCGGCAGGCTTGACCCGTGGCGACCTGTTCAAGGCCTCCTCGCCCCTGGCACTGCTCGCCGGCAGCGATGACCCCGGCCTGCAACTGGCCGCCGCGGTGCACTTCGTCAAGGAGCGGGTCAATGTCCGGGTCCCCGCCCTGGCTCCGGCCCAGGGCTATGGCCACCGGAAGTTGCGCATCGGCTTCCTGTCTTCGGACTTCTGCCTGCATGCGGTGTCGTTGCTGACAGTGGAGCTGTTCGAGCTGATCGATCGGCAGCGCTTCGAGGTGTACGGTTTTTGCTGGACCCGCGAAGACGGCTCGGCCCTGCGCGAACGGGTCAGGCAGGCCATGGATCACTTCGTGCGCATCGACGCCATGGATGATGCCGCTGCCGCGCAATGCATCCGCAACCATGAGATCGACATCCTCATCGACCTGCACGGGCTGACGTCCGGGGCCCGTCCGGACATTCCGGCCTTCCGCCCGGCTACGGTGCAGATGACCTACCTGGGCTTTCCCGGGTCGACCGGGCTGCCGGGCATCGATTATGTGATCGCCGATCGCTATCTGATCCCCGACAGCGAGAAGGCGTACTACAGCGAAACACCGCTGTACCTGGCGCAGATCTACCAGTGCAGCGACCGCCAGCGACCCGTTGCGGCGTTGCCGACCCGCGCCGAGTGCGGCTTGCCGCAAGACCGTTTCGTGTTTTGCTCGTTCAACAACAACTACAAGTTCAACGAAGAAGTGTTCGATTGCTGGATGCGTATCCTGCAGCGCGCTCCCGACAGTGTGCTGTGGCTGCTGGCCGACAACCCCTGGGCCCAGGAAAACCTCTGCGCCAGAGCCCAGTCACATGGCGTGAACCCGGCACGCCTGCTGTTCGCCCCGCGGGTCGCACCGGCGCAATACCTGGCCCGCTACAGTGCCGCGGATCTATTCCTCGACGCGTATCCGTTCAACGCCGGGACCACGGCCAACGATGCCCTGTGGATGGGCCTGCCGGTGCTGACCCGCTCAGGACGCACTTTTGCCTCGCGCATGGCCGGCAGCCTGCTGACTGCGCTGGACCTGCCGGAGCTGATCACCACCACCCTGGCCGAGTACGAAGAGCGTGCCGTCGAACTGGCGACCCAGGCCGATCTGTTGCCCGGCTTGCGTGAGCGTCTGCACCGGGGACGAGAGCACTCGGCGCTGTTCGACACACCACGCTTCGTCAGGGATTTCGAGGACGCGATCAGCAGTGTGGCGCCCGGCCGGGTGTAGCCGTATTGCTGGTTCCTGGTCCGGGCGGCGTTCCGACGATGGACTGCTTCTGTAGGAGCGAGCTTGCTCGCGAAAAACCCGAGAGCGCTGCGGGGCGTCAGGCTTGCCGCGTCATCGTTGGCCTCCATCGCGAGCAAGCTCGCTCCTGCAGAGGATCAGGTTGTCAGAACAACCCCTGGACCTTTTCCAGCTCGTTGCGGGTCATCTGGCCGGTGTGGGTGTGCAGGTTGACATAGCTTTGCAGCATCGCCAGCTTGGTATCGAGCAGGTCACGCTTGGAAGAGAACAGGCGCTGTTGGGCATCGAGGATGTCGACCGTTGAGCGCACGCCGGCCTCATAGCCTTTTTCCGCGGATTTCAGGGCGGTCTGGCTGGAGCGCACGGCGGTCACCAGGGCCTTGATCTTCTCGAAGCCCGCCACCACCCCCAGGTAGTTGAGCTCGAGGTCCTCGTTCATTTGCTGGAGCTGGACCTCATAGCCGGACCGGGCACTCTCCAGGGCAGCACGGGCCTTTTCGGAAGAAGCGCTGACCCCGCCGCCCTGGTACAGCGGGATATCGATGACGACACCCACGTAGTAGGTCGACTGGCGCTGGGACGTTTCGTTGAGGTCGCTCTGGCCGACCCGGGCCAGCCGGCCGCTCAGCGCCACCGTCGGGTAATGCCCGGCCTTCTGCTGCTTGAGGTTGGCTTCGGCCACTTTGATCGAAGCACGGCTGATACCCAGTGCAGACGCGGCCTGGTCGGCCTTGATCAGCCAGTAGTCGAGGTCCTGCTCGGGGGCAAGCAAGGCGGCGGCCGGTGCCTGCTCCTGCATCTGCGGGATCTCACTGACGGCAATCCCGGCGCGGCCCGCCAGCTTGCGCAGGGCCGCGCGATGCTGGGCCTGCAACTGAATTTCCAGGGCGCGGATCGAATCGAGCCGGGCCTGCGCCTCTTCAAGGTCGGTGATGCTGCCTTCACCGGCTTCGAACAGTCGCCGCGATTGCTTGGCCAGTTCTTCGACCGAGGCTTTCTGCTGGGTTGTCAGCTTGAGTTCGTTTTCCACCTGGGCGAGATCGAAATAGGCCTGCACCACGCGATCGAACAGCTCCTGATCGGCGCCTTCGTGCTGGACTCCACCCAGTTGCCCACGCGCCTTGGCCTGTTCGTAGGAGGCCCAGCGGCCTTTGTCGAACAGCGGCTGGATAACCGACAGGGCAATGCTGTCGGAAGCGTACTGATCCTCCTGGCTGCTGGCGGAGGACTGGCTTTCGAACAGGCCACCATGGCCGTAGCGTGAGTTGATGGCGACCTGCGGCAGCAAGCCGCTGCGGCCGATAGCCTCTTCCTGGCGCGATGCCTCGTAGTCATGGTTGGCAACCTGGTAGGTCGCATCGTTGAGTCGCGAAGCGTCGTAGAGGGCGACCAGTGACAACGGCGCTTCAGCCGCCAGCAGCCGGCACGAGCAGAACACGGAGAGTAGCAAGGCGATACGTACGGACACGGTCATTCTTCCTTGAACGCGCCGGCCATACGCTCGGTCACCGGCTGCATCAAGTAGTTGGCAAGGGTGCGTTCGCCGGTCTTGACCAGTACTTCGGCCTGCATGCCTGGCTTGACATCCAGGCCCAGCTCGCGCAGATGGATGATCGCCTCGGGGCTGACCGAGACCTCCACCGAAAAGTAGGGCGAACCGCTGTGTTCGTCGATCAACTGGTCGGCCGACACCGTGAGCACCTGGCCGACGATCACCGGGGTGTGGACCCGTTGCAACGAACCGAAACGCAGATCGACCGGCAGCTGCGGCTTGAGCCGGTCGGCCATCATCGGCGGGAATTGCGCCTTGACCACCCAGATGGAGCCTTGCGGGACAATGTCCATCAGGCGCTGGCCCGCTGGTGCGACGCCGCCGACGGTGTGCACGGTCATGCCCATCACCTGGCCGGCGACGGGCGCGACGATGGCGGCGCTGTTGACTTCGAACTCCAGTGACTTGATCTGGTCGATCAGGCTCGATGTCTGCGCTACGACCTGGGTCAATTGCGACTCGGCGTCGCTGCGAAAGACCTGCCCCTGTTGCAGCGCCTTGAGCTCGCTTTCATTGATCGCCTGGCGCGTGCGGCCGATATCGGAAACGCTCGAAGCCAATTGGGCACCCAGCTGCGCCGCACTGCTTTCCGCTTCGAACAGCCGGTTACGTGGCAGATAACCTTCACTGGCCAGTTCCCGCAGCCCCTTGAGCGCCTGCTGCTGGAATTGCAGCTGTACGGCGTGGTTGCGCTTGATCTCTTCGAAACCCTGGAGCTGTTCTTTGAGCGAGGCTATTTCGTGCCGGCTGATTTGCATGCGGCTGGCCAGTTCGGCACGGCGGGTGGCGAACAGATAGCCTTGCAGCTCCATCGCCGCGACGGCGCGCGGGTCGCCGGCGCGGGCCAGCAATGCCGCGGACCATTGCACAGCGTCGCGGTTCAGGCGTTCGGCCATCAGCCGATCCTCGACGGCGCGGGCGCCGAGCCACTGGCCCAGGGCGACATCCAGTTGCGACTTGGCCTGGACGGTGTTGAGCTGCATCACCACCTGCCCCTGCTGCACCCGGTCGCCTTCACGGACCAGGATGTTGTCGATCGTGCCGCCGGTGCGCGACTGCACGGTCTTGCGCTCGCCGGAAACCACCACTGTGCCGCTACCGACCACGCCGCGGTCAAGCGGCGCCAGGCAGGCCCAGAGCAGAAACCCGCCGAGGCCCAGGAGCAAAAACCACACACCGATCCTGGCAATGCCCGCGGCATCCGCATCGGGCTTGTTCTCGGGGGTCGAAATGTCGCTCGAACTGGCTTGCATTGACGCCTCAGGCTTCTTGATTGCGGGGTTCGACAGCTTTTGCCGGGGCCGCTGGCACCAGGGTCTTGAGCACCTGGTCACGCGGGCCGAACAGGGTTTGTACGCCGTCCTTGAGGAACAACAGCTTGTCGACCGCGCCGAGAATGCTCGGCCTGTGGGTGACCAGCACCACGGTGCAGCCTTCGGCCTTGAGCTTGCGCACGGCCTGCACCAGCGCCGCTTCACCGGCATCGTCGAGGTTGGAGTTGGGTTCGTCGAGCACCACCAGCGCCGGCTGGCCATACAACGCGCGGGCCAGGCCGATGCGCTGCTTCTGGCCGCCGGACAACCCCAGCCCGCCAGTCCCGAGCAAGGTGTCATAGCCTTTGGGGAAGTGCAGGATCATCTCGTTGATACCGGCCAGTTGCGCCGCTGCGATGACCTTGTCTGCATCCACCTCGCCGAAGCGCGCGATGTTTTCGGCGATGCTTCCATCGAACAACTCGATGTCCTGGGGCAGGTAACCGAGGTGCGGGCCGAGGGCTGCACGCGACCACTGGCCGACCTCGGCGCTGTCCAGGCGTACCGAGCCCTGCCTGGCGGTCCAGATGCCGACCATGGCACGCGCCAGGGAAGACTTGCCCGACGCGCTCGGACCGATGATCGCCAGTACTTCGCCCTTGGCCAGGCTGATGGTCACGCCATTGACGGCGGGCTTGTGCATGCCCGGCGGGATGATTACCAGGCGGTCGATGCTAAGGGCCCCGGTCGGCGCTGGCAGGGGCATGCCTGGCGCGACCTTGGGGAACTCGCCGAGCAGGCGGTTCAAACGTTCGTAACTGCTTTTGGCGTTACCCATCTGCTTCCACGAACCGATCAGCGCTTCGGCCGGCGCCATGGCCCGTCCCAGCAATACCGACACGGCAATCATCACCCCGGCGGAAATCTGATTCTCGATCACCAGGATGGCTCCCAGGCCAAGGGCCAGCGATTGCCAGGTCATGCGCACAAAGCGTGACAGCGCGGCGATCCGCGAACTGCGGTCACTGGCCTCGCCCTGCTCGGTAATGACCCTCTGCTGCACGTTGAACCAGCGTTGGCGCAAGGGCGCGAGCATGCCCATCGCCTGAATCACCTCGGCGTTCTGCAAGGTACTGTTCACGTAGCTGGAAGACGCCACGGACAAACGGTTGGCTTCGCTCATGCTTTTGCGGGTGGTCAGCTCGTTCCAGACTCCCAGCCCGGCAAGGATCAGCGAGCCGATGACAGTGAATACCCCAAGCCAGGGATGGAACAGGAACGTCGCGATGACATAGATCGGCAGCCACGGCGCATCGAAGATGGCAATCAATGCCGGACCGGTGACGAACTGCCGGATGCTGTTCAAATCGCTCAGCACCTGCGCCGGGTTGGAGCTGTGCTCCTTCAGGCTACGCTCGAACGCCGCATCGAATACCCGCTCGCCCAACTGAGTATCCAGGCCGGCGCTCATCTTGATCATCACCTGGCCGCGCACCCACTCCAGCAGACAGCCAAGGGCAAAGAACCCGAGCAAGATCAGGCTCAGCATCAACAGCGTGGTTTCATTGCGACTGGTCAGGACGCGGTCGAAAACCTGCATCATGTAGATGGACGGGACCAGCATCAGCAGGTTGATCACCCCGCTGAACAGTGCCAACACGCCGAACAGCCGACGATAACGTAGCAGCGCTGCATCGATATCTCGCTGGGGATCTAGGAAAAATCGCATAAAGTCCGAAAGATGAAAAAAGCATTGGGAAAGACAACGGTTATGTTGATGCCCGGGCTGCATTGCGCGGCGGCGATGCTAGCACTTTGCCCTCTATTAATGAACAGCTTGAAGCCAGTTGGCACCTCTACTCCATCGGCTTGAAGGAGGCGATCTTGAGTGGTTTTTCGACGGAGGGACAAACGGGGGAATAGAAAGGCTTTAAGAAATGAAATCAAAAAATATAAATGCATTACCAAATAAAAGACCCGGCTTTTGGCCGTAATGCTGTTCACTTAAGCGAATGTGGTCCTCTGTAGGAGCGAGCTTGCTCGCGATGGTCGTTAACGATAACGCGTATTTACTGGCTAAACGCGGCGTTCTTGAGTCCATCGCGAGCAAGCTCGCTCCTACAACTTCCTTAACTGAACAGCATTACGGCTTTTCGCCGGGTCCTTTATTTGCCGGTTTTTCTGGCATTTGCTTCAGGCTAATGAAGTCTTTGTGTGTCGCAAATTCGATGGCGCGGATGATGTCAAAAGAATTCCAGCAGGCAAGAGAAGCCCGGCATCATTGGTTCAAACCAGCGACAGATAGCACTTGAGAATCAGTCGCACAGTCTCTAAGCTGCGGCGGCGTCAAGGAGGACGCCCCCACTCCTCGCCCTCTCTCGTGTTCTTCAATACACCGCAATATGTGAGTCCGTTCGTGGCTCTGTCCCGCCGCACAACACGCCGGTTTCAGGATCGCGCAAGATAATTTGCCCACGCCCGTAACTGGTGAGATCGCACGCCACCCGAACCTCGTGCCCGCGACGCGCCAGTGCCGCAACCATATCCCGCGAAGCGTCCTGCTCAATGCCCACCTTCATGTCCCCCAACCATTGCCAACGCGGTGCGTCCAGCGCGGCTTGAGGGTTGAGTCCGAAATCCACCAGATTCATGACCATCTGCACATGTCCTTGCGGTTGCATGTAGCCGCCCATGACACCGAAGGGGCCCATCGCTTCGCCGTCTTTTGTAAGGAACCCTGGAATGATGGTGTGGAAGGTCTTTTTGCCAGGCGCCAGGCAATTGGAATGGCCGGGATCAAGGCTGAACTCTTCACCACGGTTTTGCAGGGCGATACCGCTGTCGGGCAATACCACGCCAGAGCCAAAACCGTGATAGTTGCTCTGGATGAACGAAACCATGTTGCCCTCCGCATCGGCGGTGGCCAGATAGACCGTGCCACTGGCATGGGGATCACCCGGCTGGGGCGCCACGGCCTGCTCACCGATCTGTGCCCGGCGATGAGCGCAATAGTGGTCGCTGAGCAGATCGTGCACCGCCACCCGCATGTGCTCCGGATCGGTGATGTAGTGCAAACCATCGCTGTAGGCGAGTTTCATGGCCTCAAGTTGACGATGCCAGGTCCTCTGGCTGTCGCGATGATCGAAGTCAAAGCCCTCGAGAATCTTCAACGCCATCAACGCCACGAGTCCCTGACCGCTGGGAGGAATCTCCCAGACGTCGACACCACGATAGTTAACCTTGATCGGCTCGACCCACTGTGCGCGGTAGTCCTGCAAATCACTGGCGCGCAGATAGCCGCCCGTGGCTCGCGAATGCGCATCCAGCCTCTGCGCCAGCGCGCCACGATAAATACTTTCACACTCGGTGGCGGCCAATTCGCTCAAGGTCCGTGCCTGGGCCGGGTTACGGAACAACTCGCCGGCGCGGGGGGCGCGGCCTTCGATCAGGAAGGTCTCGAACCAGCTCTCAAGCACGTCGCTACGGTCGGGAGTGAAATCCTCCAGCGCGGTTTGCCACTGCAAGGCGACCACTGGCGAAACGGGAAATCCGTCCCGCGCCAGACTGATCGCCGGCTGCAGCAAGTCCGCAAAGGGCAGACGACCGAAACGCCGGGACAATTGCGCCCAGGCCGACGGGCAGCCAGGAACAGTGACAGGCGTCCAGCCATGCAGCGGCATTTTTTCATGACCGGCCGCTTTCACGGCCTCAATGCTCAGGGCTTGCGGGGCGGCGCCGTTGGCAGCCAGGCCATGCAGTTTGTCCTGGGTCCAGACCAAGGCAAAAGCGTCACCACCGATACCACAACCGGTGGGCTCGACCACCGTCAATGCTGCTGCCGTGGCGATGGCCGCATCGATGGCATTGCCGCCGCGACGCATCACTTCAATCCCGGCTTCGGCGGCCAGTGGCTGAGAGGCCGCGACCATGCCGCGCTTGGCGAAAACGCTTTGACGTTGTGAGGTGTAGGGATACTCATGGGCAGAAAACTTGAACATGGCAGGACTCACACAAAAGTAATGTTCATAAAAACCTGTAGGAGCGAGCCTGCTCGCGATGGACGTTAACGATGACGCGGGTTTCCTGGAAAAACACGGTGCTCTTGAGTCCATCGCGAGCAGGCTCGCTCCTACAACACACGACTGAGAAAGGCGCGGGTACGGGCGTGCTTGGGCTGACTGAAGATCTGTTCGGGCGGGCCCTGCTCGATCAGTTCGCCTTGATCGAGGACCACCACCCGATCGGCCACTTCGCGGGCAAAGCCCATTTCATGGGTGACCACGACCATGGTCATGCCCTCCTCGGCCAGTTCCTTCATGACTTGCAGCACTTCACCCACCGTCTCCGGGTCAAGGGCGCTGGTGGGCTCGTCGAACAACATCGCCTGGGGTTTCATGGCCAGCGCCCGTGCGATGGCCACCCGCTGCTGCTGCCCACCGGACAGCATCGAAGGGTAGTGATCCGCCTTCTCGGCCAGCCCGACCCGTTTGAGCAGCGCCCGCGCCTGCTCCACCGCTGCCGCGCGCGCCACGCCGAGCACGTGGATGGGCGCCTCGATGATGTTTTCCAGGGCGGTCATGTGCGGGAACAGATTGAAGCGCTGAAACACCATGCCGATGTCCCGGCGCTGACGCGCAATGTTGCGCTCCGAGTCCCGGACCAGGCTGCCATCGGCACGGGAGCGATAACCCATGGGCCGGCCACTGACACGGATTTGCCCGGACTGAATGTCCTCAAGCAAATTGATGCAGCGAATAAACGTGGTTTTGCCCGAACCGGAGGCGCCGATCAGCACCACGACTTCACCCCGTTTCACTTGCAGCGAAATGCCCTTGAGAATTTCCAGGTCACCAAACGACTTGTGAATATCCAGCGCTTCGATGACCAGCTCTTCACTCATGTGCGCCATCTCAACGCCCTCTCAACAGTTTCATGGTGTTGCGACCGAACATTCGGCTGGCGGCCGGAGTCGGACGATCGGATTGGCCGAAACGCGCCTCGAGCCAGCGCTGGAAAAAGCCCCAGAGCGTGGTCAAGGCCAGGAAGTAAATGGCAACCACCAGATACAACTCGAACACCCGGAAGGTCGCCGAGGTCACCATTTGCGTGCTGAGCAACAACTCCTGCACGCCGATCACGCTGACCAGCGTGGTGTTTTTCAACATCACGTTGAACTCGTTGCCCAGCGGCGGAACGATGACCCGGAAGGCCTGCGGCAGGACGATACGGCGCATCAGCCTGGAGAACGTCATGCCCAACGAGCGTCCGGCTTCGTATTGGCCCTTGTCCACCGCGCCGATGCCGGCCCGAATGATCTCGGCCATGTACGCGCCTTCGTTGAGGCCCAGAGCAATGATCGCCGCCTGGATATTGCCGGGCACGATGAGCCAGCCAAGGTCCAGGTCTTCAAAGCGGAAAATCCCGCCCGCCGCCAACGCCGTGTACAGAAACACGATCTGCACCAACAGCGGCGTGCCGCGCATCAGCCACACATAAAAGCGCACCGGGTATTGCAACAGCGGGTTACTCGACAGCTTCATCAACGCCGCGATCAACCCCAGCACACAGCCGAGCAACATCGCTGACACACTGATCAGGCACGTCAGCCACAGCCCCGTCAGGTAGACATCACTGGGCTGTAACAGGTACTGCCAGAACACATCCCAATTGAAGTTCATCAGGTTCGTCCTCAGTCCAGTTTGTCGCTGCCGACATGCCATTTACTGAGGAGCGCTTCGTAACTGCCGTCGGCGCGCATGCCTTGCAAGACTTCGGTCAACGCGACCGTCAATTGCGGATCACTTTTGCGCACACCGAAACCGGTCAGGATGCGGTTGAAAGCAGGCACCGCTGATTGAAACAGGTCAGGGGCCAGTTGCTGGTAATGGCCGGCAGACTCGACCGTGGTGCCGAAAGCGTCCACCTGGTTGATGCGCAAGGCCTGGAACGCATCGGCGTCGACGTTGTAGACCACCAGTTTCATCGGTGCCTTGCCGGCCGCTTCGAGTTTTTCGTTCTCTTTGCCCAGCAGCACGCGGATGGTCGAACCGTTACTGACCGCGACCTTGAGCCCCGATAAATCTTCCAGCGTGCTCACCGATTTCGGATTGCCTTTGGGCACCACGATGGACTGGCTGGAATACATGAAGTTGACGATGTCGATCACTTCACGGCGCTCGGGTTTGTCGAACAGTTGATCGACGATCATGTCGCACTGTTGCGCCAGCAGCGCCGGGATCAGCCCGGCGAACGGAGAGATCCGCCATTCAACTTTTTTGCCACCCAGGCGCTGGGCAATCGCCTCGCCCATATCCACCTGGAGCCCGACCGGTTTTTGCTTCAGGTCAAACGACACCAGCGGCGGCGAATCCATGCCGGAGCAATAGACGATCTTCTCGCTCTTGCTTAATCGCTCGGGAAGTTCAGGAGCCGCCAGCGCCCATTGCGAGCAAAGGCTCAAGGAAAGGACAGCAGCTAACGCGCAAGGCTTGTGCATGGCAATACTCCAGTCAGGTGAGGTAACGGGGTTACGCAAAATCACAACAACCGCAAATCGCTAGGCAGGACGGCTCCTGTTACTGATGAGCCTCAAGAAACTGAATCAGGCGCGGAATCGTTCCTTCGATGTGCTCGCACACCACCGCCGCCGCTTTATCCGGATCGCCGGAACGCAACGCAGCCACGATCGAGGCGTGTTCGTCCCGGGCACTGCGGGGCTTGTCGGCGTGTTGCAGCCACAGGCGCATGTGCGGCTCAATCACCGAATACAGCGCCGAAATTTGCCGCATCAGGCGCGGGCGTTCACTCAGGCTGCACAGATATTCATGGAAGGCCCGATGACGGCTGACCCACTCGGCACCATCCTCGCGGTAGTCGTCCATCTCGTCGAGCAGACGCTCCAGATGGCTGAAATGGCGCTCGGTCATTTTGCCGACCGCCACCCGGATGGCGAGCCCCTCAAGGGCACTGCGCATCTCGAACACTTCACGCATTTCATCGATGTTCAGGCCCCGAACGATGGCGCCGCGATTGGGCCGCAACGTCACCAGGCCGTCGGCATCCAGACGGCGAAACGCTTCGCGCACCGGCATGCGGCTCATGCCGATTTCACCGGCGATGTCCTCGGCAATCAGCCGCTCGCCGGTGCGGTAACGTCCTTTGCAAATGGCCTCCAGGAGAAAGTTGTAAGCCTCCTCCTCGGCAGTGACAGGCTGGCGCTCGGTATAGGCAGGGGCGAATTTCATCAGTGCACCTTTTGTATTTTTGTATCCAATTATCCACAAAGCCAAAACAGCACATTGCGTGCCAGACTCAGCACATCGCTTGCAGGTAGTTGATTGGATTGAGATAACAGCCATCACGACGACGGGATACTTACGGGGACGTCGAGCAGGAACGAGTTGAAATGCCCCATCCTGTTACAGGGCAGCCTTAAAACGGTGCTGGTGGTAACACGGATGATCGCTACGCTTGGTTGGAAGACTTCGCGGCAAACCTTGAGTCGCAAAGTGAACAGGCGCCTTGGGGGCGAGGCGGTTTTTCTGCGCTCCTAAGGCCCTGCGCTTGCGTGTAAAGTAGCCGCCATAAAAATCTTGATCAGGAACCCAACCGTGGCTAAATCCTCCCTCGACATCAGTGCCAACTTCGACAGCGGCAACATCCAGGTGATCGACCTCAGCGACCCGCTCAAGCCCCTGCTGGCGATCCGTCCCGATACCAAAAGCAACCATTTCCAATGGTTCCACTTCAAGGCCAGCGGCCTGCATGTCGGCCAGGACCACTGGTTTCGCTTGAACAATGCCAGTCAATCCTCCTATAACAAGGCCTGGACCGGCTATCAGGCGGTAGCGTCCTACGATCACGTCAACTGGTTCCGCGTACCCACCATTTTCGAGGGCGACTGCCTGCGCTTCAGCCTCGAAGCCGAGCAGACCCACGCCTGGTTCGCCTACTTCGAACCCTACAGCCGTGGTCGCCACGACTGGCTGATCGAGCAGGCGCTGACCAAGGCCGGCACCGAACTGCTGGCCACCGGCAAGAGTGTCGAAGGTCGCGACATCCAGCTATTGCGCAAAGGCACCGGCGCCGAAGGCCAGCGCAAAGTGTGGATCATTGCCCAGCAACATCCGGGTGAACACATGGCCGAGTGGTTCATGGAAGGCGTGATTGAGCGCCTGGAAAGACACGACGACCCGGTTTTGAACAAACTGCTGGCCGGCGCCGACCTGTACCTGGTGCCGAACATGAACCCGGACGGCGCCTTCCACGGTCACCTGCGCACCAACGCCATGGGCCAAGACCTGAACCGCGCCTGGCAGAACGCCAGTCAGGAGATCAGCCCGGAAGTCTTTTTCGTACAGCAGCAGATGGAAAAGTACGGCGTCGACCTTTTCCTCGACGTCCATGGTGACGAGGAAATCCCTCACGTCTTCACCGCCGGCTGCGAAGGCAACCCCGGTTACACGCCGCGGATCGAAAAGCTCGAGGAGCACTTCCGCAGTCATCTGAAACGCACCACCAAAGATTTCCAGACCAGGTATGGCTATGTGCGCGATGAACCGGGTCAGGCCAACATGACGCTGGCCTGCAACAGCGTGGGTCAGAAGTACGATTGCCTGTCATTGACCCTGGAAATGCCGTTCAAGGATCACGACGATCATCCGAACCCGTTGACGGGCTGGTCGGGCAAGCGCTCGAAGCAGTTGGGCAAGGATGTACTCACCACCCTTGCGGATATGGTCGATACCCTGCGCTGATCACCCTTCAAGATCAAAAGATCACCGCCTGCCGCAGGCGGCGATCTTTTTCTCCATGGCTGCTAGCCGCGATCCTTGCCCCGCAGCATGCTGTCCAGCACATCATCGCGACGCACCCAGCCGTGAAACAACGCGGCTGCCAAATGTAGCAACACCGTCAGAAACAGCAGGTACGCCAGATACCCGTGAGCCTTGCGCAGGAACGCAAACACTTGCGCATTGGCCGGCACAATCGATGGCAACTGCAACGAACTACTGAGCATCACGGGCTCACCCGACGCCGAAATCATCGCCCAGCCCAGCAGCGGCAAGACCAGCATCAAGGCGTACAGCAACACATGCGAGGCCTTGGCCGCCAGCGCTTGCCAACCTGGCAGATCCGCCGGCAGCGGTGGTTGCGTGGTAGAGAAACGCACGACCAGACGCACGATCACCAACAGCAAGATCGCAACGCCCAAGGGTTTGTGCAGATGAATCAGCCATTCATGCCGCTCGGAGACCGAGGCGACCATGCCGGCACCGATAAACAGCATGGCGATGATCATCAGCGCCATCAGCCAGTGCAGCAGACGCGCCAAGGGTGCGAAGTGGTTGGGTTGAGTGCTCATTGCTGGGCTTCCTGTTTGGCGGCGGGCAACTGGCTGACTTCGCTGGTGCGACGCAGGTAGGAATTGGCGTAACCGGCTGAGCGAGTGGCGAGCAACGGGTCGTCGGAACCTTCGATGCCGGCGGGCAATACCAATGGGTCGTAGTTGATGTCACGGCATTCGCCATTGAGCTGCGGCTGGGTTTTTTCCAGCACCAGCGTGCCCGCGTTCAGCACCTTGCGCCCTTCGGGCCAGGCTTTGCTGGCGTCGTTCACTGGATCGCCAGGATTGGCCAGGATGATGTTCAACTGCCAACGCAACGGCCCTGCGGCAATGCGCTGAACCAGGTCTTTCTCCAGAAAGTCGCTCCCCTGCGGCACCGCAGCACCCGGCGCATCCTGAGTCACCGGCACCATGCTCCAGCGCACGGCCTGGCGTTGTCCGGTGGCGCTCACCAGATAGAAAGCGTTGACGCTGTTATAGGTCTCCGTGACGTAACTGGCTGAAGGCTTGGCGGTCTTGATCCAGGCCAGAAACGGGGCGGCTTCCGGATGTGCACCGAAAAACGCCGGCACTGCGGCGGGGTCCGGTTTGCCGGTAGCGGGTAGCGGCGACTGCGCCTGCTGCAATTGATAGAACGCCTCCGGCGTGCCCACCGGGAACACCGGCATGCTGTTCATCCCGGTACGCCACTGCTGGCCGTTGGCCTGAGTGAAGCGCAAGGCCATGCTGCGGATCGGCGCGGCACTGTCCGGCGCGTAAGGGTTGCCGGACCCCAAGGCGAAACGCCCCACCACCGGGGTCTGCGTTTCGTTGAACACCTGGGCGGTGGAGTAACTGCGAGCCTCGCCGCTGCTCTCGAAATGCCCGATCACGCACACACCTTTGGAGTGGTTGCGACGGAAACCCGGATGCACACCGTTGTTGGTTTCCAGCACGTTGATCAGTTTCTTCGGGGTCAGCCGCTGTGGGTCGAGGGTGCCGTTGACGTAGGCAAACGCCCCTGCCACGGCGGCAACGACCACGGCAATGCCAGCCAGGCGCAACGTCAGGCTCGCCGCACTCAAGGGTGGCCGGGTTGGCGGTGATGATCGATCTACCATGAAAGACTCCAGGGCCATCGGCCACAAGTGAGAAGAATCAAGCAGACGAACCGCTCGCAGGTTTATTCCCACGCGCGGTTTTTATTTTTTCTGACGTGGAATAACCTCGAATGCCGGGCGTCTTCCTGGTCCACAGTCAAGCGTAGTGACTAGCCAGAACTTCATGAACGATATCGACGAACAACTCAGAGAAATCATTCCCGGAATGCGGCGGTTTGCCGTGTCGTTGACGCGCAATGCCAGCAGCGCTGACGATCTGGTGCAGGCGAGCCTGGAGCGGGCACTCTCGAGTTGGGCCAGCAAACGCGCCGAGGGCGACTTGCGCGCCTGGCTGTTCTCGATTCTCTATCGGCAGTTTCTCGATGCGCACCGCCGCTCCCGGCGCTATGCGCGCATGCTCGAATTCTTCACCGGGCGTAATGATGCACAGCCTTCGGTGGAGCGCACCGTGATTGCACAATCGACCCTCAACGCCTTCGACCGACTGCCCACCGAGCAACGCGCGCTGCTGCTCTGGGTGTCGGTGGAAGGCTTGAGTTACAAAGAGGTCGCCGAGATTCTCGACGTACCCACCGGCACCGTGATGTCCCGCCTGTCCCGGGCTCGCCAGGCCCTGCGCCAACTCAGCGAGGGCGAAATCAACCGCCCTTCCCTGCGGAGACTCAAATGATCAGCATGCCCCCCAGCGAGCGAGACCTGCACGCCTACGTCGACCACCAACTCAGCGACGCCGACCGACGCCTGGTGGAGACTTTTCTGGCCACTGACCCGCAGGCGGCCGCGCAAGTGCGCGCCTGGCAGCGGGATGCCCAGGCACTGCGCGCAGCCTTGGGGGGGGCCTTGCAACACCCCTCGAACCCGGACCTTGATCCAGTCGTGATACGCCAGCGCCTCAAACGCCAATCCCGTCGACACCTGGCCAGTGCCGCGGCGCTGCTCATCGCCGTCAGCGTCGGCGGATTCAGCGGTTGGCAAGCGCGGGAGATGACACTGGCGAGCCCCCAACTGCCGATGACCGATGCCCTGCAGGCGTATCGCCTGATTGCCCAGCAAGGTCTCCTGCCGGCAGATTACAAAGTCGGCGACGACGGTGACATGCAGGGTTGGCTCGACCGCTACTTCACCCGGGCCAATCGCCTGCCCGACCTCTCGGGTGCCGGCTTCAAGCCGGCCAGCGGGCGTTTGCTGAGTACCGAGCAAGGCCCTGCGGCGATGGTGGTCTACGAGAACCAGGGCGGGCAGAAAATCAGTTTCTATGTGCGCCCGCCAGGGCCGAAAAACTTCCTGCTGCCCAGGGGCAGTCGCAGCGATGGCGAGTTACAGGCCGAGTACTGGTCGGGAAGTGGCTACAACTATGCGATGGTCAGCCCGGCGGATACACCGGCGGCGCGGATGCTCAAACAGACCACTCAGTTCTGATCACACCCCCTGTGGGTGCAAGCTTGCTCGCGATGACGGCCTGACAATCACTGAGATGGTGCCTGACAGACCGCTATCGCGAGCAGGCTCGCTCCCACACTGGATTTGTGTCGGATACAGAATTTGTGATCTACACCGATCAAATGTGGGAGAGCCTGCTCGCGAAGGCGACCTGACAGTCGCCACATCTTTCCCGCTATCATGTCGCCCATTTCCAGGGCCCCGCGCCCTCCCCTTGGTAAATGGCGAATCTGTTCATGCATACCCTTGCTCAATTGCGCGCCGGCGAGTTGTCGGGCATCACGCGGCTGGATCTGGCCGAAGGCCTGACCGAGTTTCCCCGGGAGATCTTCGATCTGGCGGATTCGCTGGAAGTGCTCAACCTCAGCGGCAATGCCTTGAGCGCACTGCCGGAGGACTTGCATCGCCTGACCCGTTTACGCGTGCTGTTCTGCTCCGATAACCGCTTCACCGAGTTGCCGGCCTGTGTTGGCCAATGCGCCGCACTGACGATGATCGGCTTCAAGGCCAACTGCATCGCCCACGTGCCCGCAGCGGCACTGCCACCGCTGCTGCGCTGGCTGATCCTGACCGACAACTGCATCGAGACGCTGCCGAGCGAGTTGGGAGAGCGGCCCTACCTGCAAAAGCTCATGCTGGCCGGTAACCGCCTGCAGGCGTTGCCGGAGTCGATGCGCAATTGTCATCGGCTGGAGCTGATCCGCATCGCCGCCAACCAGTTCACCGACTTGCCGCAATGGCTACTGACGCTGCCGAGCCTGACCTGGCTGGCCTATGCCGGTAACCCACTGGAAACCGAAGCCGATGCGGCCGCCCTCGACGCCACACCGCGCATTGACTGGTCGACATTGCACCTGGAGAAAAAACTCGGCGAAGGGGCGTCCGGGGTGATTCATCAGGCCGTCTGGCAATCGGCCGACCAACCGCCCATGGCCGTTGCGGTAAAGCTCTACAAGGGCGAAATGACCAGCGATGGCTCGCCGATGCACGAGATGAACGCCTGCATTACCGCCGGGTTGCACCCGAACCTGATTCGCGTCGAAGGGCGGATTGTCGATCACCCGCAACACACCGCCGGGCTGGTCATGCAGTTGATCCCGCCGAGTTTTCTCAACCTCGCCAGCCTGCCGAGCCTGGCGTCGTGCAGCCGCGACATTTACCCCGACGACCTGCGCTTCAGTGCGGCGGTGGCGCTGCGCATTGCCTCGGGCATTGCCTCGGTGGCCGAGCACCTGCACGGCCATGGCATCACCCACGGCGACCTCTACGGGCACAATATTCTGTGGAATGAGCAGGGTGATTGCTTGCTGGGGGATTTTGGCGCGGCGTCGTTCCACGAGATTTCCGACAGCCTTGAAAGCCGTGCCTTGCAACGGATCGAGGTGCGGGCGTTCGGGGTATTGCTGGGGGAGTTGCTGGAGCGGGTTGATTCGGGGTTCAGCGCTGAACAGCGTGGGGCGCTGGAGGATCTGGAGCGGCGTTGCTGTCAGCCGCAGGTACTGGCGCGGCCTGGGTTCAGCGAAGTCGTGCGGCAATTGGAAAGCCTGTGACCGCTGCGCGGTCAATCGCGAGCAGGCTCGCTCCCACATTAGATCGCGCCCGACCAGACAACTCGGTCAACTGTGGGAGCGAGCCTGCTCGCGATGACGGCCTGCCAGACAACAGAGCCGTCATTGACACAAAGACTTAACCCGCCAACCCGACGAACATATCCTGCACGTCGTCATGGTTATCGAGGCCTTCGAGGAACGCTTCGACTTCCGCCATCTGCTCATCGCTCAGGCCGCTGACCGGGTTTTTCGGCTGGTAGCCCAGTTTGGCCGACAGCACGGTGAAGCCTTGTTCCGGCAGGGCTTTCTGTACCGCATCGAGGTCGGTCGGCTCGGTCAGGAACAGGGTCGCACCTTCTTCACCCGGTTCGAAATCCTGTGCACCGGCTTCGATGGCGGCCATTTCCGGATCGGCGTCCGGGGTGTCCGGCGACGCTTCGATCATGCCGACATGGTTGAAGTCCCAGGCCACCGAACCGGAAGCCCCCAGCTGGCCCTTGCGGAACGCCACGCGGATCTCGGCGACGGTGCGGTTGATGTTGTCGGTCACGCACTCAACGATCAACGGTACCTGATGCGGAGCGAACCCTTCATAGGTCACGCGATGGTATTGCACGGTCTCGCCCAACAGGCCCGCACCCTTCTTGATGGCGCGATCCAGTGTTTCCTTGGGCATCGAAGCTTTCTTGGCCTGTTCAACCACCAGGCGCAAGTGCGCGTTGGTAGCAATATCAGCGCCGTTGCGCGCAGCAATGGTGATTTCCTTCACCAGTTTGCCGAAGATCTTGCCCTTGGCATTAGCTGCCGCTTCTTTGTGTTTAACCTTCCACTGTGCGCCCATTTCTCACTCTCTTATCTGTGGCAACTGTGGCGCCGAGACTTCTATTGGCCGACGCTTTGCGCAAGTTTATACGGCCTAAAGTTGGCAATCGACCAAAAAATCCCGACTTGCATCGACATCTTCACCAGCGGTTGTAGGGCGATTCGGAAATGTCGCTTTAGCGTGCCCGCAATGCGCCGGGGTTTCGTACGCTTTGCACCCTACTCCACAGCGGTAGCGAGTTCGATGCACAACGACAAGGAAAGTCCCACCACCCTGACGCTTCTCGACGACGACCTGAGCTTCCAGGTGGTCCGGTTCAGTGGTCATGAAGCTCTCAACCAGCCCTATCGATTCGACATCGAGGTGATCGGGCTGGCACCGGCCCTGAACCTTGAGCGATTGCTGCATCAACCGGCGTTCCTCGAATTCGGCCACGACCAAGGCATTCATGGCGTAATGCACAGCGCCAGTTGTGAACATCGAAGCGGACACCGGGTCGCTTACAAACTGGCGCTGGTACCCCGTGTCCTGGCGCTGGATCAGCAACGGTGCCGACGTATTTTCCAGCGTGCCAGCGTACCCATGATCCTGCGCCAGTTGCTGGAGGAACATGGGTTGCCCGCCGGCAGCTATCGTTTTGAACTGGCAACCGGGCACTACCCCCTGCGACCTTTTTGCATTCAGTACGAAGAAACCGACCTGGCGCTGCTGCAACGGCTGTGCGAGGAAGAAGGCATCCACTATCACTTCGAGCATCAACGCGACGGCCATGTGCTGGTGCTGGCCGATGACAGCCTGAGTTTCCCCCAGGAACCGCTGCTCATGTCGATGAGCAGCAGCGAACACCAGGAACCTGTGATCAGCGAACTGTTCCAGCGCCATGATGCTCCGCTCTCCCCTGTGCGCCCAGACGCCAGGAATCCGGGTACAGCGGACATCAGCGAAGGCGCAGCCAATCACTCGTTCGCCACGGCGAGGCACTGTCCCGCTGGCGAACAACAACATCGCGACCAGCTCAGTCGTCGACAACTGGAACGCCTGCGCTGCCGACACCTGCAGATCCACGGTCAAAGCAACCAGGGGACATTACGCAGTGGCGGGATCCTGCAGGTGGCCGAGCACCCGCTGGCGAATTTCAATGATCAATGGCTGGTTACCGAAATCCGTCATCAGGGCCGTCATTCATCCATTCTGCTCGATGACACACCCGACATGGCCCAGGGTTACCGCAATCAATTCAGCGCCATCCCCTGGTCTACGGTGTTCAGGCCGGCGCTCAAACAACCCAGGCCGAGTATCCCCGGGTATCAGCCTGGTCAGGTGTGCGGCCCGATCGGGCAACCGGCGGCAGTGGACGAGGATGGCCGGGTTCAGGTGAACCTCTGGCCCGCCACACCATCAGCCGCGGAGGCGTCCGACGGCCTGTGGCTACCGCTGGCGCTGACCACCGCCGAGGACTGGATCGATCCGGCCCGCTTGCCCGTGGCTGGCAGCGAGGTGCTGGTGATTTTCCTCGACAGTGACCCGGATCGCCCGGTGCTTTGTACGGCCATGGGCCCTCGGCCACAAGCTCACCGCCCTCGCCCGCGTGAGCCCCGTGGCGATACCCGCCTGCTGTTCGACTGGCTGCTCAACCGCTCGGACCTTGCGCACTGACGCTCAGCCCTTGTCAGCCTTGCCGGCCGCCGCAGCGAACTTCGCCAGACGCACGTCCAGATGCCGTGGCCGACGCCCATGATCCTCCGCGCGCTCCTTGCGGCGGATGGCGTTGCGCACCATCAGCGAGCCGATGTAGCGAATCGGCTCCGGCGGGAAAAAACCCAGCGGTCCATTGACCAGCGGCGAACGGGTCCAGGGGTTGTCCAGGCTCTGGACCATCGACGCCAGAATCTGCCCGCCCATATGGCAGGGACCGACACCGCTGCCTGAATAGCCAAAACCGTAGAACACATTGCCACTGGCGCTCATCTGCCCGAAGAACGGCAACCCGGTCACCGAGCGGTCGGATGGACCGTTCCAGGTCGCTTCGACCTTGACGTCGGCGAACGCCGGGAAGAAATCCGCCAGGCTGCTCTGCAACAAACCGGCGTAAGGCGAAGGTTGATCGAACACCGGCAGCATGCGCCCGCCATAAGCGAAGGTATTGCCGCCCTTGCCGAGCATGATCCGGCCGTCCGGAGTGTTGTGGTAGTAGTGCACGAAAATCCGCGAATCGAGCACCGTGACGCCGCTGGTCAAGCCGATTTCGTCGAGCAAGTCCGGCCGAGGCTCGGTGATCAGCATGTCGCTGGAAACGATCGCCACGCTGCGTTCGAACTGCGGGAATGCCCGGGCCATCCAGGCGTTCATCGCCAGCACCACACGGTCGGCGCGAATGGTGCCGTTGGGGGTTTGAATGCCTGCCGGCCTGCCCTCCTCAAGCCCGGTCATGGCGGTCTTTTCATGAATCTTCACCCCCAGTTGCAGGGCTACCCGGCGTAAGCCTCGCACCAGTTTTCCCGGCTGCACGCTGGCCGCGGCCGGGGAAAACCAGCCTTCCAGGTGTTTGTCGGAACCGGCCATGCGCTGCACATCGGCCACCGGCCGCTGGGTGAACGAGTTGATGCCGTTGCGCTCCAGCGCCGCGATCACCGCATCGGTCGAGCCGACCTGAGCACGATTGGTCGCGGTGTAGAGCGTACCGTCGAGGCGGTAATCGGCGTCCACCCCATACTGCTGGCAGAAGGCGCCGATGGCATGGATGCTGCGCTCGGACTCCTTGACCAGGCGCACGGCTTCTTCGACGCCAAACAAGCGCTCAAGGGTGAAATACTTGGCCGACCACGACAACGCACATCCGCCATTGCGTCCACTGGCCCCGGCACCGCAGATGTCCGCTTCGATCAGCACCACGTCCAGCTCGGGGTTCTGCTCCTTGAGCATGATCGCGGTCCACAACCCGGTGTAACCACCGCCGACGATACAGACATCGGCGCGGGTGTCGCCTTCCAGTGGCGGACAGGTTTCGGATGCATCAGCCTTCAAGGCCTGGTCCAGCCAAAAGGGTCTCATGGGGTCAATCTCCGGTCAGTTGCCCACACGCCGGCCTGCCGCAGGTGCAGCAGGCGACGAGGGACAGGATTCAGGTACGCAGGGGTTTGATGGTCATCGCTTTATTGGGTACATAGGCGAAGTGAGTACCCAGGCCACCGGGGCGGCTGTTCCAGTGCGGGATCAACACCAGCGCCGAAAACATGGCGCAACCGGCGAAGACAATGAACACGGTAACGGTGTCGAAGTAGCCCGGCAGCAGTCCGCCAAGAATCGCCCCGACCGAGCCGCAGCCGTTGACGAAACCGGCTGCCGTGGCGCCGGCCTTGGCGGTGCCGAAGTCGATGGCGGCCGCGCCGCTGATCATCGAGTCCGGTCCGTAGAGGGTCAGGCCCATGACGAACAGCAGCGCCACCACCAGCAGCACGCTGCCGGTATGCAGGGCGCCCATGAAAAACGCCAGGGACACAGTCAGCGCCAACAGGCTGATCACACAGGCCGGCATGCGCCGGGCGCCGAACAGTTTGTCCGAGGCCAGGCCAATCAGGATCGGCCCGAGCAACCCGGCCAGTTCAAACGCGGTCGGTATGATCGCCGCGCCGACCTTGCCCACCGAGGGCATCTGTTCGAAAACGATCACCGGCCCCCACAGCAGAATCGCGTAGCGCGCCGGCTTGAGCATGAAGTACGCCAACCCCAGCACCAGCACGGTGCGGTTGCGCAGGATTTCCTTCAACGGCTCCCACATGCTGATTTTGCTTTGCGCGTCGGCCTGTTCAGCGGTCAGCTCGGGTTCCGGCTCCACCGCCGGCAAGCCGACGTCTTCCGGTTTGTTGCGTTGGAAAATAAAAAACAGCACGGCGACCAGCCCAACCACCGCCGCACTGGAAATGAACGCCGCATGCCAGCTGCCGATGAGCGTGTACGCCCACCAACCGGCAAACGGCGAGGCTACCAGACCGCCAAAGGCGTAGCAGGAACTCCACAAGCCCAATACCCGCCCGCGTTGCTCGGAGGGAAAGAAGCTGCCGAGGTTCTTGCACAGCCCCGACCAACCGGTGGACTGCGCCAGGCCTTGTATCAGCATGCAGGTAGCGAAAATCGGTAAGGTTGCGAAGTTGCCCATCACCAGCGCCGCGCCGGCGGAAATCAGCAATCCGCCGAGCACCACCACACGCGGGCCAAAACGGTCTGCGAGGATGCCCCAGGTGAACTGACCGACGGCGTAGGCCGTCAGGTAGATGGCGTCGAGGTTGGCCATGGCCATTTTGTCGAGCATGAAGGTCGGGTCTTCGCCAATACCGAGCTTGGCGACCGAGAAGGCTTTGCGGGTGAAGTAGAACGCGGCGTAGGCGAGCCAGGTGATCGCGAAGATCTGCACGCGCCAACGCTTGATGGTGCCGATGTGCTTGTTCATTGTGGTTCTGACCTCAGGGTGTGAGTGTGCCGGCAGAATTGGAAGAAAACGCCTGTGTTTTTATTGTTGAGCACTGCGATATCGCCCTGTCCCTACGGCGGATACCGGTCAGATGAGTCCTGTAGTTGCACGCACAGGCTCATGGCTCCCGCTGCTGTTCGACTGACCAGTCACCGGGGCTGAGGTGGATAAAAACAATTACTGATTAATAAGTGAAATCGATTTATCGTATTTCAAATATAAGGTCAGCTTGTTACTGGAGATTCCCATGTCGGTGTCCCACGCCCAGCTCAAAGCTTTCCATGCCGTGGCGGTGCATGGAAGCTTTACCAAGGCCGCCGAGCGCCTGTTTCTGACGCAACCGGCGATTTCCGACCAGGTGCGCAAACTCGAAGAGCGCTACGGGGTTTTGCTGTTTCACCGCAACAAGCGTTCCGTGCGCCTGACCGACCTGGGCGAGCGCCTGCTCGGCGTGACGCAGAAATTGTTTGTCATCGAAGCCGAAGCTCAGGAGCTGTTGCAGGACTCCCAGGCCTTGCAGACCGGCAGCCTGATTCTGGCGGTGGATGCGCCGGTGCATGTGCTGCCGCAGATTGCCCGTTTCTGCGAACGCTACCCCGGGATCAGCGTGAAGATCGAAACCGGCAACACCGATGAATCGCTGTTCCGACTGTTCAACTATCAGGCCGACCTGGCGTTGCTGGGCCGTGACGTCAGCGATGAACGCCTGATTTCCCTGCCCCTGCGTAACGACCCGATGGTGGCGTTTGTGTCGCGCAATCATCCGTGGGCAGAACGCGAATCCATCACTCTCGCCGACCTCGACGACACGCCGCTGGTGTTGCGGGAAATCGGTTCGGTGACCCGGCAGACCCTGGAAGAGGAAATGGCCGGGGCCGGGTTTCGCATTCGCCCGGCAATTCAGGTTGAAGGTCGGGAAGCGGCGCGGGAAGCGGTGGTGGTCGGGATTGGGGTGGGCGTGGTGTCGGCTGCCGAATTTGGTGCGGATTCACGGGTGTGTGCGTTGCCGATTACCGATTGCAAACGCAGGCTGACTGAAACCCTGGTGTGCTTGCGCGAGCAGAGTTCGCGGCGGGTGGTGGCGACTTTTCTCGAGATGGTTCGCGAAAGTCTTGTGTAAGCAGGTCCGGCCCCATCGCTAGCAGGCTAGCTCCCACAGGAGATTTGCGTTGACCACAGATTATGCAGACAACACAGGACCACTGTGGGAGCCAGCCTGCTAGCGATGCAGGCAACTCGGTCTACCTGACTGGCGCCAACCCGAAAAACGCCTGGATCAAGCGCAAATTCCGCCGCCGCTCCATACAGCCAATCATGTGCCGATTCACCAACCCCTCGCCAATGATCGGCACCGCCGCCACCCGCGGGTCGTGACTGACCTCTACTGACGACACCACTCCCACCCCCAGTTCGGCGGCCACCGCCTCGGTCACCGCTTCGCGGCTGTCCAGTTCCAGCAACACCCGCGGATTGACCCTGGCCTGGGCACAAGCCTCATCGAAAGTGCGCCGGGTTATCGAACTCGGTTCGCGCAGCACCATGATCACCTGATCCAGCTCCTTGAGTTGCACGCCTTTGCTCTTCTGCGCCCAAGGATGCCCGTCGGGCACCAGCGCGCAAATCCGTGATTCGCTCAGCGCTTGCAGATGCAGTCCCTTGCGCGGCTCGACCTCGGTCAGCACCGCCACGTCGGCATGTTCGGACAACAACGCCGCCAGGGTTTCCTGCGCGTTGCCCAGGCGCAGGTTCACGGTGATCCCCGGATAGCGCGCCCGCAGGCTGGCGAGCATCGGCATGACCATGTGCGGGCCGTCCGCCGCTACCTCCAGGCGCCCGGTGAGCAATTGCCGGTTGGCTTCGAGCATCACCTGCGCCTCCTCGGCCAGACCGAACATCGCCCGGGTGATTGCCGCCAGTTTGGTGCCCTCCTCCGTCAGTTCCACCCGGCGGGCGGTGCGGCGCAGCAGGGTGATCTGGTAGTGCTCCTCCAGGGCCTTGATGTGCCCGGTAACCGCCGGCTGGCTGATGAACAGCCGCGCCGCCGCCCGGGTAAAGCTGCCTTCCCGGGCCACGGCATCGAAGGCGCGCAGCTGAAACAGGTTCATGAATAACCCTCACTGATGGCTGGCATAACAATAAACAATTTGATTGATAACACGGCAAATTGCAATTTAGGCACCAACGCTTCATCCCATCGATTGCGAGGACACGAGAATGAGTACTGCCGAACCCATCCTGCTCACCCCCGGCCCGTTGACCACGTCGGCCCGCACCCGTCAGGCAATGATGGTTGACTGGGGTTCATGGGATGACCGCTTCAATCAACTGACCGCCAGCCTCTGCGAGCAACTGCTGGCGATCATCAACGGCGCCGCCACCCACCACTGCGTGCCTTTACAAGGCAGCGGCACTTTCGCGGTCGAAGCGGCGATCGGCACGCTGGTGCCTCGGGACGGCAAGATTCTGGTACTGATCAACGGCGCCTACGGCAAACGCCTGGCGAAAATCTGCGAAGTGCTGGGCCGCTCCTTCAGCACGTTCGAAACCGCAGAAGACGAGCCGACCACCGCCGCCGATGTCGACCGCCTGCTGCGCGCCGATAGCGGCATCACCCACGTCGCCCTGATTCACTGCGAAACCAGTACCGGGATCCTCAATCCGCTGCCGCAGATCGCCCAGGTCGTCGCAGAACACGGCAAGCGCCTGATCATCGACGCCATGAGCTCCTTCGGCGCCCTGCCGGTGGATGCGCAGCAAGTGCCATTCGACGCACTGATCGCCGCCTCGGGCAAATGCCTGGAAGGCGTGCCGGGCATGGGTTTTGTCTTCGCTCGCAAAGAATCCCTGGCCAGCGCCGCCGGTAACTCGCACTCACTGGCGATGGACTTGCAGGACCAGCACGCCTACATGGCCAAGACCGGTCAGTGGCGCTTCACCCCGCCGACCCATGTGGTCGCCGCGCTGCACGAAGCCCTTCTGCAATACAACGAGGAAGGTGGCTTGCCGGCGCGACACGAACGCTACGCCGCCAACTGCCAGGCCTTGATGGAGGAGATGGGCAAACTGGGGCTGCGCAGCTTCCTGCCGACGGCTATCCAGGCGCCGATCATCGCCACCTTCCACGCCCCGCAAGATCCGCGCTACGCGTTCAAGGAGTTCTACGAGCGGGTCAAGGCCAAGGGTTACATCCTCTACCCCGGCAAACTGACCCAGGTCGAAACCTTCCGTGTCGGCTGCATCGGTCATGTCCAACCCGCCGAAATGCGCGAAGCCGTGGCGGCAATTGCTGAAGTGTTGCGCGAGATGGAAGTGCTGAAAATCTGACCCACACCGCATTCCCCTGTGGGAGCGAGCCTGCTCGCGATAGCGGACTGTCAGCCAACACATCCGTTGAATGTCAGGCACTCATCGCCAGCAGGCTGGCTCCCACAGTAAAAGCAGCCCCCATTAGCCAGTTGCCAAAGGATTTCCAGACATGAACTACACCAACCCAACCACACTGCAAGCCGCCATCCTCGACTGGGCCGGCACCGTGGTCGACTTCGGCTCCTTCGCCCCGACGCAGATTTTCGTCGAGGCCTTCGCCGAGTTCGATGTCCAGGTGTCCATCGAAGAGGCCCGAGGCCCGATGGGCATGGGCAAGTGGGACCACATCCGCACCCTGTGCAATCTGCCGGAGGTAGCCGAGCGTTATCGCAAAGTGTTCGGCCGCACGCCGAGCGACGATGACGTCACCGCGATTTACCAACGCTTCATGCCGCTGCAGATCGAAAAAATCGCCGAACACTCGGCACTGATCCCTGGGGCGCTGGAGACCATCGCCAACCTGCGCCAGCAAGGGATCAGGATCGGCTCCTGCTCCGGTTACCCGAAACAGGTCATGGACAAGGTCGTTGAACTGGCCGCCACCAACGGCTACGTGGCCGATCACGTGGTTGCCACCGACGAAGTCCCGAATGGTCGTCCATGGCCGGCCCAGGCACTGGCCAACGTCATCGCCCTGGGCATCGACGACGTCGCCGCCTGCGTGAAGATCGACGACACCGTGCCGGGCATACTCGAGGGTCGCCGCGCCGGTATGTGGACCGTGGCGCTGATCTGCTCGGGCAACGCCCTGGGCCTGGACTACGAAGGTTATCGCGCCTTGGGCCGCGACCAACTGGACAGCGAGCGCAAGCGCATCCACGGGATGTTCGAAGGCTCGCGCCCGCACTACATGATCGACACCATCACTGATCTGCCGGAAGTGATCGCCGACATCAACAAGCGTCTGGCCAACGGCGAAATGCCACAGTCCAGTTGATAGATCCCCGCATTGCCCTTGTGGGAGCCTGCTCCCACAAGGGCCTTTGTGCCGAGGTTACTCAGTGATCTTCTCGAAGTTGCGATAGAACATGTCGTCGTCGCGGCTGTCGGTCATCGAGTGCAACTGGTAGCTGCGATTGAGCCGTGCACCACCGTCCCGGGTCAGCGGCGACCAGACAAGATTGGCGCGGCGCATGGTCGACATGCTCATCAGTTCGTCGAACGGAATGGACAGGTAGATGCCTTTGTCGAAACTACCTTCGCCGTATTCAGCGCCGGTTGCGGTGGTGATCGTTGCCCAGGCACCAAACCGTACGCCGTTGGAAAACTCCCGTGAAATATCCAGCGTGCCGCCCCAGTCACCTGCCAGGTAACGCCCGACGCTGACGGCTGCCAGCGTATCGTAGGGCAAGTCGGTGTAGCCGGTGATGTGGCCGGTCAACACATCGTAATCACGCAAGCCAAAACCCTGGTCGAACTCACGCTGGCGGACGTAGTTCAGGTCCGCGCCCAACGACCAGCGCTCACCGGTCGGACGGAACAGCACCTCGCCCCCGACGCCGGCAAACATCGACTCCAGGTAGCCACCGTACACCATGCCATACAGGTCCTTGTCCAACTGCTCGACATGGCTGACCTGGAACAACGGCATGGTGACATCGGACGTGGTCATGTACTGGCGCAAGTCCGTGCGCACGCGGGGCAAGCCGCTGGGTGCGTCATAGGTGAACTTGTCGAAGTTGTTGATCAGGTTGGCACTGAGCAAGCCGCTCCACCAGGTGTTGCGGTTGAAGCGGTACTCCGCGTCCGCGTCGGCACTGAATTGATAGAGCAAGCCATCGGGGCCACCGACGTTCTGCTTGAAGCCCAGCCCGACGCCATAGGCGAATGGCTGCATCGCTTCGGTGTAGAGGGTTTTCTCGTTGTGCGGCATCGCCGGATTGATTTCGGTGGTGCGGTGCAGCGATTGCAACGGCTCCTCGTTGTTGATCACTTCGCGGAAAGTTTGCCGCGGCACGCTGGTTTCTTCCAGCGGCAGGTCGTAGCGCTTGTTCACCACGGTGAACCAGTCGATGTCGTCGTTGACGCTGTTGTCCAGAATCCGGCTCGCCCGGCCTACGGCCTTGGCCGAATGGAAGTAACGCTGCTGCTCGCCATACACGATCAACTCGGAATCGCGCTGGCTGATGCGCTCGACCTTGTACCCGGCATTTTGCTGCAGGCGCCGGGACACATCGGCCCAATCGACCTGATCCATCCCGGTGCTCGGCGCTTTCGCCGGCAAGGGTTCAGCCGGCGGATCGAACGTCTTGGCCGGCGCCTTGCGGCTGGCGAAGTTGGTGTGGAAGGTGACACCGAACATCGCCGTATTACCGCGCTCCCAGGCTGCGCTGAGGTCGATCGAGTCAGTTACTTTGAACACCGCGCCGAGGTTGATCGGCGAGTCCTGCTTGATCTGGTTGTCCTTCGGCTCGTGCTTGTAATCGTTGCCCTCGTATTCGAGTTTCAGGCTGAGACGATCCCAGGGTGTCTGGTAGCTCACTCCGCCGAAAAAGGAAGGGCTGCCGCGAAAATAGGCCCCGGCGTTGACATCACCGGTACCTTCGCTGTCGGGCCGGGTCTTGAAGCGGTCACTGATGTAGCCCAGCGGGTTTTCGAAGTCGCCGCGGTTGCCCAGGTAGCCCCAGGCAATGCCGGCGCTGAAATCGAAATTGTCGTAGCGCTTGTTGGCCACCACGAACTCACTGGAGAACAGGCCTGTACCACCGATGTCCCGGAAGCCCAAGGCCACCTCGGGCGCCCAATGGGTTTCTTCCCACAGGCGGGCCTTGAGGTCGACCGCCTTGTCCTTGTAGCTCTGGTTGCCGCTCAACGACTCGGGGCCATAGGGGCGGTTGGTGATCGCGGTGTAGCGAAACGAGCCTTCCAGCCACTCAAGTGGCTGGAGTGAAACGCTGTAGCGACTATAGGGCTCGGTGCGGTTGGCATTCAGGCTCAACTCACCGGCCGGCGCCATGCGCGCCGTCGGCGTTTGCAATAAGCCCGCGCCACCGAAATCATTCTGGGTAATGCGTGGTTCTGCATGAGCCAGACCACACGGCAATAACAATACGGCTGCAAAACGTAAATTCAACGAACCACCTCAGCCAGCTGCGTGGCAATAAATTCGGCCAACTGCTGATTCAGTTCAGGGATAGGCGGATCAAGATCATCGTTTTTGACCGGGACCAGAATCTTGCTGCCGGCGGCCGGTATCTGCCCGCTCTCGCGATTCCAGTGGGCAATGCCGACGCGCCGGGTGACGCCGTTGGGCTGGATCAACCACAGGTAATCGGCGTCCGCATCGACCAGCGGCGTGCAACCTTGCAGGTAATCACGGGCCTCTTGCAGCGCTTGATAGGGCAACCGACACGGCTCGGCGACAGCGCCGAGCACCTCGACTTCGTCGACCCGCAGCGGGTAGATGAGGCGATCGCCGTCGTCCAGGCGAATGTTGCGGGCAAACCCGACTTCCACGGCGACCGGGTCCAGAACAGCCACCTGGCGCCCGGTGACCGGCATGCGCCTGACTTGCTCGGCCAACCGCACCGCCAAGGCAGCCCGGCTCGGCCTGTCGAACAGCACGGCCATGCGCTGCAACACGTCCAGATCGAACAACACCCCGGCCTTGAGCCGGGTCTGTTGTTCGACCAGGGACTGACGCAGCAATACGCCCGCCAACCAGTAACTCTCGGCATTGGGCTGTGCCACGCTGATCACGTCCAGCAATCGCCCGCCCGCCGGCAGGTCGACCACCCCCGGGTTGGCAACGTCACCGGTGACGGTGACCGCTGCATGGCTGACGTTGGCGATCAACAGCAGGCACGCCGATAGAGCCCTGAGCCGCCTCACCGGGCATGCCTGCGGTCAGGGGTCAGTTGCACGATCTTGACCCGCAGTTGCGAGGTCAGTTGTTGCTCACTCTGCACAATGAAACCGTCAACGGGATCGACCCAGTAACGATTGGTCGCACGCAGGCCGATGGCCGGCGCGTCAATCTGCTCGTCGACACGTAGCACGGCGTATTCCTTGTTGAGGATTTCCAGGGTTTCCATGGACTGGCGGGAGAAGCGACTGTTCAAGATCACCCCGACTTCCTGGCCCTGATAGAGATCGATCCAGCGCTGGCTGGTGTAGCCATCGGGCACTTGATGGAGGCCTTGCTTGAAGGGCGAGACGTCGGCAAGACGCGTTCCGTCCAGATCGCCGTCCAGGCCCAGGCCGATGCTGCGCACCGCCAGGCCATCACGCATCAGCAGAACCTGTTTGCCGGACGCGACCCAGAACTGCAGGTCGCCGCGCTCACGCACCAGCGCCAGCACGCCGGAACCGGACGGCGTGGTCAGCTTGAGCTGGGGATAGCGTACATCCGCCACCTGGGCCGCCGTCACGTCCAGCTCATCCGGCCCCGTCACCGCTGACTTGAGGTTGGTCATCGAAGCGACCATCAGCGGGTTACAGCCACACAACATCAAGGCCGCTATCAAGCAGACGCCAACATTCAACGTTCTCACGATCGGACCCGGCCTTAATTGCTGTTGCTGCTGACTTCACTCATGTTCTTCGCCGCGGAAGCACCCGTACCGACAATCGATGCCGACGGCACCAATTGGCTGATGAAGCGATTCCAGCGAGTCACGTTGGCAGGACCTACGTAGACAACGTCCTGGGGACGTACTTCAAAGTGCGTGGCCAGCGCCATGGCAGTCGGGGATTGGGCTTGCAACTGGTAGACCTTCGCCGGTTCCACATCGAGGTTTTCAACACCCCTGATCACGTACACGGCGTTACCGTTGGAGGTGGTCTGACTCAATCCACCGACCGAGCCCAGCACATCGGACAGGTTCATGGTGGCGGTCTTGAAGCTCAGTGCGCGGGGCTGGTTGACCTCGCCCATGACGTAGATGCGCTTTTTGTCGTTGTATGGCAGATACAACTGATCGCCACCCTTGAGGTAGACGTTCTGCAACTCGGAATCCGGCTGGTTGAGCGTGTCGAGATTGAGCGTGTAGACCCGCCCGTTTCGTGTCAGCAACAGACCGGACAAATCGGCACTCGCCGTATCGATACCGGCGGAACCGAGGGCCTCGACCACACTGAGCGGGTTGGTGGAAATCGGTTGCGGACCGGCCTTCGAAACGGCGCCCGTCACCACGACTTTCTGACTGGAAAAACGCAACACGGCGACATCCACTTGCGGTTCGGCGATGAAGGCCGACAGCCTGGTTTCGATGTCCGATCGCAGTTGCTGGACGGTTTTTCCGGCCGCCTGAACCTCTTTGATAAACGGGTAGTAGAGCGTGCCATCGGCACGGACCAGACGACCGTTGGCATCGATCTGCTGTTGCGCGCCGGAGGGTGCCGTCAGCTCCGGGTGATCCCAGACCGTGATGTACAGGACATCGTTACTGCCGATGCGGTACTCGGCCGGGGCCGCCAACAATTCTGCCGGCACGGACTCACGCTTTTGCGTGACCCTGTTCATGGAAATGAGCTTGGGCGTGATCGGAATGAGCTCGACCCGGCTGCTCTCGCTGGCGCCCTGGCGCGTGATATCACTGGTGCTCAGGTATTGGCCGGGGGAAAACATGCAACCTTGTAAAGCGATGCTTGCCAACATTAAAAGAGAAAAACTACGAGTCATAATGGCACTACGCTATTCAAGGGCGAATCTAAAAACAAAGTCACCCGATTTGCATCGGGCGACCTTGTACTGCACCAACAGGTGTTTCAGTTAGTTGTGCGTACCGGTTGTACCCGTGGTACCTGTCGTACCCGTCGTACCGCCGTTTGCACTTCCACCACTGTTGGACGCCGCTACAGCACTGGCGACCATTGCAGTACTGGCTGCAGTGGCTTGAGTCGCCGCCACGTTACCCAATACATTGGTCGCAGTTGTAAGCGGCGCTTCTACCGCAGACGCCCAGTTGCTCAACATCGTCAACAGGGCAATTGCCATCACTTTCTTCATATCAACTCCTTTCTAACATTCAACCTGATCGAAATCGGGCATTACGTTAGAGGTGGTAGAGTTCAAGTCCGCGAAAAGTGCGAACAAGATCCGTTGTTCTTTCACAGTCTTACCCAACTGATAAAAGTCGAACGGCAGGTTTATATCTACGGGCTTGCAAAAGGCATGGCCAGTGTATTTTCCCGACGATATCTAACAACCTGACCAGAAATAACATTAGGCTAAAACGCCATCATCCCAGATAGCCTTTGGGGTGATTCGATTGCCAGCGCCAGGTATCCGTGACCATGTCCTGCAAGTTGCGCGTGGCCTTCCAGCCCAGCTCTTTCTCCGCCTTGGAAGGGTCGGCCCAGCTCTCGGCGATATCGCCCGAGCGACGCGGCATCATTCGATAGGGCACCGCCTGACCGCACGCCTGCTCGAACGCCCGCAGCACTTGCAACACGCTGTAACCATCGCCCGTGCCCAGGTTCCAGGTATGAATGCCGGTGCGCCCGGCGATGGACTGCAAGGCCTTGAGATGACCGTCCGCCAGGTCCACGACGTGGATGTAGTCGCGTACCCCGGTGCCGTCGACCGTGGGGTAATCGTTGCCGAAGATCGACAACTCTTGCAGGCTGCCAACCGCCACCTGGCTGATGTAGGGCACCAGGTTATTCGGAATGCCACTCGGGTCTTCGCCCAGATGGCCGCTGTCATGCGCGCCGATCGGGTTGAAGTAACGCAACAGCGCGATGCTCCAGCGCGGCTCGGCCAAGGCCAGGTCGCGCAGCACATTCTCGACGATCAACTTGGATTGACCGTAGGGATTGGTCGGGATGCCCGTGGGGAAATCCTCGCGGATCGGCATCTGCTCCGGCTCGCCGTATACCGTGGCCGACGAACTGAACACCAGGCGAAACACCCCCGCAGCGGCCATCGCCTGACACAGCGTGATGCTGCCGCTGACGTTGGTCTCGTAATACTCAAGGGGCTTGCGCACGCTCTCGCCCACGGCCTTGAGACCGGCAAAATGCAGGACGGCATCGATGGCATGCTGCTGGAAAATCCGGTCCAGCAAGGCCCGGTCGCACACATCGCCGCGAATCATCAGCGCACTCTTGCCGCAAATGGCTTCCACCGCGTGCAAGGCCGCGTCGCTGCTGTTGCAAAGATTATCCAGCACAACAACTTCATAGCCTGCTTCAAGCAGTGCGAGCGTGGTGTGCGAACCGATGTATCCAGCTCCACCCGTTACCAGAATTTTCATAGCGCGGTCCATAGTGGGAAAAGTGCGAAGTTGCGTGTCAAGCCCCTCTTGTTAAAGGTGTGTGCTGCACCACACAAACAAGAGCGACAACAACCAAAAACAAAATTAGTTCAACGACTGGCAATAAATATTTTTTCAGGCCAAACTGTATTGCGGAATACTTATTAGCATTCCGACGCACTCACCACTATCAACAGATACCGACTAAAAATAACCAACAACTATCAACCCGACATCTCATAACATTGTTGCGTTATCCGCACATTGCTATTTGCCACTAGTGGCCATACTCAGGTATTAAAGTAAGCCTTCAATAAACATTGAAACTTGCAATCACTCGTTATTGCGCGCACCCGTTGGCTGTGTTCCATGACTGTCCAGGATACTTTTATGATTCGTAAATGTTTGTTCCCCGCTGCCGGCTATGGCACTCGTTTCCTGCCGGCGACCAAAGCCATGCCCAAGGAAATGCTGCCGATCGTCAACAAGCCATTGATCGAGTACGCCGTTGAAGAAGCACGGGACGCCGGCCTGCAACACATGGCGATCGTCACCGGGCGGGGCAAGCGCGCGCTGGAAGACCACTTCGACATCAGCTATGAGCTGGAGCACCAGATTCGCGGCACCGAGAAAGAGAAGTTCCTGGCCGGAACCCGCGAGCTCATCGACACCTGCACCTTCTCCTACACCCGCCAGGTGGAAATGAAAGGCCTGGGCCACGCCATTCTCAGTGGCCGCCCGCTGATCGGCGACGAACCCTTCGCCGTGGTACTGGCCGATGACCTGTGCCTGAACCTGGAAGGTGATGGTGTCCTCACCCAAATGATCCAGCTCTACAAGAAATTCCGCTGCTCGATCGTGGCCATCCAGGAAGTCCCCCGCGACCAGACCCACAAGTACGGCGTGATTGCCGGCGAGCCGATCTCCGACGGGATCTACCGGGTCAACAACATGGTGGAAAAACCGGCCCCGCAGGACGCCCCGTCGAACCTGGCGATCATCGGCCGCTACATTCTGACGCCGGATATCTTTGACCTGATCGCCGACACCGAACCGGGTAAAGGCGGGGAAATCCAGATCACCGACGCGTTGATGAAACAGGCGCAGAACGGCTGTGTGCTGGCCTACAAGTTCAAGGGTTTGCGCTTCGATTGCGGCGACGCCGAGGGTTACTTGCAGGCGACCAACTTCTGCTACGAAAACGTGTACTTGAAGGGCCGCTAAGACGGCTCCAACACCCGACGCCCACTCTTCATTCAGGCAGGCCAACCATGAACATTGAAAAACTCTCGGCATACATTGAAATGGAGGTGGGCAACCTCGGGGTGATGGCCTCGTTATCACGACATCAGCGGTTGCCGAGCGCCAACGAATCCTGGCTCGGCCCCACTCTGCTGGTGGAACGGATCGGTATGTTTCCCTCTTCCGGAGACATCCGCCGGCCGATGCTCGACCCCTATCCCCTCCTCGCTCATCTGAAAAGGCTTTACCGCGGGCAGGCGCTGGAAATCGATGACCGCGATGGGCTGAAAGTGATTTTCAGCGACTGGCGATTCCGGGTGCGCATTTGCTGCAACGACCCGGCCATCATCATCAACGTGGAGACCCGTTGTGCTACGCAACTGATGCCGCTTAAAACTGCAGAGCTGCTGAGTCAACTGGATCACTTCGAATCAGCTGCCCTGTAGGAGCAGCCGGTCGACGCTCGATTGCTCGCGAAAAACTCAATGACACCGCAGGTCTTCAGGATTCGCGCATTATCGTTGACGACCATCGCGAGCAAGCTCGCTCCTACAGGTGTCCTGTGCTGATACCCCGGTATTGCCACCGACGATCAGACGATAAAAGAAATCGGCGATCACGCGCCCTCCCGACTCCGGGAGAGGATGAATCTTGTCCGGGCCGATCATGGTGGCGGCATAACGCTTGAAGTCGGTACCAAACGCGCACTGCAGATTGGCGTAACCGAGGTGTTCCTTGCGTGCCCAGGGCTCCAGGACTTGCGCATAGGCCGACATCGGGTAAGCACTGGAGCGCGTCGTGTCCTGACGCACGATCAGGTTGATGCTCGCCGCCGGCTGAATCTCGCGGACCATCCCCACCAAACCTTGAATGTTCTTCAGGTACTGCTCGGGTTTCACGCCAAAACCCTGGTCGTTGCCACCCAGCATGATCAGGTAGATGTCGGCGGGAATCTTCGACACCACCGCCTTCCACTGCGCCTGCCAACGGTCATCACTGCGGTAGAAATCTGCGGACGCCGCACCGGACGCCGCGAGTTTGGATACCCGCACGCCGTCCTGTTCGTTGCTCATCCACAGGCCGAAGAGCGTTGGCGCGCCTTTCACCACTTCCAGCCGGAACGCCCAGTCTGTCGCTGCCGATGTGCCTGGCAGTGGCAGTTCCTGAACCCCTGAGCCTGCGAGCGTCAATGGCTGCCAGGTGTCTGACGGCGCAAAGCGGTAGCGAACCTCATTGGGCTCGCCATTACCGAGGTAGAGCAATTTCGCTTGGGTGACAGCCGTGTTGATGGCCGGTGTCGGGCTGGCATCGATCTCCAGCCAGGCGCCGGGCCGACCGGTAAGGGTGCGACTGTCGGGGCTGGCCTGGCCAAGGGCGGACACCTGCCAGTCACCGCCGAAGTACTTTTCGCTGCTGCGGGTGTATTTGAAGTGCGTGCCGCCCAGTGCCGCGCCGTGGTTGAAGCCGACATAGCCGGGGCCGGCGAAACCCGCCTCCCCGGCCAGCCGCTGCACCAGCTTGTTCAGATAGAAATCCTGTCCGGCGCTGTAGCTGTCGCCGATCACCGAGATGGACAGGACCTTCCCCGCCTTCCCTTCGCGCCACTGGCCAAACCGTTCGCGAGCGTCACCGACCTCAACCACTGACACCGCAACAGGCTGGACGTCATCGACTGCCAACATGCATCGCTTCCTTCACTCGGACAATCATCGGGTTTGTGGCACCGGGCCGACGTTTGCCGGCTGTTTTTTAGCCGCCGCGCGCTCCCCCAGGAACAACACGGAGGTGAAGTTGAATCGACTGAAAACCATCGATAGAACCACCGGCCCCAGCAAGCCACACGCCAAGCCACCGAGCACCAGAAGGCTTTCGTCCTTCACGCCCAAACGCCCCAGGACAAACCGCGAAGTGGCGGCAAACAACACATGGAACAGGAAAATCCCATAGGAATACCCACCGAGCCAGGTCAGCCACTTCGAGCGCATGTCACTGGACAGCAACGCAATGCAGGACACGCAACCCACGATCAAACCGATCAGGCTGCGGCGGTCGACGATCAACTCGCGATCAATCGCCGCCACGTACAGCAGCGTCAGCGAGATCAGCACAAACACCAACGGCCCGATCACCTTGAACCGCTGCTTCAACGCATCGACATTTTCCTGGCCAATCATCCCCGCCACAAAAAACGGCAGCAGGTAGATCGCGCCATTAATACCGAACGCATCGAGCTTGAACGGCGGCAGCAGAAACACCCCTGCCGCAAAGGCAAACAGCAGGTACAAGCGCGTCGCCGAACGCAGCAAACCACGCCACTCGAGCAAGCCGACGAACATGAAAATGATGAACACCGCCTGCAAAAACCAGAAGTGGTTGACCGGCACCCAGAACGACAACAACGCATCGATCACGCCGACGTCCTTGTTCACACCCGGCCCCACCGCCTGCAACACCGAGAACGGCACACCCACGCAGAACAGCGGCACGATCAGCCGTCGCACCTTGCCAGAGAAGAACGCCGAAAAGTCATTGCCGCGGATTTTGTAGATGGAGTAGATGTAGCCGGAGATAAAGGTGAACAGCGGCATGCGCACATACACCATCGAGTCGGCGATCACCCGGAACGGCGAGCCCAGGTCTATTTTCAAGCCGCCGCCCAACGGACCGATCACGTGATAGAGCACCAGCAGCAGGCACGCCAGGCCACGCAGGGTTTCGATCTCCAGGGACTTTTTCTTGCTCGACATAAAGCACCTGCCTCAATTCAGAATTCTTGATTCAACCTGCGCCGGCTTGTTGGCCCGCAACATCAATCCCAGGCCGACGAACAACACCGGCACCACCATCGAAAAGTGCCGGGCAAAGGAGCCGAAGTCCGGCTCGAACAGGCCTTGAACCAGCAGGAACGCCAGCGGAATCGCGATCAGTTCCTTGGGTTTGGTCTGGATCGGTGCGCCTTTGTAATCGGTCGAGGTGATGACCTTGAACAGCAGCAACGCGGTCATGATCATCAACGCCACGAAGATCACCTGGCCCGGCCCCGACAGCAGAATCAGCTCCACCGGGAACGACAGCCGAAAGAAAATGATCATCGAGTCCAGCGCCTGCGAGACAAAGTCGCTGCCGCTGAGCCACGAGACGATCAGCGACTTGGAACCCTCCTCACCCGCCGTGCGCAGTTCGTTGTTACTCGCGCGAATCGACGACACCGGAAACCCGAGCGCCACCTGGATCGCCATGGCGACCGCCAGGTAGAACAGGAACAGCATCAGGAAGAAGGTGAAGCGCGAGACATACTTCTTCATCACGCAGACGCCGACCCAGGACAGCGAAAACAGAATCCAGTAGGGGCGGATCAGCACGCCGTAGATCACCGCCGAGAAGAAAAATCCGCCGCGATATTTACGCGTCAACGAGCTGAGCAAAATACTCAACACCGCCACCGACACAATGATTTCCTTGGTCAGGTTTTCAAGGAAAAACGAGCGAACGATGCCCCACAGACACAGCGTGCCGAAAATCGCCAGCGGCATGCGCCGGAAGACCACCACCGGAATTGCCGTGAGGAAAAAATTGCAGAACATGCCGTAGGCCCAGGCATTGGTCAGATTGATCCCGGTGGGCCGCAGCAGGAACGCCGAACACTCATAGGAAGAGCGATCCGGCGAGAACGGGTTCCAGAAATTACAGTTGTCGGCACGGGCGTAGGACGACCACAAGGTCATGGCATCCGGACCTGGATCGCGGGGGATCAACAGCGGCATGGCCACCGACAGGAACAACCCGGTAAACAGGATCAGGAACGAAATCGAGGAATCGAGTTTCTTGCCGCGAAACTCGATGCACGGCAGCTTCAACCCCATGCCAAAGCCCCTTTCGGCCGGGTCACACGGGTCAACACGGCAATCACGCCGAGCTGCACGATGATCGCAAAGACGTTGCCCCAGGCAGCGCCATAAATCGAATAGTGCTTGATCAGCACGTAGCTGACGGGCACCGAAACCAGCAAGCAGATCGCCGCGCTGGCCAGTGACACCCGGCTGTTCTTCGAGGCAATCAGACCGCCCCATACGATGTCGCCAATGGCACGCAGGGCAAAGGAAAAAATCAGCACGCCGAGGATCGCGTTGTCCGGGCGAGGAACGCTCGTGGCGACGTAATCGAGCACGACATTGAAGAACAGATAAATCAGCACCGCCACCGCAGCGGACACCACCAGCGAGCGCATGACCCATTTGTTCACGAACAATTGCCGGACGGTGAACGGCTGTTGATCAGCCTGAAAACGCTTGGCGAGCACTGGAATGCCGACCACCGCCACCACCGCATAGGACAGTGCCTGCAAGGTATTGGCCGCCGACCAGGCGTACACGTATTTACCAAGGCTGGCGTAGGGTTCGATGTCGATGATCAGAAAGCGCTCGACGTACTGACTCAACGCGATCAAGCCTGTGCCGAGATAGAACGGCAACCCGGCCTTCCACACGGTTGCCGTGGCCAGCGTCCCGCTCACCCGGCCCTTGTGCACGTTCACCACAATCAGGTAACCGGCGACGATCACCAGCACGTTGGCCACAACCCACAACCACAGCACACTGGCGATCCCGGACACCCAGCCGAGCATCATCCCGCCCACCGCCAACAGCGCCCAGAGGCCGGTCTTGATGAAAAACAACAGCGCGCCGGCCGTGGCTTTCTGCGCGGAAAACACGAAGGAGTTGATTTCGAACGACAGGTGTTCGGTGAGCAAAACCAGGGTCACGCAGAGGATCAGCGTGGTCGTTGCCTCGACTGCCTGGAACAGCGAATAAACCAACACCGTCGCCACCGACAACAACAGCCCCACGGCCAGGTACAGCAGCAGGACCTTGTCGACGACCCGTCGCGAACTGCCACCGACGCTGATCAACCGATTGATTTCGGAACTGAAGCCAACGCTGTAGAACTTCGACGCAATCAACGAGGCGGCGACCACCACGCCGTAAAAGCCCAGCGCCTCATACCCGAGGAAATGGGTGATCGCCAGCACCAGCAAAAACTTCGCGCCCAATGCCCCGCCGCGAAGCAGTAGCCGAAATATCATCGAACGATACCTTTGATGATGTCGTCCATGGCCACGGTTTTTGCCTCGATCTCGCGGCACGTGTCAGTCAGGCGTTTGCCGAAACTGGACAAGGCGTTCGGTGCGTAGACCGTATTGATGATGGTGTCGACATCGATATCGCCGCCGTTGATCACCCAGTCTTCCACGCCCATGTCCTGATAGGCGCCGAAGCCTTTGCGCTCATAGCTGATGTGATACGCCGGAACGCCGGACAGCAGCGATTCGATGGCGCCGTGCAGGCGCACGGAAATCACCAGGTCCGGCTGATACTTGGCCAACGTCGCTTTCAATGGCAGCAGGTCTTCGGTAATGCCCAATTCGCGATAGAACGCACCGTCATCGTTGCCGCGAACGGCGCTCTGGACCGCGCAAACCACTTTGCTTTTATTCTTCAAGCGCTGCAGCAGCAACTTCAAGTTGGCCACGTAGGCGACCTTCTTTTCCTTGCTCCACTCCGGCGGCTTGCGCAGCACCACGCACACCGTTGCCGGCGATGACGCGCAACGGGTGAACTTGGGCTGCATGAGGATTTTGCTGGCCAATGACTGCACCGCCAGATCCGGCGCGCGGTAAACATTTTCACAAGCATCGAAAATCGCCGATGAGCGATTGTCACGCACGAACACCGCATCGGCGCTGGCGTAATGCTCGACGATCTTGCTGCTCTCACCGTGGAACGGCCCGATGCTTTGCGGCAGGTACACCGACGGCACTTTGCTGAGGATCGCCGTTTCCAGTTGCTTGGCGTGCCCCAGTTTCAACTTGATGTGTTCAAACGCGCTTTTGGAGCGCATGTAGCCGCCACCGACGCCGACGATCAAATCGGTTTTCTTCAACAGATCAGCGAGACCGGCGTAGGACTGGTTGAGGAACACCGCCTGCTTGACCCGCCCCAGCCCCTTGGCCGCCATGACCGGCGCGTCAAAACGCGGGTGCGGCAAGTAACTGAAGGACTCTGGATCGGAGGCCACGACACTGATCGAGGTGTCGTCACCAAAGTTTCGCTGCACCAGGGCAATGGCCAGATCCACGAGCAGACCGTCACCGGAGTTGGACGCACTGTAGCCATGCAAAATCGTTACGTTCATATGCTTGAGTTCTACTTAAAAAGTGGGGGCGCGATACAGGTCATAGGTCTGGCGGATCATCAACGCGGCGCTGAAGCGCTCGCGGACGATGCTGCGCCCTTCGCTGCCAAGGTCGAGCAACCGCGGCTTCTGGATTTTTGTCAGCACATCGGCCAGCGCCTGGTGATCCCCGCTGGGGAAGACGTAGCCGGACACCTCGTTGGAAACCAGTTCGGGCAGCGACGTGCAGTTGCTGGCAATCACCGGCAAGCCCATGGCCATGCCTTCGAGCGGCACCATGGCAAAGCCTTCCCAGCGACTCGGGACGATTAGCGCATCGGCTTTGCGGTACAGCGCCTGGACTTCGTCCGGCGTCACCCACGGCAGGTATTCAACCCCTTCCATCGGCGGGCACTCGACCGAACCCTCGTTCACGGCACTGCCCACCACCGTCAGTTTCAGGTCACTGCGCTGGACTTTGGCGAAAGCCTTGAGCAACACGTCGAAGCCTTTCTGATAATCGAGACGGCCGACGAAGAGCAGATGAATCGGCTCGGGACTGCTGGCTTTCGGCGCGTCATCCTTGTGATGAATGCCGTTGTAGATCAGCTTCATGCGCTTGCGCTCAATGCCGAACCGCGCGGCTTTGTCGAGCTCGTACTGGCTGACGCAGATGATCACGTCGGTGACCTTCTGCAATACCCGCTCGATCCACGCGTAGGCTTTTTGCTTGATCGGCGAGCTTTCCATCAGGAACGAAAAGGCATGGGGGCAGTAGACGATCTTCGGCTTGCGCCAGGGTCGCAACATTACGCACACGCAACGTCCGATCACGCCGGAAAAGGTGCTGTGCAAATGCACGATATCGGGTTTTTCCTTGAGCATCACCTGGGTCAGTCGCCAGGCGAAGCGCAGCAACGACGGCACATTGCGCCCGGTCCGGGCGAAGGTGCGGATCTGATGCCCGGCAATCCCGTGCAATTCCTTTTCCTGATCCTGCGGGACCAGATAGACCAGCTCATAGTTTGCCGCGTCGCCTTCGGGCGATGCCGAAATCGTGCGGATCACCGTCGCGACGCCACCTTTGATCGTCTCTGCCACGTGCAGTATTTTTTTCACAACTCACCCACTTCAAACATGAAAGGACAATCACTGACACTCAGGATTTGTCGGACGCGTATTCGTAGTTGTAATAGCCGCCAGTACCGTAACTGGCCGCGCGCTTCTCGACGCCGTTGAACACCGCGCCCTTCAACTCGATGCCGTTCTGGGCGAATCGACGAATCGTCAGCTCGATCTCTTTGGCCGGGTTGACCCCGAAGCGCGTGACAATCAGGCTGATCCCCGCATCGCGACCGACAATCGCCGCATCCGTCACCGCCAGCAGCGGTGGCGTGTCGATGATCACCACGTCATACCGCTCGCTGAGTTGCGCCAGCAGCTCACGAAAGTTGGCGTGCATCAGCAGCTCGGAAGGATTGGGCGGGACCTGCCCGCGACTGATGAAATGCAAGTTGTCGATTTCGACTTTATTGATCGCCTGCTCGATGCTGCAGCGCTTGACCAAGAGGTCCGACAAGCCATTGGTGATCGGTGTGTCCAGCGTCTTGTGCAGATGGCCTTTGCGCATGTCGGCATCGATCAGTACGACCCGCTGCCCGCTTAGCGCCATGACTGCCGCGAGGTTGGAAGAGACAAAGGTCTTGCCGACCTGCGGGCTAGGGCCGGAAATCATGATCCGGTTATTGGTCGAATCCAGCCCCGCAAAGTGCAGGCACGTGCGCAAACTGCGGATCGACTCGATGGACAGGTCCGTCGGGTTACGCAAGGCCAACAGATACGCCGGCTTGTCCGTCCCGTCCTTGGCACGAACTTTTTTACTGTCCTCTTCCTGTTGCAGCGCGCTGTATGGAATCGACGCGTACACCGGCAAACCGAGTTGCTCGATGGCCTCCGGACCTTCCAGGCCCCGGCTCAGGGACTTGCGCAGCAACACCAGCGCCACCCCGAAAAAAGCACCGAGGAAGGTGGCGATCAGCACGATCAGCGGCTTGCGTGGCTTGACCGGGTTGGTCAGGTCGACATCCGCGGTGTCGATCAAGCGCACATTGCCAACCGCCCCTGCCCGGACGATGTCCAGTTCCTGGGATTTGTTCAGCAGTTGCGTGTAGATCTGCGATGCCACTTCCACGTCGCGGGTCAGGTTCAGCAGTTCCTGTTGCGTCGCAGGCAGGTCCTGGGCCTTGCTCTCCAGCGCCTTCTGCTGCTGGGTCAATTCGCCGATCTGGGTCATCAGCGCGCGATACGCCGGATGCTGCCTGGTGAACTTGCGATCCATCTCCGCCTGTTGCATTTTCAGTTCGGAGATACGGGTGTCCAGACTGACGACCTGTTCGAGCACCGATTGGGTTTCGAGGGAAATGTTGACCGTCTTGCCACGGGTTTGATAACCGTTGAGTGCATCGCTGGCCTTGGCCAGGTCGCGTTTGACCTGCGGCAACTGGCCTTGCAGGAACGCCAGGCTCTGCGCCGCTTCCGCCGACGTGCGTTGCACGTTCTGCTGCACATACAACGAAGCGATTTTATTGAGGATTTTCACCGCCTCGGCCGCGTCGGTGCTGGCCAGGGCCAGACGAATAATCCCCGACTCCTTGCCTTGCTCGGAGATATCCAGCGCATCCTGGTAACTCTGGATGGTCACGATCCGTGGATTACGCACCACTTCGAAGCGGGTGCCAGGGTTCGCCGACAGCTGAGCGATCTGCCCCTCTACTTCGTCCTGTTTGAACGCTTCGCCAGCGACGCCCTCGACCAGCAAGTTGTCGTTTTCATCGAACAACCGGAATCGATGCTGCTCGCCGGCGATCAGCGTGAGTTTCTTGCCCAGCAGTGCTTTCGGCAGATTGAGCCGATTGATCTCCAGGCGCTCACCGCCCCAGGCGTAGCTGTTCAGGCCCAAACGCGGCGCCGCTACACTGAACTCGGTCTCGCCGCGATAACGTCGGGCGAGAAAACCGCCAATGAGCGGGAAGGTGTTGGGGGTGACGTCGATATCAAGGCGAAGATCATCGACCGTTTTGCCGATCACCGCGCGGGACTTGATGATGCCGATTTCGGTCACCGACGGCGATTGCCCGCCGAGCATGCTGTTGAGATCGGAAAACCCGAGCATGTCGTTCTTCTTCGGTTCGACCTGCACCAGCGCGTTCGCCAGGTACACGGGAGTCGCCAAAACCGCATAGGCAACGCCAGTCGCCATGAAGGCACCGGTGAGCGCGCCGATCAACCACTTCTGGTCGATCAAACTGCCAAATATGCCGAGAAGATCAATACTGTCTTGATCGTTGTCACGGGTGCCGATTACTGACGGTAACTGCATAAGTCTGTTCTTACCATTCACTGATCTGAAGAATATTCATCAATGTCCGAGGCGCTGCGCCCATGAGCTAACAGCATCTTCAATCAATGCATGGGCATGAATAAAGGCGGCCTTTCCTTGACGATACGGATCCTGTATTTCTCGCTCGCTCTGCCACTTGCCGAGCAGAAAAACTTTGCCCCTGGCATGAGAGGCAATCTTCAGCACTTGTTTTACATGCTCTTTTTCCATGACCAGAATCAAGTCTGATTCATTGACGATGTCCGGTGTAATTTGCCGCGCCTTAAACCCCTGGGCGTTGTGCCCGTGGTCTTCCAGAACCTGGAGGGCCGACGGTTCCATGGCCTCGCCAACCCGCGCGGCAAGGCCCGCCGAGGTCACCGTGATCGCTGAAGGGGCCAGCGCGTTACGCAGCAAAGTTTCTGCTGTCGGACTTCGGCAGATATTGCCCACGCAGACGACAAGGATCTTTCTGAACAAGGTTACTTTCCCGTGTAATATCAATATGCCAACATTTCGAGTGGGCTTTAGTGAACCCACAAGACCTTGCGGCACTGAGAAATAGATTCGCCCTGTTAATACAAGTGCATTAAGTACCACAGCCCCCAAAAGCCACCCAACCAGAATTACCGGACCAAAAATAACTGTGATTTTTCGGAACTCACTACCTGACAAAAAATAACATTCGTGCACTTCGCACCCTCGCGAGCATCGAAATAAAAGCAACAAGTCAACGATTGGAAAATGTCATTACCCGCCAGGAGAGCAGGCATGAAATCAGCACGTTTCAAACGGCTCACTGCCTCAACCCTGTTAATGCTGGGTGCAGCCAGTCAGGTTGACGCCAGTGACGTGTTCCCCGTACTTGCCGCCAACAAAACCATCGGTGTCCAGGTGAAGATCCAGACCTTCTCCCCCACCGACGCCGAGCAGATCAAGGCCGCGGGCTTCGGATTCGTGCGCTTTGGCGTCTGGACCAACAGCCTGGGCGGCGCGGCGTATCAAAAGCAGCTCAGCGATGCCTTCGCCGCGGCCAAATCCGCCGATCTGCCGGTACTGATGACCGTACGCTCGACCAAGGCGCTGACCTCCACCCCTGACAACACCAGCGAACTCGTTGCCGCGGGCGAATCGTTCGCCAGTTCGGTGAAGGGGCTGGAGAAGTCATACGCCGCGCAGCTCGTCGCGATTGAAATATGGAACGAACCGGACCTGGCGAAGTACTGGCCAACCCGAAATCTCGACACGACCTTTGTTCCGTTCATGAGTGCCGTGTGCAAGTCGCTGCAGGACAAACCGCAATCGACGCCGCTGATCGGCTTTGGCTTCGCCCGGCCACCGAGCGCCGGCACGACATCGGCATTGGCATTGAACAAAATCGTCAGTGAGTACCCCCATTGCCTGAGTGCGATCTCTTATCACCCCTATGGCATGTCCGGCGCGCAGATCAGCAAGACCCAGGCGTTTATTCAGCAAAACTTCCATCTACCGGGGGTCATCAGTGAGTGGGGCGCACCCTCACTGAGCTCAAACGGCGGGATCGAAGCGCAGGCCAGCAAAATCAGCACCTTCATCGCCGACGTCAAGAAGCTCGATATCCCGCTGACATCGATTTACGAGTGGAAAAACAGCGAAACGGGCAGCAATGATCGGGAGCAAAACTTCGGTTTGCTGACCTCCGACGGCCAGGCGAAACCGGCGAAAATGGCGGCCTCTACCCAATTGAATTCGCAGTAGGACATACGTCCACGGGATGCTGACGGTCAGTTGCCTGGAACCTGTGCCGCGTTTTGGCATCGTATTCATCGATACCAAGCCCCGCCTTTCAAACAATCGTTTTCAGGTTGTTGCCGCAGGGGCCGTCGATACACGTACACGCCCTTGAGTGGCTGTCAGCGCTCGGGTAATGTCATCAGACCCATAGGACAGAGCACGCCCATGACTTCCAAGCTGGAACAACTCAAACAAATGACCACCGTGGTTGCCGACACCGGCGACTTCGACGCTATCGCTCGCGTTAAACCCGTGGACGCCACCACCAACCCTTCCCTGTTGCTCAAGGCCGCGGCCATTCCTGCGTATGCCGAGCTGCTGAACGCCTGCGTCCATGACTGCAAGGGCGATGTGGGCCTGGCCAGCGACCGCTTTGGCGTGGCTGTGGGGCAAGAAATCCTGAAAGTGATCCCGGGCCGCATTTCCACCGAAGTGGATGCGCGCCTGTCGTTCGACACCGACGCCATGCTCAAGCGTGCCCATCGCCTGATCGAGCTGTACGACAAGGCCGGTATTGGCCGCGACCGCGTGCTGATCAAGATCGCCTCCACCTGGGAAGGCATCCGCGCTGCCGAGATCCTGGAAAAGGAAGGCATCCAGACCAACCTGACCCTGCTGTTCTCCTTTGCCCAGGCGGCCGCCTGCGCCGACGCCGGGGTGTTCCTGATTTCGCCGTTCGTGGGCCGCATCTACGACTGGTACAAGAAAGCCAACGGCAATGACTACACCGGCGCGGATGATCCGGGCGTGCAGTCAGTGACGCGCATCTACAACTACTACAAGGCCAATGACTACAAGACCGTGGTCATGGGGGCGAGCTTCCGCAACCTGGGTCAGATCGAACAACTGGCCGGTTGCGACCGGCTGACCATCAGCCCGGACCTGATCGACAAGCTGGCCGCGGATACCGGTAAGCTGGAGCGCAAACTGGTGCCAGGCCATGCCGGTGAAGCGCGCCTGAGCCTCAACGAATCGCAGTTCCGCTGGCTGTCCAACGAAGACGCGATGGCAACCGAAAAACTGGCTGAAGGCATTCGTCAATTCGCGCGGGATCAGGAGAAGCTCGAGGCGTTGTTGCAGGCCAAGCTGTGACCTGATCGGGAGTAATGCAAAAAGGGCGAACTTTCACAGGTTCGCCCTTTTTTGTATGTATTGGGTGACTGTCAGGACGCCATCGCGAGCAAGCTCGCTCCTACAAGGGATCAGTGGCGTTCGAGCGCATTCACCAGGTCATGGAAGGCTTCACGATTGGTGTCGTTCAGCCCCATGAGGATCTTGTGCGCTTCAAGCACCTTGATCCGCACCACTTCTTCGGACTGATCCTGATCTGGCAGGTCGTCCAGGCATTCCGGGCACGGCACCGGCTTATCAACGATGTTGAACACCTGCTCGAAGCCCATGGACTGCAACAGACGGGTGATGTCTTCATGGGTGGTGACGACGGTCGGCAGCAGGCCGACCTTCTGCCGCGACAGGATCGACAGTTTGGCCAGCAAGCCAAGCGTCGTGCTGTCGATGCTGCGGGTTTCGGTCAGATCGATCACGATCGCGTTGAAGTTCAACGCGCTGAAGATCCGCTCAATAGTCGCATCCAACGCCGAACACAGGGTCAGGCGAACTTCACCGACGAACTTCAGGACGAAGGTGCCATCCTGCTCGGCGAACTGGATTCTACCGGTACTCATCAAAGATTCCTGCTCAACACCAACAGGGCGATATCATCCGGCATCTCCCCTAGCGTGGCCAATCCAAAAACCTGCCGCAACCCATCCAGGGTGCCGCCCGCAGCTTTGACCCGTTGGGGCAACGCCGCCTCTTTTTCTTTGAGTGTGGGTTCTGGCAAAAGATCCAGAATGCCATCAGACATCAGCGTCAGGCTGAACGTCGGTGGCAGTTCCAGCACATGGTCCTCGTAGGTGGCTTCGTTGAAGAGGCCCACCGGCAGACCACGCCCTTCCAGATAACGAACACTGTCTGGCGTGTACAACACTGGCAACGGCAGATGACCACCGATGCTATAGGTCAACAAACCTGTCTCCTCGTCGATGACTCCACCGACCATTGTGACGTGTTTTCCCAGCTTACAACTGATCAGGCCCCGGTTGATATGACCAAGAACCTCTGAAGGCTTGAATTCCGGCAAGGTGCCGCTGCGCTTGGATTCGAACAGCAGGCGCGTGGTCATGAACTTCAACAGCACGGTGACGAAGGCTGAAGAGGCGCCGTGACCGGAAACATCCGCCAGGTAAAAGGCGACCCGGCGCTCGTCGACCCGGAAGTAGTCGACGAAATCACCCGACAGGTACAGCGACGGGATGATCTGGTGAGCAAACTTGAACTCGTCGATGGTCCAGGGGCTGACCGGCAGCATGTTCATCTGCACCTGGCGACCGGCGTTCTGGTCCTCCTGGAGCAGGTTCAGGCTGGCTTCGAGCTCGCGGTTGGCCTTCTCCAGCTTCTCGCGGTAGCGCTGGTTCTCCAGCAGCAGGCGCGCACGATCCAGGGCCCGACGCACGGAGTGCTCGAGCACGGCCAGATCTTCGAGAGGCTTGATCAGGTAGTCCGCCGCGCCCAGGCGCAGGGCTTCGACCGCGTCATTCATCACGCCGGCACCCGACACCACGATCACCGGGGTTTGCGGCGACAGCTCGGTCACCTGGCGAATGAGTTCGAGTCCGCCCATCTGCGGCATGCGCAGATCGCAGATGACCAAGTCGGGCTTGTCTTGCTCGAATACCTGAAGACCCTGCTGACCATTGCTGGCCTGCAAGACGCTGAAACCACTGTCTTCCAAATAGGCGGCGAGGCTCGCGCGCACTACTTCGTCATCATCGATTATCAGCAGCGTGGCACTGGTTTTTGGCATGTGGGCAAACGGCGCCAGAATTAGGTTGGCGTAGCAGGCGGGGACTTTGGCCCGGCGCTGACTACTGGATTCGCTTTCTAGCCTCTCTGTCGCACCGCTTTCGGGCATTTGCCCTACACACATGTACACCAGAGGTGCCCTTCTAAGGCGCAGACGGTACTCCCATCCGCGGGGCGTTTCAAGCTCACGCCGATGGTCGCTTGACGTCTTTATTTGTCAAATCACCGAGAGTTATAAGAACAGGCAAATCCGTAACCCAATGGAAGGTTCGAACCCATGAGTCAAACCGCTCGGGACTACAGCGAAAAGCGCGACCTCATCCGCATGCGGGGTCTTCGCAGACAAAAAAGGCGGCCTTGATGGCCGCCTTTTTCAGTTTACCGGTCGAGATCAGAAATCGTCTTCGACCTGACCGTCTTTCACCTTGAATTCACGGTTCTGCAAGTACGCATTACGGATGAAGGTGTACTTGTCGCCGGTGATCAGCTTCTCGCTCGACAGCAGGTTGGCGCGGGTATCGACGATATCCAGCGCGTAGAACGAGTTACGCACAGGCACGTCGTTTACGTAACGATAAGCACCGGTATAGCTGTCGACGTACTTGGACGGCGCATCACGCAAGGTGCTTGGCCCCAGCAGCGGCAGCATCAGGTAGGGGCCGCTGCCGACACCCCAGTAGCCCAGCGTCTGACCGAAGTCTTCGTCATTGCGCTGCAGGCCCATTTTGGTGCCGACATCGATGACGCCCAGCAAACCGAAAGTGGTGTTGAAGATGATTCGTGCGGTATCAACGCCTGCGGCGTGAGGTTTGGCCTGCAGGATATCGTTGGCCAGGTTGCGCACATCGCCGATGTTGCGGAAGAAGTTGTGAACGCCGTCTTCGACAAACTGCGGCGTCACGTACTGGTAGCCCTGGGCCAGGGGTTTGAGCGCATAGGTGTCGATCACGTCGTTGAACTTGTAAATCGGGCGGTTGACGCTTTCCCAAGGATCATCTTCCGTGGCTGCCTGGGCAACGAACGGAACCAGCATCGCACTGGCGCATACACAAATCCTGGCTAGATGATTGCTCCAGCGCATAGAAAAAAACTCCTTGGTTTGTACCGGCTCGGGCACTTGGCCCAGGCAATAAGTGGGCAAGTATAAGACGTAAACACCGTTTAACGCACTTTGCACGAGATCCACACAGACACAATCGTGCCAAATGTGAGGGATTCACATCCATGTCATTCAACTGTCACCGGCGCCCACTAGCCTTCTGGCTATTTCAGGGACGTCCACATGCCGCTCGCCGAAGCCTTGCCCCAAACCGCACCCAGCCTGACCGCCGTACTGTTCGGCCTCAGTGGCTGTCTGGTGGATTTCGGCGCGCATACGCACCGGCACGGCAGCCACTCGGCCGAACACGCCGAGGCCACACCCGGCGCACTGGATAGCCTGCGCAGCTTGCAGCGCCAGCAAATCCCCTGCGCCTGGCTCGATGAACTGCCCCCTGTCCTCAGCCAATCCCTGGCCGTGGCGCTGCCGGAATGGATCAAACCTTCGCAACATCCAGCAACAAACCAACCATGGCCCGCCCCGAATGCCTGCTGGCAAGCCTTGATGACCCTGAACGTCGAACGACTCGACGGCTGCGTACTGGTGAGCGGCGAACCCCGCTTGCTGCAAGCGGGGCTCAATGCCGGGTTGTGGACCATCGGCCTGGCGTCCTGCGGCTCGCTGTGCGGCCTGGCGCCCGAGCAATGGCAAGCCTTGACCCCGCAGGAGCGCGACATCAAACGCGCCAAGGCGACGATGCAACTGTTCGGTCTGGGCGTACATTCGGTGATCGATCACCTCGGTGAACTCGACACCTGCCTGGCGGATATCAACTTGCGTCGGCTCAAGGGCGAAAAGCCCTGATCGAGATCATGCACGTTGGGCGCGAGTGGATTAATCTAAAGGTCAGCCATCGACCTTTGGCGCGCCGCCTTGGCGTGCCGCCATGGTCTATGCCAGTGCCTATCGATAAAAGAAGGAAGAACGCCATGCCTGCCCGCGAACTGCAAGAACAGCTCAATGCCCTGCGCGAGCAATTGGAACAGAATCCTCCATTGTCTGAAGCCGAACGCGCCGAGCTACACGAACTGATGCAACAGATCGAGTTGAAGCTTGAGCTCGAAACCAAAACCCAGGATTCCAGCCTCGCCGATGGCGTCAACCTGGCCGTGGAACGCTTCGAACTCGAACACCCTACCCTTGCCGGCACCCTGCGCAACATCGGGCAGGCCTTGGCCAACATGGGGATCTGAACCCTCCTGAAGCAAAAAAGCCCTGCTATCGCCAGCAGGGCTTTTTCGTTTCTACGACTGACAATGCAAATCCCCTGTAGGAGCGAGCCTGCTCGCGATGAGGCCGGCACATCCAACATCAATGTTGCCTGACACTCAGCCATCGCGAGCAGGCTCGCTCCTACAATTGGATCTTCATTGACGGACCAGGCGATGGTTCGGCAGCTGCACCTCTTCAGTGCTGCGGTACGGGTTGATATCCAGCCCGCCACGCCGCACATAACGCGCATACACCGTCAGTTTCTCGGGCTTGAGCAACCGCTGCAGGTCGAGGAAGATCCGCTCGACACATTGTTCATGGAAATCCGAATGCTGGCGGAAGCTGACGATATACTCGAGCAGGCTTGCGTGATCCAGCGCCGCACCACGGTACTCCACCGCCACGCTGCCCCAGTCCGGCTGGCTGGTGACCGGGCAGTTGGACTTGAGCAAATGGCTGTGCACGCTCTCCTCGACAATGCGCGAATCATCGCAACGCAGCAGTTCCGGCCGTGGATGCTCGTAGTTGCTGACGCTGATATCCAACTCGTCGATGCACACGCCCGGCAAGGCCACGACGCCTTCGCTCTCGACATCCTTGAGGCTGCGAATGCGCACGCCCACCGGCTTGCCGGCAGCCGCCGACAAGTCCTTGGTCAGCGTCGCCTCAAGGCTCGCGGTATCGACAAACGGCGTCTGGTTCAGGGAGTTGAGGTACAGCTTGAACGACTTCGATTCGATGATGTTCGGCGAATCCGCCGGAATGCTGAATTCGCCGATCGCCACCACCGGCTTGCCCGACGGCAGCAACCAGGACAGCTCGAAGCAGTTCCAGAAGTCCACGCCTTTGTACGGCAGGGTTTGCGCCGTCAGGCCCAGTTCCGCCCACTTCGCGGTGCGCGGGATCGGGAATAGCAAGGACGGCGTGTAGGTGGCGATGTATTCGCTGGACTTGCCCAGCGGCGAGTGTTCGGCTGCGGGATGCATGGCGGAAACCTGACTGAAGAATCAGCGGATTCTATCAGCCTTTGCTCCCGCCTTTGAGTGCTTACTGACTGACAGTCACTTTGCCGACCATGCCGGCCTGGTAATGGCCGGGGATGTTGCAGGCAAATTCCAGGTTGGTGGCCTTGCTGAAGGTCCAGGTCAGCTCGGCGGTCTTGCCCGGCTCCACCAGCACGCTGTTGGGGTCGTCATGCTTCATGCCATGGTCCATTTTGCCGTGGTCCATGCCGGTCATGTTGCCGTGGTCCATTGCCTTCATGCCGGTGGGCGTCAGCATGCCGCTCTGTTGCATCTGCAACATTTCCTGCTGGTGTTTGGCGTGCATCGCCGCATCCCCCAGGTTGAACTCATGCAACAACTGGCCTTTATTGACCAGCACGAAACGCACGGTTTCCCCGGCCTTGATGTCGATAGCCTTCGGCGTGAAGGACATGTCGCCCATGACTAATTCGACGCTGCGGGTCGCCTTGGCCGCCGGGGCTGGCTGACCGAAATCGTAGCCATGCCCGGCGTCCGCCCACACCGGCGAGCTCAGCGCCAGCAAACACAGGATTTGCGTCACGGATTTGCGTAAAAACATCGTCATACTCCAACAAGATAAGGCTCAGCATGGGCAAAACTCTAAACTGCCGGCACTGCCCGCAACCTGACAGGCAGATTACAACTTTGTCAGGTTGCCCTGTGCCAATGCTTCCCACGGTATAAAGCGTTCGTTCCACTTGCCAAGAGTCGCCCATGAAACTGCTGATCGTCGAAGACCAACCGAAAACCGGCCATTACCTGCGCCAGGGCCTGGCCGAGGCCGGGTTCAACACCGAACTGGTGGCTGACGGCAACACCGGTCAGCAATTGGCCCTCAGCGGCGAATATGCCCTGCTGATTCTCGATGTGATGCTGCCGGGTCGTGATGGCTGGCAGATTCTGCAAGCGGTGCGCAGCGCCGGCCTGGACACGCCGGTACTTTTTCTGACCGCCCGTGATGCCGTGGAGGACAGGGTTTACGGCCTCGAACTGGGTGCCGATGACTATCTGGTCAAGCCATTTGCCTTCTCCGAGCTGTTGGCCCGGGTCCGCAGCCTCTTGCGTCGCGGCAGCGCCACGCCTCAGGAAACCAGCCTGCAATTGGCCGATTTGCGCCTGGACCTGATCCGTCGCCGGGTCGAACGCAGCGGCCAGCGTATCGACCTGACCGCCAAGGAGTTCGCCCTGCTGGAAATGCTCCTGCGCCGTCAGGGCGAAGTCCTGCCCAAGTCGCTGATTGCGTCCCAGGTCTGGGACATGAATTTCGACAGCGACACCAATGTCATCGAGGTGGCGATCCGTCGCCTGCGCCTGAAGATCGACGATGAATTCCCCAATAAGCTGATCCACACCGTGCGCGGCATGGGCTACGTCCTCGAAGAGCGCCCCGCCTGATGCGCCGCCTCTCCCTGAGCAGCCGCCTGGCCCTGCTGTTTGCGGCGTGCACCGCCGTGGTGTCGTTGTTCGCCGGGGTGCTGTTCAGCCGCGCCAGCGAGGCGCACTTCGTTGAGCTCGACCAGCAACTGCTGGATGGCAAGTTGATTGGCTTGCGTCGGGCCCTGCACGATCTTCAGTCGAGTGACAGTGGCGTGAAACTGGCCGAGGAATTGAGTCGGCAAGCTGGCCTGCCCCTGCGAATCACCGGCAGCGACGGCCAGCGCTGGTATGACAGCTCGACCAACATTCCCCAGGCATTGCCGCGCCAACCCGGATTGTCGACGGTGAGCCATGAAGGCACGGATTACCGCGTGCTGAATGCGCCGCTTTTCGCGGGCAAACCCGAATCACCGCAACTGACCCTGTTGCTGGACATCACCCACCACCAACACTTTCTGCAACGCATGCAGCATTTGATCTGGCTGACCGTCGGCCTGTCAGCCCTGGCCACCGCACTGCTGGGCGCCTGGGCGGCGCGCAGCGGCTTGCGCCCGTTACGGCGGATCAGCGCGGTGGCCAGCGGTGTTTCCGCGCAATCGCTGAACTCGCGGCTGCCTGAAGAAAACATGCCGCCGGAGCTGGCGGAAATGGCCCACAACTTCAACGCCATGCTCGGACGCCTCGACGACTCGTTTCAGCGCCTGTCCGCGTTCTCCGCCGACATTGCCCATGAACTGCGCACGCCATTGTCGAACCTGCTGACCCACACCCAGGTCACCCTCACCCGCCCTCGCCCCATCGAGGACTACCGCGAAGCCCTGCACAGCAACCTCGAAGAGCTGCAATGGATGGCGCAACTGGTCAACGACATGCTCTATCTGGCGAAAGCCGATCACGGCTTGTTAATGCCCAAATGCGAACCACTGGAACTGGCGGAGGAAGCGGATCTGCTGCTGGAGTTCTTTGCGCCATTGGCCGAGGACGCGCAGGTAAAACTGACTCGTGACGGCAATGCCCGCATCGAAGGTGACCGCAGCATGTTGCGCAGGGCGTTGTCGAACCTGCTGGACAACGCGCTGCGGTTCACGCCGGCCGATGGCGAGGTTCGGGTGCGAATCGTCGATCAGCCGAAAGAACTGCGCCTGACCGTTGAAAACACCGGCCAACAGATTGCCGAAGATCTATTGCCGCGCCTTTTTGACCGGTTTTACCGGGCCGATCCTGCGCGTCGTGAAGGCAGTAGCGAACATGCGGGACTGGGGCTGGCCATCACCCAGTCGATCATCCGCGCCCATGGCGGGCAGATTCGTTGTGAATCGGAGAATGGGTGGACGCGGTTTGTGATCGAGTTACCCAAGAAGGATTGATGCCAGCCGTTCCGGCCTCATCGCCAGCAGGCTAGCTCCCACATTGGATCTGCGCCGCTCCCCCCCTGTGGGAGCTAGCCTGCTAGCGATTGCGATCAAAAGGTTTACGAATATCTCAACGCATGAGCCGGCTCGATCTTCGCCGCTCGCCAGGCCGGGTAAACCGTGGCCAGGAAGCTCATGACAAAGCCCGCCGTGCAGATCAACGCCACATCCGCGCCTTGCAGTTCAGACGGCAGGTTGCTAACGAAATACACATCGGAACTGAAGATGTGCTGCCCACTGACCCGCTCGATCCAGCCCACGATCTGGCTGACGTTCAGCGCGGCAATCACGCCCAACACACCGCCGATCAAGGTGCCGACGATGCCGATCACCGTGCCCTGCACCACGAAGATCGCCATGATCTGCCGTGGCGTAGCGCCGATGGTGCGCAGGATCGCGATGTCCGCGCCCTTGTCGTTCACCACCATGATCAGGGTCGCGATGATGTTGAACGCCGCCACCGCGACGATCATCAGCAACAGCAGGCCGATCATGGTTTTTTCCATCTTCATCGCGCTGAACAGGCTGCCCTGGGTGTGGGTCCAGTCGTCAGCCTTGTAGGCGGCACCCAGCCCCGTGGCGATGTCGCTCGACACTTGCGGCGCGGCATACAGGTCCTTCACCGCCAGGCGCACGCTCTGCACCTGATTCGGCTCCCAGTGCTGCATTTGCGCGGCATCGGCCATGTGGATCAGCGCCATGGTGCCGTCCAGTTCGGCGCCCACCTTGAACACGCCGACCACATTCAGCCGCTGCATGCGCGGGGTGATGCCGCCCGGCGCATTGCTGACTTCCGGCACGATCAGGGTGATCTTGTCGCCGACATTCAAGCGGAAACGGCGCGCCGTGATCTCACCGATCACCACGCCGAATTCGCCCGGCTTCAGGGCTTCGAGGCTGCCTTGAACGATGTGCTTGGCGACGATCGACACCTGGCCTTCGAGCGCCGGGTCGACACCGCTGACCTGGATCGGCTGCATCGTGCCCTTGTAGGACAGCATGCCTTCCATCTCGGTGAACGGCACCGCCGCCGTCACTTCCGGGTTTTTCATCGCGGCCGCTGCCACGGGCTTCCAGTCATCAAGCGGATTGACGCCGACGATGGTGGCGTGGGGCACCATGCCGAGGATGCGCGAGCTCATTTCGCGCTGGAAGCCGTTCATCACCGACAACACCACGATCATCGCCAGCACGCCGAGGGCGAGGCCGATCATCGACGTCATCGAGATGAAGGAAACAAAGCGATTGCGGCGCTTGGCGCGGGTATAGCGCGTGCCGATAAAGATCGATAACGGTCTGAACATTCGCTGGGGCACCGTATATAAATAAAAGACCCGACGCCTTTTCAGACATCGGGTTTCAGCCAATCAGATAGGCGTGAGGCAACCTTCCTGCAAATGCAGGACGCGATCCATCTGGCGGGCCAGGTTCATGTCGTGGGTCACCACCAGGAACGCCGTGCGCATCGAGGTGCTGAGCTCCAGCATCAAGTCCTGGATCCCCTGGGCGGTGTGGGAATCGAGGTTGCCGGTCGGCTCGTCGAGCATCACCAGGCCCGGATTGTTCACCAGGGCGCGGGCGATGGCCACACGCTGACGCTCACCACCGGACAATTCGGCCGGCTTGTGCTCAAGGCGATGGCCCAGCCCTACCCGCTCCAGCAACGCCGTGGCACGCTTGCGCGCTTCAGGGATCGCGGTCTTGCCGATCAGCAGCGGCATGCAGACGTTTTCCAGGGCGGTGAATTCCGGCAGCAGGTGGTGGAACTGGTACACGAAGCCGAGGGCACGATTACGCAGCAGACCGCGTTTCTTCTCGCTCAGCGCCGACAGTTCTTCACCGTCGAGCCAGACGCTGCCCTTGGTGGGTGTATCGAGGCCGCCCAGCAGATTGAGCAAGGTACTTTTGCCCGAGCCCGACTTGCCGACAATCGCCACACGCTCTCCCGGGTGCAACTCCAGTTGCAGGCCGGCCAACACTTCCACCGATTCCGGGCCTTCCTCGTAGGACTTGCCCAGGCTGCGGCAGCTCAAGATTGCTTTATCACTCATGCCCGACTCACTCATAACGTAGCGCCTCCGCAGGCTGGGTGCGCGCGGCACGCCAGGCTGGATACAGGGTGGCGAGGAAACTCAGGACCAACGCCGCGGAGCAGACCATCACCACGTCCTGGCTCTGCACCTGCGACGGCAGGTAATCGATGAAGTACACGTCGGCGTTGAGGAACTTGTGCCCGATCAGGCCTTCGAGGGCCGAGATCGCGGCGCTGACGTTCAACGCGGCGAAGATCCCGACCACGGCGCCAATGGCCGTGCCGACCACGCCAATGACGGTGCCTTGCACCATGAACGTGCGCATGATCGTGCCCGGCGTGGCGCCCAGCGTACGCAGGATCGCGATGTCGCCCTTCTTGTCGTTCACCACCATCACCAGCGTGGAAATGATGTTGAACGCGGCGACCGCGACAATCAGCAGCAGCAACAGCCCGATCATGGCTTTTTCCATGCGGATCGCCTGGTACAGGTTGCCGTGGGTGCGGGTCCAGTCGCGGGCGTAGAAGCGGTCTTCACCGAGATCGCGGGCGATGCTCCACGCGGTGCGCGGTGCCTGGAACAAATCGTCGAACTTCAGGCGCAGGCCCTGGACCTGATCCGGTTTCCAGCGGTGCAGCCGGGCCAGATCCTGCAGGTTGGTGACGCCAAGATAGCCATCGAGCTCACCGGCGCCGACATGGAAGATGCCGACCACGGTAAAGCGCTTCATGCGTGGAAACATCCCGGCCGGGGTCACGGTGACTTCGGGCGCGACGAAGGTCAGCTTGTCGCCGATCACGGCACCGAGCTTGGCCGCGGCCTTGTCGCCGATGACGATGCCGAACTCGCCCGGCACCAGGTCGTCGAGTTTTCCCTGGGTCATGAATTGATCGATGATCGACACCTGGTGCTCTTGGGCAGGGTCGATGGCATTGAGCAGGACTTTCGAGACCTTGCCGTTGTTGGTCAGCAAGCCCTGCATCTGGGTAAACGGCGCCACGGCCGTCACCTGCGGGTTCTGCTTGACCTTGGCCGCAAGGCTTTGCCAATCGCTGATCGCCTCGCCGGACTCGATGGTCGCGTGGGGCACCATGCCCAGCACGCGGGTGCGCATCTCATGATCGAAGCCGTTCATCACCGACAGCACCACGATCATCACGACCACGCCAAGGGCGAGCCCGATCATCGAAGTCAGGGAAATGAATGACACAAAATGATTGCGACGCTTTGCACGGGTGTAACGCGTGCCGATAAATACGAAGAGAGGTCTGAACATGTCGGGGCTTGTTCGGAGGGAAAAGGAACGTCCTTGTGGCGGGGGTCGATAACCAGCTTTACACTCAGACCACCGCCGCTACCATGGGTTCGCCATGTCGACATTAGATGAAGAAGATCGCCGCGAATACTACCGTATCGAGGATACGATCGCACTGGAAATTCGGCCCCTGTCCGCTTCTGAAGCCGCAGGCCATGAAGTGTTGCAGGATGCTTCACCACTCTTCAACTTGCTCAGCGAACTGCACCTGAGCGAATTCGAGTCGCAACACCTGTTGCGCCAGATCAGCGAACGCGACCGCACGACCGCCGCATTCCTCAAATCCCAGAACAAACGCATCGATTTGCTGGGCCAGGTCGTCGCTCTGACAGTACTCGGGCAGATCGGCGAACCGCAACCGGTGATCATCTCCGAAGGCGGCATCGACTTTCAGCATCCCTCATCCCTTGCCATCGGCGCACGCCTGTCGGTCAAGCTGGTGCTGATGCCGCAAGCCCTGGGCCTGCTGCTGCGCGCCCGCGTCACCCATTGCGATCGCAAGGGCGATGGCTATGACATCGGTACCGAGTTCGAACACCTGACCGACGCCCAGCGCCAGCTGCTGGCCCGCCACATCTTGCAAAAGCAGGCCCAGGAACGACGCCTGGCCCGCGAACAACTCGAACCAGGCAATTAATTTAAGGAAGAACCGTGACCCTCATCTACGGCCATCGCGGCGCCAAGGGCGAAGCACCGGAAAACACCCTGATCAGCTTTCAGGAATGTCTCAAACACGGCGTGCGTCGCTGCGAACTGGACCTGCACCTGTCCATGGACGGCGAGTTGATGGTCATCCACGACCCGACCCTCAAGCGCACCACGGACCGCCGCGGCAAGGTCGTCGAACACACGGCGGCCGAGCTTGTGACGTATGACGCACGCAAGGGTGGCCCGGGCTGGATCAAGCCGTGCCCGATTCCGACGCTGGAAGAACTGTTCGAGAAGTGCGACTTCGATCACTGGCAGCTGGAAGTCAAAAGCGCATCGAGGATGCGTGCCGCGACCACCGTGCTGGCGATCCGTGAAATGGTGCAGCGTCATGGCCTGCTGGACAAGGTGACCATCACCTCGAGCTCCCGTGAAGTGCTCAAGGCCGCACTGGAACTGGTGCCGGACGTATCCCGCGGGCTGGTGGCGGAGTACGCCTGGCTCGACCCGCTGAAGGTCGCGGCCAGCTATGGCTGTGAGATCCTGGCGCTGAACTGGACCCTGTGCACGCCGGAACGCCTGCAAAGGGCGCAGCGTCAGGGGCTGCATGTGTCGGTGTGGACCGTCAACGAGCCCGCGCTGATGCGCAGGCTCGCCGACTTCGGCGTTGACAGCCTGATTACAGACTTTCCCGGTTTGGCCACTGCCACGCTCGAGAATTGCTGAAATCGGTCTCCCCGGCCGGCTCAGGCCACCGGCCGGAGCCCGTCAAAAAAGCCGGTTGAGGCCATCATACGCCGCTACCCGATAGGCTTCGGCCATGGTCGGGTAGTTGAACGTGGTGTTGACGAAATACTTCAGCGTGTTCAGTTCGCCCGGCTGGTTCATGATCGCCTGACCGATGTGCACGATCTCCGACGCCTGATAACCGAAGCAGTGAACGCCCAGCACTTCCAGGGTTTCGCGGTGGAACAGGATCTTCAGCATGCCTTGCGGCTCGCCGGCGATCTGCGCCCGCGCCATGCTCTTGAAGAAGGCCTTGCCCACTTCGTACGGCACCTTGGCCTGGGTCAGCTCCTGCTCGTTCTTGCCGATCGAGCTGATCTCCGGAATGGTGTAGATGCCGGTCGGCACGTCATTCACGAAACGCCAGCTACCGTTATCGACGATGCTGCCAGCGGCCGAACGGCCCTGGTCGTGGGCGGCACTGGCCAGGCTCGGCCAACCGATCACGTCGCCAGCGCCATAGATGTTCGGCACGCAGGTTCGGTACGCCTCGTCGACTTCGATCTGGCCACGGCTGTTGACCTTTACGCCGATGTTTTCCAGACCCAGCTGATCGGTGTTGCCGGTACGACCGTTGCACCAGAGCAAGGCGTCGGCCTTGATCTTCTTGCCGGACTTGAGGTGCAGGATCACGCCATTGTCCACGCCTTCGACGCGGTCGTAGTCTTCGTTGTGGCGAACCGTGATGTTGTTGTTGCTGAAGTGATAACTCAACGCCTGGGAAATTTCCGAGTCGAGGAAGCTCAGCAGTTGACCACGGTTGTCCACCAGCTCAACCAATACACCCAGGCCGCTGAAGATCGAGGCGTATTCGCAACCGATCACGCCGGCGCCGTAAACGATGAGTTTACGCGGGGTGTGGCCGAGGCTGAGGATGGTGTCGCTATCGTAGATACGCGGGTGGTGGAAATCGATGTCCGCCGGGCGATAAGGACGCGAACCGGTGGCGATGATGATGTGCTTGGCCACCAGTTTTTCGACCACGCCGTTGGCGCAGACCACTTCGATGGTTTGCTCGTCGGCGAAGCTGCCGGTGCCGAAGAACACGTCGACGCGGTTACGGGCGTAGTAGCCGGTACGCGAAGCCACTTGTTTGGAAATGACTTTCTCGGCGCTTTTCAACACGTCCGGGAACGAGAACCAGCGCGGCTCACCGATGGCCCGGAACATCGGGTTGGTGTTGAACTGCATGATCTGCCGCACCGAGTGACGCAGTGCCTTGGACGGGATGGTGCCCAAGTGAGTGCAGTTGCCGCCGACCTGGCGACGGCTATCGACCATCGCCACCTTGCGCCCTGCCTTGGCGGCGTTCATTGCCGCGCCTTCCCCCGCCGGGCCGGAACCCAACACCACCACGTCGTAGTTGTAGACAGCCATGCGTACTCCTCAGAACAGGCCGCGGCACCCTCGGCACCTGCGGCTAAATCACGCCAACGCGTGGCATGAAGGAACAATTTGGGGCCAGTGCAGAACCCGGACACAGTCTATAGAAGCGTCAACGCCGCGCACATTAACCCTTGGTCGCGTCGTAGGCTACTTTTGCCTGCACCACAACGCCAGTTTTCAATGCTCAAATCGCCTAAATCATTCGGTTTTTTTGCCACTGAGGCGCTCAAAAGCGTGACTGCTGCGTGTGACGAAACCTGTATCGGCACGAATCACAAAAAATGCGCCGATATCGTGTTCTTCTGCGTAGTCCCAACCGCGCGCAGGACCAAGAATCAGCAACAGCGTCGATAAGCCATCGGCCATCAACGCCGAAGGATGAATCACCGTGACCGACGCCAGGCGGTGTGAGACTGGCGCACCGGTGCGGGCATCGAAGGTGTGGGAAAAACGCTGGCCGTCCTGCTCGAAGTAATTACGATAGTCGCCGGAGGTGGACAGGCCATAGCCGTCGACAACAATGACGCGCTCGGCCACCTGCCGATCATCCCGTGGCTCTTCCAGCGCAATGCGCCATGGCGAGCCATCAGCCTTCTTGCCGGACGCCTTGAGTTCGCCCGTCACTTCGGCGAGATAATCGCGAACGCCCATCGCCTCGAGTCTTGCGGCAATCGCGTCCACCGCATAACCGGCGGCGACGCTGTTGAAGTCGACCTCGACGGCGGCGTCCTTGCACAACCGGTCGCCCTCGATACGCAAGTGCTGGTGACCGACGCGCTTTCTGGCTTCGGCGAGCGCTTCGGTGGTCGGGACCTTTTCCTCGCGGGCCTGCGGACCAAATCCCCAGAGATTGAGCAACGGCTCCACCGTCAGATCGTAGGAACCGTCGCTTTGCACTGACAGTTGCTCGCCCACGCGGACCAATTCGAGGATCGACGCCGGCATAACCTGACAACCGTTGGCAGGCAATGCATTGAAGCGTTCGATGTCCGAGTCGCTGCGGTAGGTCGACATTTGCCGGTCAATGTCAGCGAGGATCTGCTCAACCTGGACGCGGACCTCGTCCGGCGCCGGAAGGCCGGCATGGCGCACATACTTGATCGAATAAGTGCTGCCCATGGTCGGGCCGCCGAAGGTTTCCAGAGTGTCGCCGCTGCCGCAGGCTGCCAATATGCCGAACAGCACAAAGAAAATGCCCCGCCACCTAATCCACAAATACTGCATCTCCCGACGATTCCCCTGACACAACGCCATGGCACGCCATTATGCGCCACCTCTGTAGGAGCGGGCTCGCCCGCGAAGGACGTGAATGATGACGCGTGCCACCTGGAAAACCGCGCTGCCTGTGATTTTTTCGCGAGCAAGCTCGCTCCTACAGAAACACACAAACAAAAACGCCCCGACCAAAGTCGGGGCGTTTTCATGTGCAGCTAAGGCTTAGCGCGGGAATGCTGGCGGGTTTACACCGGCCATGTCTTCCATCACGCGAACCACTTGACAGCTGTAACCGAACTCGTTGTCGTACCAAACGTACAGAACAACGCGGTTATCCTGGGTGATGGTCGCTTCAGCGTCCACTACGCCTGCGTGGCGCGAACCAACGAAGTCGGTGGAAACCACTTCCTGGGAGCTCACGTAGTCGATCTGCTTGTGCAGATCCGAGTGCATGGCCATCTGGCGCAGGTACTCGTTGATCTCTTCGCGAGTGGTGGCCTTTTCAAGGTTCAGGTTCAGGATGGCCATCGACACGTTCGGCGTAGGCACGCGAATCGCGTTGCCGGTCAGCTTGCCCTTGAGCACTGGCAGCGCCTTGGCGGCTGCGGTGGCGGCACCGGTCTCGGTGATGACCATGTTCAGCGGCGCGGCGCGGCCACGACGGCTGCCCTTGTGGAAGTTGTCGATCAGATTCTGGTCGTTGGTGAACGAGTGAACGGTTTCGACGTGACCGTTGACGATGCCGTACTTGTCGTTGACTGCCTTGAGCACCGGCACGATGGCGTTGGTGGTGCAGGAAGCCGCCGAAATGATCTTGTCGTCAGGGGTGATTTCGCCATGGTTGATGCCATGCACGATGTTCTTCAGCGCGCCCTTGCCAGGTGCGGTGAGGATCACGCGGGCAGCGCCCGGGCAGGCCAGGTGCTGGCCCAGGCCGTCAGCGTCACGCCATACACCGGTGTTGTCGACGATCAGAGCGTTTTCGATGCCGTACTGGGTGTAGTCGACTTCGGCCGGGCTCTTGGCGTAGATAACCTGGATCAGGTTGCCGTTGGCGGTGATGGTGTTGTTGGCTTCATCGATGGTGATGGTGCCATCGAACGGGCCATGGACCGAGTCGCGGCGCAGCAGGCTGGCACGCTTGACCAGGTCGTTCTCGGCGCCCTTGCGGACAACGATGGCGCGCAGGCGCAGGCCGTCGCCACCACCGGTTTTCTCGATCAGGATGCGCGCCAGCAGACGGCCGATACGACCGAAGCCGTAGAGGACAACGTCGGTGCCTTTGCGGGCCGATGCGTTTTGCTGGCCAACCACGTAGGCCAGTTCTTCACGGACGAACTGCTCGGCAGTACGGCCATTGCCTTCGGCCTTGAATTTGGCCGCCAGCTTGCCCAGGTCCACCGAAGCGGCGCCGAGCTTGAGTTCGCTCATCGCCTTGATCAGCGGGAATGTTTCGTGGACGGACAGCTCGCTTTCGTCGGACTGACGGTGACGAGCAAAGCGGTGAGCTTTGAGAATCGCAATGACTGAACGATTGATCAGGCTGCGGCCATAGATCGAGCTCACCACGTTGTTATTGCGGTAGAGCTGACCGATAAGCGGAATCATCGCTTCTGCGAGTGCTTCACGGTCGATCCATTCACCAAGACACTGGTCGGGCTTCTGAGTCACGGGAACCTTCCACATGTAGGGGCAGAAAAAAGGGGCTACATTATGCCGCCGAGTGACAGCGGTAGCAATGCGCGCCCGTCGTGCTTTACGTAACAATTCGTCGTTCAAAAAAATTACGCCCCGCGCAAAGCCAATAAAACCGGGGCTTTCAGCGCAGTCAATTTTTTGGAGGCCGCGCCTCGTTGTCCGTAACCCTCCGTAACACTCGTTGTTTTTGCCACTACATATTCAGTAATTCCTGGCAAAAAACCGTTGAATTTTGTCTTTACCACTACATTTCACCAAACCCGTGCTTTAGGCGCAGTCAGCAACTGACAGGCGGCATCGTTGACCGCTACAATTGCCGACTTTGTCGCAACGCTTGGAGCTCAACCTTCCGTGCCCGTTCTGCGTCTACCGCTTCTCCCTGCCGCGGCAGGTAAACAGCACTGGGGCAACCTGCCCGGTGCCGCCCTGAGCCTGGCCATCGCCGAGGCCGCCAGCGCTGCCAAGCGCTTTACCCTGCTACTGACCGCCGACAGCCAAAGTGCCGAACGGCTGGAACAGGAGCTGGGTTTCTTCGCCCCGGATTTGCCCGTACTGCACTTCCCCGACTGGGAAACCCTGCCCTACGACCTGTTTTCGCCGCACCAGGACATCATTTCCCAGCGCATCGCCAGCCTGTACCGGCTGCCGGAACTGAGCCATGGCGTGCTGGTGGTGCCGATCACGACCGCCCTGCACCGCCTCGCGCCGACCAAATTCCTGCTCGGCAGCAGCCTGGTGCTGGATATCGGCCAGAAACTCGACGTCGAGCAAATGCGCACCCGGCTTGAAGCCACGGGTTATCGCTACGTTGATACGGTGTATGAACACGGCGAGTTCACCGTTCGCGGTTCGCTGATCGATCTGTTCCCGATGGGCAGCAAACTGCCATATCGCATCGATCTGTTCGACGACGAAATCGAAACCCTGCGCACCTTCGACCCGGAGAACCAGCGTTCGATCGACAAAGTCGACTCGGTCAAGCTGTTGCCGGCCAAGGAATTCCCGCTGCAAAAAGAAGCGGTCACTCGCTTCAAGGCGCGGTTCCGCGAGCGTTTTGACGTCGACTTCCGCCGCTGCCCGATCTTCCAGGACTTGAGCAGCGGGATTACCCCGGCCGGCATCGAGTACTACCTGCCGCTGTTCTTCGAAGAAACCTCAACACTGTTCGATTACCTGCCCCAGGACACGCAAGTGTTTTCCCTGCCGGGCATTGAGCAGGCCGCGGAAAACTTCTGGAACGATGTGCGCAATCGCTATGAAGAACGCCGCGTCGACCCGTCCCGCCCTTTATTACCGCCCGCCGAACTGTTCCTGCCGGTGGAAGACTGCTTCGCGCGCCTGAAAAACTGGCCGCGCGTGGTGGCCAGTCAACAGGATGTAGAAAGCGGTGGCGGTCGCGAGCGCTTCCCGGCTCGCGAGTTGCCCAACCTGGCGATCGAAGCCAAGGCCACTCAACCGTTGGCGGCACTGGCCGACTTCCTCGACCAGTTCCCCGGTCGCGTGCTGTTTACCGCCGAATCGGCAGGCCGCCGCGAAGTGTTGCTGGAGCTGCTGGAACGTCTGAAGCTGCGACCGAAAACCGTCGACAGCTGGCCGGACTTTGTCGCCGGCAAGGAACGCCTGGCGATCACCATCGCACCGCTCGACGAAGGCTTGCTGCTCGACGACCCGGCCCTGGCCCTCGTCGCCGAAAGCCCGTTGTTCGGCCAGCGCGTAATGCAGCGCCGTCGCCGCGAAAAACGCGCCGATGCCAACAACGATGCCGTCATCAAGAACCTCACCGAGCTGCGCGAGGGCGCGCCGGTGGTGCACATCGACCACGGCGTCGGCCGCTACCTGGGCCTGGCGACCCTGGAAATCGACAGCCAGACCGCTGAATTCCTCGCCCTGGAATACGCCGAAGGCGCCAAGCTCTATGTGCCGGTGGCCAACCTGCACCTGATCGCCCGCTACACCGGCAGCGACGATGCCTTGGCCCCGCTGCACCGCCTCGGTTCCGAGACCTGGCAGAAAGCCAAGCGCAAAGCCGCCGAGCAGGTACGAGACGTGGCCGCCGAGTTGCTCGATATCTACGCCCGTCGCGCCGCCCGCGAAGGTTATGCCTTTGCCGATCCGAAAGCCGACTACGCCACCTTCAGCGCCGGCTTCCCGTTCGAAGAAACCCCGGACCAGCAAACCACCATCGAAGCGGTACGCGAAGACATGCTTGCGCCCAAGCCGATGGATCGCCTGGTGTGCGGCGACGTCGGTTTCGGCAAGACTGAAGTGGCGATGCGCGCCGCGTTCATCGCCGTGCATGGCGGTCGCCAAGTGGCGATTCTGGTGCCGACCACCCTGCTCGCCCAGCAGCACTACAACAGCTTCCGCGACCGTTTCGCCGACTGGCCGGTGACCGTGGAAGTGATGAGCCGTTTCAAGTCGGCCAAGGAAGTGAATGCGGCGGTCGCGGACCTGGCCGAAGGCAAGATCGACATCGTCATCGGCACCCACAAGCTGCTGCAGGACGACGTGAAGATCAAAAACCTCGGCCTGGTGATCATCGACGAGGAACACCGTTTCGGCGTGCGCCAGAAAGAACAGCTCAAGGCCCTGCGCAGCGAAGTCGACATCCTGACCCTGACCGCCACGCCGATTCCGCGCACGCTGAACATGGCGGTGTCGGGCATGCGCGACCTGTCGATCATCGCCACGCCGCCGGCCCGTCGCCTGTCGGTACGCACCTTCGTCATGGAACAGAACAAGAGCACGGTCAAAGAGGCCCTGCTGCGTGAGTTGCTGCGTGGCGGTCAGGTCTATTACCTGCACAACGACGTGAAGACCATCGAGAAATGCGCCGCCGACCTCGCCGAACTGGTGCCGGAAGCACGGATCGGCATCGGTCACGGGCAGATGCGCGAACGCGATCTCGAACAGGTGATGAGCGATTTCTATCACAAGCGCTTCAACGTGCTGATCGCCTCGACCATCATCGAGACCGGTATCGACGTACCGAGCGCCAACACCATCATCATCGAGCGTGCCGACAAGTTCGGCCTGGCACAGTTGCACCAGTTGCGCGGCCGGGTCGGACGCAGCCACCACCAGGCGTACGCCTATCTACTGACGCCGCCACGCCAGCAAATCACCCCGGACGCGGAAAAGCGCCTGGAAGCGATTGCCAATACCCAGGACCTCGGCGCGGGCTTCGTGCTCGCCACCAACGACCTGGAAATCCGTGGCGCCGGCGAATTGCTCGGCGACGGCCAGAGCGGGCAGATCCAGGCAGTCGGCTTCACGCTGTACATGGAAATGCTCGAGCGCGCGGTGAAGTCGATCCGCAAGGGCGAGCAGCCGAACCTCGATCAACCGCTCGGCGGCGGCCCGGAAGTCAACTTGCGGGTACCGGCGTTGATTCCCGAAGACTATCTGCCGGATGTCCACGCCCGCCTGATTCTCTACAAGCGCATTGCCTCGGCCACCGACGAGGACGGCCTCAAGGATTTGCAGGTGGAGATGATCGACCGTTTCGGCCTGTTGCCGGAGCCGACCAAGAACCTGATCCGCATCACTGCATTGAAATTGCAGGCCGAACAACTGGGCATCAAGAAAGTCGATGGCGGCCCACAAGGCGGTCGCGTCGAGTTCGCCGCACAGACGCCGGTCGACCCGCTGACCCTGATCAAACTGATCCAGAGCCAGCCAAAACGCTACAAATTCGAAGGCGCCACGATGTTCAAGTTCATGGTTCCGATGGAGCGCCCGGAAGAGCGCTTTAATACTGTAGAGGCGCTGTTCGAGCGCCTCGTTCCGAAAACTGCTTGAAGGACGCCGCATGCGCCTGTTTCGCTCCCTGACCTTGCTGACCCTGTTGGTGCCAGCACTGATTGCACCCACGGCATTTGCCGATGACCTGTATCAGGTCGAAATGATTCTGGTCCGTCAAAACGCCGTGCCGGCGATAGTCAGCCGCGCCGCGCCGGAAGACTGGGCGGCGGGCGCCCAACCGGTCAGCCCCGACAGCCTGCGCACGCCAAGCCTCAATGGCGAGGTGGAAAAACTCACCAGCAGCGCTGACTACACCGTGTTGCTGCACAAGGCCTGGCAACAGCCCCTCGGCGAAACGGCCAGCAAAGTGGCGGTCAGCGACGGTAAGGAACAATATGGTCAGTTCCCGATCGAGGGCACACTGAACATGAAACTGGGACGCTTTACCGACGTCGACGCCGATTTCTGGGTCAACCAGATCGATGCCAATGGCATGGTGACCGCCAGCGAGCGCCTGAAACAGGAAAGCCACACCAAGAACGGCCAGTTGAATTTTCTCGATAACGGCCACCTCGGCCTGTTGATCAAGATCACCTCGCTGACCGCCCCCGCACCCCGAGCAGCTCCCGAAGAAATTCCGGACTGATTCCCTATGTCCGCGACCCTGAGCAAACCCCTCGCACCGTCCTGGGTCAGCCGATTCAAGGAACAGAGCCTGGAGCGTGGTCGCCGTTACGCGCTGGAGAATCGCGTCAGGATCGTCGAGGCCGGCGACGCAACCATCGTCGCCGCCTGCGAAGGCTCTGGTGGTAACGTTTATCGTCAGACCATTCGCCTGCGCGAGTCAGCCAAAGGCACGCTGCTGATGGTCGACGCCACCTGCTCCTGTCCGGTCCACAGCAACTGCAAACATTGCGCGGCGGTGCTCCTGCAAGTACAGGAAACCCTCGACTACCCCGCCGCTGCCAAAGACGCCGAACTCCTGGAAAAGCTCCAGGCAGTCCTGGAAAACCGCAGCCCAAAGGCCCCACCACAAGTGCTGGTCGACAATGTTCAACCGGTACCGCGCCTGTGGCTGGCCAGCATCGAATTCAGCGCATTCGAACCGCGCAACGGCCGGATGCAACGCTACATCCAGCATCGAGCGGCACTGTCCTTCAGTTATCTGGATGAGTACGTTTGCGGGCAGAAAAACACCGACATCCTGATTCGCCAGGAAACCCAGACGCTGCGGATAAAACGCCACCCGGAAGTGGAACAGTCCTACCGGGAACAGCTGCGAATCCTCGGCTTCAAAGTCGCCACCCGGCAAAGCAAGGCCTTGCCGGAAAGCGCCGGCGAGTTGTTCGAGATGGTCAATGACAGCGCCTGGCTGACCTTTACCCTCAATGAACTGCCGAAGTTGCGCACCCAGGGCTGGGAATTGCAGATCGACGAGGACTTCGGTTTCGACCTGACGGCGGTAGACGACTGGTACGCCACGGTCGAACAGGCTCCGGAACGCGACTGGTTCGATCTGGAACTGGGGATCATCGTCAACGGCGAACGCCTGAGCCTGTTGCCGATCCTGCTCAACCTGATGCGCTCCCACACCGAAATCCTCAACCCGGAACGCCTTGCCCGACGCCGCGACGACGAGCTGATCCTGGTCAACATCCCCAACCGCCCGAACTCCGAGCACGGCCCATTGCAGGTCGCCCTGCCCTTCGGCCGCTTGAAGCCGGTGCTGGCCACCCTCGGCGAGTTCTACCTGCAGGAACCCGGCGACACCACGCTGCGCCTGAGCAAGGCCGATGCCACGCGCCTGAACCCGCTGGAAGACATGCCGCTGCTCTGGGAGGGTGGTGAACAGATCCGCACCTTCGCCCAGCGCCTGCGCGACATCAAGGATCACACGGCCATCGCCCCGGACGGCCTGAATGCGACGCTGCGTCCATATCAGCTCGAAGGCTTGAGCTGGATGCAGTCGTTGCGACAGCTGGAAGTGGGTGGAATTCTCGCGGACGACATGGGCCTGGGCAAAACCCTGCAGACACTGGCGCACGTACTGAGCGAGAAGAACGCCGGTCGCCTGGATCGGCCGTGCATGGTGGTAATGCCGACCAGCCTGATCCCCAACTGGCTCGACGAAGCGGCGCACTTTACACCGCAGCTCAAGGTACTGGCGCTATACGGTGCCAGCCGTAAAAAGCACTTCGACAAGCTGGCTGACTACGATCTGATCCTGACCACCTATGCGCTGCTGCCCAAGGATGTCGAACGTCTGGCGGCGCAGCCCTTGCACATACTGGTGCTGGACGAAGCGCAGTACATCAAGAACCCGAACAGCAAGGCTGCACAGGCTGCCCGCGAGCTCAATGCCCGACAGCGCCTGTGCCTGAGCGGCACGCCGCTGGAAAATCATCTCGGCGAACTCTGGTCGCTGTTTCACTTCCTCTTGCCCGGCTGGCTGGGCGACGTCAAAAGCTTCAACCGCGATTACCGCGTGCCGATTGAAAAACGCACCAGCGAAGTCAGGCTCCAGCACCTCAACGGCCGGATCAAACCTTTCCTGCTGCGCCGCACCAAGGAACAGGTGGCCACCGAGTTGCCGCCGAAAACCGAGATCATCCACTGGGTCGAACTCAACGAAGCCCAGCGCGACGTGTACGAAACCATGCGCCTGGCCATGGACAAGAAAGTCCGCGACGAGATCACTCGCAAAGGCGTGGCCCGCAGCCAGATCATCATTCTCGAAGCCCTGCTCAAGCTGCGCCAGGTGTGCTGCGATTTACGCCTGGTCAACGAGGCGACCCTGCCAAGCCGTGGCAGCACGTCGGGCAAGCTCGACAGTCTGATGGAAATGCTCGAGGAATTGTTCGAGGAAGGTCGGCGGATCCTGCTGTTCTCGCAGTTCACTTCGATGCTGTCGCTGATCGAAGACGAACTGAACAAACGCGGCGTGGCCTACGCTCTGCTGACTGGCCAGACCCGCGACCGCCGCACCCCGGTGAAGGAATTCCAGAGCGGCAAGCGTCAGATTTTTCTGATCAGCCTGAAGGCCGGTGGCGTTGGCCTGAACCTGACCGAAGCGGACACGGTGATTCATTACGATCCGTGGTGGAACCCGGCGACGGAAAACCAGGCGACCGACCGGGCGTATCGCATCGGCCAGGAGAAACCGGTGTTCGTCTATAAGTTGATTGCGCGCGGCACGGTCGAAGAGAAGATTCAACACCTGCAAAAGGAAAAATCCGACCTAGCGGCAGGCGTGCTGGATGGGCGCAAGGCCGGGGACTGGAAGCTGCAGAACGATGATATCGAGGCACTGTTTGCGCCGCTGCCGGAAAACCTTGAAAAACGCTGAGACTTTCGGCGTCTGAACCGACCTCTTCGCGAGCAGGCTCGCTCCCACATTGACCGCGTCGAATGCAAATTCGACGAACGCCACCGAACCTGTGGGAGCGAGCTTGCTCGCGATGAAGTCAACTCGGTATCAAGCGGGGCTCAACCCTTGAGCACCCGCGCCAGCGTCGATTTCACCTTGCCCATGCCGTCATGCAACGCCTGCTCGATCTCGGCCATGGTGATCACCGCCGTCGATTTGCCCGCCGCCGGGTTCACCACCAGCGCCAGACAGGCGTAGTCCAGTTCCAGTTCACGGGCCAATGCCGCTTCCGGCATACCGGTCATGCCGACGATGTCGCAGCCATCGCGCTCCAGCCGGGCGATTTCAGCCACAGTCTCAAGGCGCGGCCCTTGAGTACAGGCATACACGCCATGGCTGCTATAGCCCACGCCTTCCGCCGCCAATGCCGCAATCAGTTGCTGACGCAACGGTTCGCTGTAGGGGTAGCTGAAGTCGATATGGGTAACGTGTTCCAGGTCATCGGCAAAGTAGGTGTGCTCACGACCGCTGGTGTAGTCGATCAACTGATGCGGCACGCAGAAATGCCCGGTGCCCATTGCGGCATGGATGCCGCCCACGGCGTTGACCGCCAGAATGGCTTCGGCACCGGCCTGCTTCAGCGCCCAGAGGTTGGCGCGGTAGTTGACCTGATGCGGCGGAAAGCGGTGCGGATGACCGTGACGCGCGAGGAACAGCACTTCCTTGCCGGCATATTCGCCGATCTGCACTTCGGCCGAAGGTGCGCCATAAGGTGTGTCCACTGCCAGTGACTGGCGAATGCTCAGGCCTTCGAGTTGAGTCAGGCCTGTGCCACCGATAATCGCGTAAACCGTCATAACGAACAGTCCTTAATCAATCAATTGAGCTTCTTTGAGCGCGCCGACAGCGGCCAGCCAGCGCGGGTCTTGACGGTATTCGACGTTGGCAAACGACTGGCCGCGCATCCGCGCGATACGCTCGGAAGGCTTGACCTTCAGGCGCTGCGCAGCGCTCAGGGCCAGTTCGGCGGCAGCGCGATCGTTGCACACCAGGCCCATGTCGCAACCGGCAGTCAGCGCCGCTTCGATACGGCTGGCGGCATCGCCGACCACGTGAGCGCCCGCCATGGACAGGTCGTCACTGAAGATCACGCCATCGAACTGCAACTCGCCGCGCAGGATGTCCTGCAACCAGCGGCGGGAGAAGCCAGCGGGCCGGGAATCGACTTGTGGATAAATGACGTGGGCCGGCATGACCGCGGCCAGTTGCTTGCTCAGTTTGGCAAACGGCACCAGGTCATTGGCGCGGATCTCGTCGAGACTGCGTTCGTCGTTGGGAATCGCGACGTGGGAGTCAGCCTCGGCCCAGCCATGACCAGGGAAATGCTTGCCGGTGGCGGCCATTCCGGCGCTGTTCATGCCGCGGATAAACGCACCCGCGAGCAAGGCCGCGCGCTCGGGATCACCTTCGAACGAACGGGTGCCGACAACGGCGCTGCGCTGGTAGTCGAGGTCGAGCACCGGAGCGAAGCTCAGGTCCAGGCCAACGGCCAACACTTCGGTCGCCATAATCCAGCCACACTGCTCGGCCAGGTATTCGGCGTTCGGGTTGTCGGCAATGGCGCGCATGGCGGGCAAGCGCACGAAACCCTGGCGCAGGCGCTGCACGCGGCCGCCCTCTTGATCCACTGCCAGCAGCAGATCGGGACGAATGGCGCGAATGGCCGCACTCAGCTCGCGCACTTGACGCGGATGCTCGATGTTGCGGGCAAAGATGATCAGGCCACCCACTTCGGGTTGGCGCAACAATTGGCGATCTTCAGCCGTCAGCCAGGTACCGGCGACGTCCACCATCAACGAGCCTTGCAAGCCAGCAGTCATAAAAATTCCTTGATAACAGAAAACCCGGCCCACACGAATTCGCCGCCAGACGCTGCGCCCGGCAGGTCGGCGATTTCAATGGGAAACGGGTTCAGAACGAGAGTCGGCATGGGCGGCTAGCTTAGCGGATGTCAGCTGCCGCGCCCACCCGTGTGCGGTTAAACCTTGGCGGCAACCGGTGTCGATTTGCTACGTGGACGCAACTGGGCCGTGGCCATGGCCGTGTCGGTAACGCCGGATTCGGCGCGCATGCCGGCAGCCAGGAACGGCACCATCAGGCGCATGACCTGCTCGATGGAGGTGTTCACGCCGAAATCGGTTTCGGCAATCGCACGCAAGGCCTTGATACCGGACATGCTGAACGCCGCCGCACCCAGCATGAAGTGCACGCGCCAGAACAGTTCGATGGGTGGAATACGTGGCGCCGCTTCGTTGACCAACATCATGTAGCGGCGGAACACCTTGCCGTACATGTCTTCCAGATAACGACGCAAGTGCCCCTGGCTCTGACTGAACGCCAGCCCCAGCAAGCGCATGAAGATAGACAGGTCGTTGCCGCTGCGCGGCTGCACCACCAGCGCCTGCTCGACGAGGATTTCCAGCAACTCTTCGAGTGTCGGCTTGATTTCAGGCTTGGCCTGACGCCGCTCCAGCTCTTTATCGAGGCTGATGCAGAACGGCCCGAGGAACCGCGAGAAAACCGCCTGGATCAACGCTTTCTTCGAACCGAAGTGATAGTTCACCGCCGCCAGGTTGACACCCGCCTTGCTGGTGATCAGACGCAACGAGGTTTCGGCGAAACCTTTTTCCGCGAACAACTGCTCGGCGGCATCAAGAATGCGTTCAACGGTTTCCGACTGGGCCATGGCTACTCCGCCTGACAAACACTTGTTTGAAACATACGTTTCAGCCTGTGCATTGTCAAGTCTGGCAGTTCGTTTCGGGAATGGTCGGTCAGACATTTAACCACACAACAGCCAGGCTTCAATCCACTGACTGTTCGACCGTCCGGCGGCGACTGAAAAATGGAGCATTGCCAAGACCGCCTTACTGTATATAATCCCAGTCACTGTATAAAAAAACAGAGCGATCGATATGCTAAAGCTGACGCCACGACAAGCAGAGATTCTGGCCTTCATCAAACGCTGCCTGGAAGACAACGGGTATCCACCCACCCGTGCGGAAATCGCTCAGGAATTGGGTTTCAAGTCGCCCAATGCGGCGGAAGAACACCTCAAGGCACTGGCCCGCAAGGGTGCAATCGAGATGACGCCTGGCGCCTCCCGTGGCATTCGCATCCCCGGTTTCGAAGCCAAGGCCGACGATTCCACCCTGCCGATCATTGGCCGGGTCGCAGCCGGCGCCCCGATTCTTGCGCAGCAACACATCGAAGAGTCCTGCAACATCAACCCTGCCTTCTTCCATCCGCGCGCCGACTACCTGCTGCGTGTCCACGGGATGAGCATGAAGGATATCGGCATTTTCGACGGCGACCTGCTGGCGGTCCACACCACCCGCGAAGCCCGCAACGGCCAGATCGTGGTGGCGCGAATCGGCGACGAAGTGACCGTCAAGCGCTTCAAGCGTGACGGCAGCAAAGTCTGGCTGATCGCCGAGAACCCCGAGTTCGCCCCTATTGAAGTGAACCTTCAAGACCAGGAACTGGTGATAGAAGGCTTGAGTGTCGGCGTCATTCGCCGCTAAAGGAGGCACCATGCAGTTCCCACAGACATCACCACAGCAAACCCAACTGCCGTTGTTCGAAGCGTTCATGGCACAGCCATTGGCGCCGATTCTGAAAGACGTAGTCGAGTCCCCCTGGAGCGCCGAACCTGACGTTTTCAGCGAGCTGTCACTGCGTGGTGCAGCCGGGAACTGCCTGAGCCTCCTGGCACCGATCCTCAGGGAATTGAGCCAGGACCAGGACGCACGCTGGCTGACACTGATCGCGCCGCCCGCCAGCCTGACTCAAGCCTGGTTGCGAGATGCCGGACTCAACCGCGAGCGCATTCTGCTGCTGCAACCGCGGGGCACCCAGAGCGCCCAGCAACTGACCTGCGAAGCTCTGCGCCTGGGTCGTAGCCACACGGTGGTCAGCTGGATCAACCCGTTGAGCCCCCAATCGCGGCAACAACTGATCAGCGCCGCCCGCACCGGGGACGCTCAGAGCCTGAATATTCGACTGGGTTAACCGGCAGGCAAGACGCGCGCTTCACCGCGCAAGGCTTCTCCAGGGACAGAGAAGCCGATGAGTAACGATATCAAGAAAAGCGACAGACGGGGGTCAATGAAGAACCCGCGACCCCTCTTCCTTGTCGAATTCGCCTTCAACCAGGCGACCTGCCATCTGAACACCCACGCTCAACATCGCCTTGGCGACTTCCACGTGCTGCCCCTGCAGGAATGCCTTGGCGTCCTCGGAGAAATCCAAAGTAACCAGAGAACCCTCGTCCTCGGCCCTGCGCAGCTCGATACGGCCGTCTGGTAACTCGACAATTTCTAGAAAGGACGTTGGCATAAAGGACTGTTCTCCACGAAAGGCGGGGATTATATAGGCATCGGCCAGGCTTCGCTCGGGATCTTGACCAGATGCCATCCCGAAACTGTTTCTGTCAGCACTCGTTCAGACCTTCGCGAAAGCGGATCGCCAATGCTTTCAGGTTCTGACGCCAGCTCTCCAGCTCCTCCCGACTCAGTTCTTGCGGCGCTTCCTCTTCATCCAGATTGACAGCCAGGATCAGGGGCTGGGTCACGTCCCCTTTCGGCTTGTGGGGCGCGCGCGGCGGCTGAAACAATGCAGCATGGGCGGCCAACAGCTTGGCCAGCCAGGTTTCCGGATTATTGGCCAGTTCGACCAGCTCAGCCATTTCCGGGATGGCGATGGTGTCCAGCACCTCGCGAGTCAGCAACAACTCCGCACGGGGCGCATTGGCCTGAGGCAAGCGATAGAAACCGGCGATCTCGTGACACAAGCCCAACAGCGCGCCGTACAGGTGAAACAGCGCGGATTCGCGCCCAGCCTGGATCAGCGCCAGCGAATTCATCGCCCGCCCTTCTTCAGTGCGGGCCAGCGCTTCGAGCGACAAGCCGGCGAAATAAATCTTCTGATTGGTGCGGGTATACAGTTCGTGGGCCATGACGGCAGCCTCCACAACGAAATAATAGCTTCATGCAGGTCATGTAGGAGCGAGCTTGCTCCGGGCGGCGTTCCGACGATGGTCGTCAACGATGACGCGGGCCTTCAGAATACCCACGTTGCTCTCACGTCCTTCGCGAGCAAGCTCGCTCCTACAGGGGTCTTGCTATCTTACGCCTTGGCAGCCGGGCGTTTATCTTCGACCGCCCACTTGCCGCCGTCGTAGAACGCTTTCCAGCCAGTCGGCTTACCGTCGACTTCGGTCTGCACGTACTGCTCCTTGGTCTTGCGGCTGTAACGGATCACTGCCGGCAGACCATCCGGATCCTTCTTCGGCGCTTCGCAGAGGAAGTGATACTTCGGATCGATCTCGTCCTTGTGCGGAATGATTTCCATCACCAGCGGAGCACGGGTCTCGCGGTTTTTCGGGAACTGACTAGCCGCCAGGAACAGGCCGGATGCACCGTCGCGCAGGATGTAGGTGTCGTTGACCTTTTCGCATTTCAGCTCAGGCATCTTCACCGGATCCATCTTCGGCGGTGCCGCATCACCGCTCTTCAGCAGTTTGCGGGTGTTCTTGCAGGTGGCATTGGTGCACCCGAAGAACTTGCCGAAACGGCCGGTCTTGAGTTGCATCTCGCTGCCACACTTGTCGCACTCCAGGCTCGGACCTTCGTAGCCCTTGATGCGATAGGTGCCCTCTTCGATTTCGTAGCCATCGCAATCCGGGTTGTTACCGCAGATGTGCAGCTTGCGCTTTTCATCGAGCAGGTAGGCATCCATCGCGGTGCTGCAGATTGGGCAGCGATGCTTGCCACGCAACACCAGCGACTCCGATTCACCCTCGTCGTCGGCAGCGATTTCGTCGCCCGGCACCAGGTTGACGGTAGCCTTGCAACGCTCTTTCGGCGGCAGGCTGTAGCCCGAGCAACCGAGGAATACGCCAGTCGACGCGGTACGGATCTGCATCGGCCGCCCGCAAGTGGTGCACGGAATGTCAGTCATGACCGGCTGATTGGCGCGCATGCCGCTTTCCGGGCTTTCGGCTACTTCGAGTTTCTTCTTGAAGTCGCCGTAGAACTCGTCGAGCACGTTTTTCCAGTCGCGTTCGCCCTGGGCCACGTCATCGAGATGCTCTTCCATGCCGGCGGTGAAGCCGTAGTCCATCAGGTTGGAGAAGCTCTCGGCCAGACGCTCGGTGACGATGTCACCCATCTTTTCCGAGTAGAAACGACGGTTGTGCAGCGCCACGTAGCCGCGATCCTGGATGGTCGAAATGATCGCCGCATAGGTCGAAGGACGACCGATGCCGCGTTTTTCCATTTCTTTTACCAGGCTGGCTTCCGAGTAACGCGCCGGCGGCTTGGTGAAATGCTGGGTCGGATCAAGCTTGATCAGCTTCATCGCGTCGCCCTGGGCCATGTCCGGCAGTACGTCATCGTCGCCCGGCTTGGCGATTTGTGGCATGACGCGGGTGTAACCGTCGAACTTCAGGATGCGGCCCTTGGCGCGCAGCTCGAAGTCGCCGGCGCCCACAGTGACCGTGGTCGACAGGTATTGCGCCGGCAGCATCTGGCAAGCGAGGAACTGGCGCCAGATGAGCTCGTAGAGGCGCTCAGCGTCACGCTCCATGCCCGACAGCTTGCTTGGCTCGGTATTGGCGTCGGACGGACGAATCGCTTCGTGAGCCTCTTGTGCGCCTTCCTTGCTGCTGTAGACGTTCGGCATTTCCGGCAGGTACTTCTTGCCGAACTCGCCTTCAATATAGGTACGCGCCATCGCCACGGCATCCACCGAGAGGTTGGTGGAGTCGGTACGCATATAAGTGATGTAGCCGGCTTCGTACAAACGCTGGGCCATCATCATGGTTTTCTTCACACCGAAGCCCAGGCGGTTACTCGCGGCCTGTTGCAGGGTGGAAGTGATGAACGGCGCCGACGGCTTGCTGCTGGTCGGCTTGTCTTCGCGCTTGACGATGCTGTAGCTGGAAGCCTTGAGCTTCTCCAGCGCAGCCATGGCCTGGGTTTCGTTGAGCGGCTTGAAGGCTTCGCCTTTTTCGCGAGCCACGTCGAAACGCACGGTCGCACCTTTGGCGGTGCCGAGGTCAGCATGCACTTCCCAGTACTCTTCCGGGATGAACGCGCGGATTTCACGTTCACGCTCGACCACCAGCTTCACGGCAACCGACTGCACGCGACCGGCGGACAGACCGCGAGCGATCTTGGCCCACAGCAGCGGCGAAACCATGTAGCCCACGACGCGGTCGAGGAAGCGACGCGCCTGCTGGGCGTTGACGCGGTCGATATCCAGCTCGCCTGGTTTCGAGAAGGCTTCCTGGATCGCCTTCTTGGTAATTTCGTTGAACACCACGCGCTTGTAGCGGGTGTCGTCACCACCGATGGCTTCGCGCAGGTGCCAGGCAATGGCTTCCCCCTCGCGGTCCAAGTCGGTTGCGAGATAGATGGTGTCAGCATCCTTGGCGAGCCGGCGCAGCTCTTCGATGACTTTTTCCTTGCCCGGGAGGATCTCGTACTTGGCTTTCCAGCCATGGTCCGGATCGACACCCATGCGCGCGACCAGCTGCTTGCGCGCTTTTTCTTTCGGCGAGAGCACCGGACCTTCGCCCGCGGCAGCCTTGCCGCGCTTGGCGGCTGGCTCTTTGCTGGCGCTAGCCGAACCGCTGGTGGGCAGGTCTCGGATATGGCCGATACTCGACTTCACCACGTATTCGTTGCCCAAATACTTGTTGATGGTCTTGGCCTTAGCCGGGGATTCCACAATGACCAGCGATTTGCCCATGGATCAGAAAATTCCTGAATTCGAGAAGTGAAAGGCGGTTGGCGCCTGACGCGGCACCGCTATATATAGTGGCAACAAGGTGAGGTCAAGCGCAGGAATCTGCGCGCACTCAGCTTATGGCTTGTTGAAAAGGCTTTCTTCGGCCTGCACCAAAGCAAAGCGTGGCACCTGTTCACCGTCAACCTCGACGGACTCCAGGAACATGCTCAAGGGACGCACCCAAAAGCCGTAATCGCCATACAGGGCTTGATAGAAGACCACTTCTTCTTCGGTTTCCGAATGCCGCGCAACAGCGAATACGCGGTATTGCGGACCTTTGTAATGTTCGTAGAGCCCAGGTTGTATCGGCATGTTTTGGCCCTCACTGAATTTTTTCAAAATAAAAACAAAATAAATCCGGAAAAACAAAAACCGGGGCACTTGGCCCCGGCTTCCATCAACGAGACGCTTAAACGCGTTCGAAGACGGTGGAGATGCCTTGGCCGAGACCAATGCACATGGTGGCTACCCCGAAGGTACCGCCATTCTGCTTCATCACATTGAGCAAAGTGCCGGAGATACGCGCACCGGAGCAACCGAACGGGTGGCCCAGAGCGATCGCGCCGCCGTGCAGGTTAACCTTCTCGTTCATCTTGTCGAGTACTTTCAGATCTTTCAGCACTGGCAGGGCCTGTGCCGCGAAAGCTTCGTTGAGCTCGAAGAAGTCGATGTCGGAGATACCCAGACCCGCGCGCTTCAATGCTTTTTGTGTGGCCGGTACTGGACCATAGCCCATGATTGCCGGATCCACACCTGCCACCGCCATCGAGCGAATCACCGCCAGAGGCTGGATGCCCAGGTCCTGTGCGCGCTGCGCCGACATCACGATCATGCACGAGGCACCATCGGTGATCTGCGACGAGGTACCGGCTGTCACGGTGCCGCCCTTTGGATTGAACGCCGGCTTCAGAGCCGCCAGGCTTTCCAGGGTGGTTTCCGGACGAATGGTTTCGTCGTAGTCGAAGGTTTTCAGGAAACCGTTCTCGTCGTAGCCCTGCATCGGGATGATTTCGTCCTTGAACTTGCCTTCCACGGTCGCCTTGTGGGCGAGTTGGTGGGAGCGCACGCCGAAAGCGTCCTGTTGCTCGCGAGTGATGCCGTGCATCTTGCCCAGCATTTCCGCGGTCAGGCCCATCATGCCCGAGGCTTTCGCCGCGTACAGCGACATGTGCGGGTTCGGATCGACACCGTGCATCATGCTCACGTGCCCCATATGCTCGACGCCACCAACCACGAAAACGTCACCGTTGCCGGTCATGATCGCTTGCGCGGCAGTGTGCAGAGCGCTCATGGACGAGCCACACAGGCGGCTGACGGTCTGGCCGGCCGAGGTGTGCGGGATCTGGGTCATCAGCGATGCCATGCGCGCGATGTTCCAGCCCTGCTCCAGGGTCTGGTTCACACAGCCCCAGATCACATCTTCGACTTCGTTCGGGTCGACCTTGACGTTTCGTTCCAGCAGTTTGCTGATCAGGTGCGCCGACATGTCTTCGGCGCGGGTGTTGCGGTGCATGCCGCCCTTGGAGCGGCCCATCGGAGTACGACCGAAGTCGACAATCACGACGTCTCTAGGATTCAAGCTCATAAGTTCACTCTCACTCTAGTTGGGGGCGCTTAACCGAAGAAGCTCTGGCCGTTCTTGGCCATTTCGCGCAGCTTCGCGGTCGGGTGGTACAGCGCGCCCAAATCAGCGTACTGGTCAGCCAGGGCAACGAACTCTGCCACACCGAGCGAGTCGATGTAACGCAGCGCACCGCCACGGAATGGAGGGAAACCAATACCGTAGACCAGACCCATGTCGGCTTCGGCGGCGGTTTCGACGATGCCGTCTTCCAGGCAACGCACGGTTTCCAGGCACAGCGGGATCATCATCCAGTTGATGATGTCTTCGTCGGTGACTTCGCGCTGCTCGTAAACGATCGGTTTGAGCACTTCCAGTACCGAAGGATCGGCAACCTTCTTCTGCTTGCCGCGCTTGTCGGTCTCGTAGGCGTAGAAGCCCTTGCCGTTCTTCTGGCCCAGGCGCTTGGCTTCGTAGAGCACGTCGACGGCCGAGCGACGGTCGTCCTTCATGCGGTCCGGGAAGCCTTCAGCCATCACGTCACGACCGTGGTGACCGGTGTCGATGCCAACCACGTCCATCAGGTAGGCCGGGCCCATCGGCCAGCCGAATTTTTCCATGATCTTGTCGATACGGACGAAGTCCACACCGGCGCTGACCAGCTTGGCGAAGCCGCCGAAGTACGGGAACAGGACGCGGTTGACCAGGAAGCCCGGGCAGTCATTGACGACGATCGGGTTCTTGCCCATTTTCTTGGCGTAGGCAACGGTGGTGGCAACCGCCAGCTCGCTGGACTTCTCGCCACGGATCACTTCCACCAGCGGCATCATGTGCACCGGGTTGAAGAAGTGCATGCCGACGAAATTTTCCGGACGCTTGAGGGCCTTGGCCAGCAAGGTGATGGAAATGGTCGAGGTGTTGGACGCCAGGATGGTGTCCTCCTTGACCTTGTCTTCGACTTCGGCCAGAACGGCTTGCTTGACCTTCGGGTTCTCGACGACCGCTTCGACCACCAGGTCCACGTGACCGAAATCACCGTAGGACAGGGTTGGACGAATGCCGTTGAGCACTTCAGCCATTTTCGCGGCAGTCATGCGACCTTTATCAACGCGGCCGACCAGCAGTTTGGCGGCTTCGGCCAGACCCTGCTCGATACCGTGCTCGTTGATGTCCTTCATCAGGATCGGCGTACCTTTGGAAGCCGACTGATAGGCGATACCACCACCCATGATGCCGGCGCCGAGTACAGCGGCCTGCTTCACGTCCTTGGCGATTTCATCGTAGGCCTTGGCCTTTTTCTTCAGTTCCTGATCGTTCAGGAACAAGCCGATCAGGCTCTGCGCGGCAGAGGTCTTGGCCAGTTTGACGAAACCGGCCGCTTCGATTTCCAGCGCCTTGTCGCGACCGAAGTTCGCGGCTTTCTGGATGGTCTTGATCGCTTCAACCGGCGCCGGGTAGTTCGGGCCAGCCTGGCCGGCCACGAAACCCTTGGCGGTTTCGAAAGCCATCATTTGTTCGATAGCGTTCAGCTTGAGCTTTTCCAGCTTCGGCTGGCGCTTGGCCTTGTAGTCGAACTCGCCGGAGATGGCGCGCTTGATCAGTTCCAGCGCGGCGTCCTGCAGCTTCTCAGGATCAACCACTGCGTCGACGGCGCCGACTTTCAGCGCGTCTTCAGGACGGTTTTCCTTGCCGGCGGCAATCCACTCGATGGCGTTGTCGGCACCGATCAGGCGCGGCAGGCGCACGGTACCGCCGAAGCCCGGGTAGATGCCCAGCTTGACTTCCGGCAGACCGATCTTGGCCTTGGTGGACATGACGCGGTAGTCCGCCGCCAGGCACATTTCCAGACCGCCGCCCAACGCGATGCCGTTGATGGCAACAACCGTCGGGACGTTGAGGTCTTCGAAATCGCTGAAAATCTTGTTGGCTTCGAGGTTGCCAGCAACAAGTTCTGCATCCGGCAGCTTGAAGTTGTCGACAAATTCGGTGATGTCGGCGCCGACGATGAACACGTCCTTGCCACTGCTGACGATCACGCCCTTGATCGAAGCATCTGCCTTGATGGTGTCTACGGCCTGACGCAGTTCGTTCAGGGTTAGACGGTTGAACTTGTTGACGGACTCACCCTTGAGGTCGAACTTCAGTTCGACGATGCCACTTTCAAGAGCCTTAACCGTGATGGCTTTACCTTCGTAAATCATCAACTGATCTCCACGATATGGAAGCTGAACAGTACACGTCGGACGCAGGCGAATGGCTTGGCAGGGACGTCGATCGTCAATGCTACGCCCATTCCCCCGGCACACCCGCCAACGCGATAGTCGGGATTCTGTAGGAGCGGTCTGAAATACAAACGCTCAATTCATACGCCCGTTTGATTTGGGTACGTCACCTTCACGGAATTTCCGACAATTGTCAATCGCCCGAAACACGGGTTGAAACGCGACTTTCCGGTCATATCCGTACTGCGAAGACCTTAAACACGCCGAAACATGCAAGGTCATTCATAGAATCAATTGTTAGAAAAATCGCCCTAATTCGCTGCAGCCGTGTTTAACAAGCTACGCTGGCGGAACCAAGGGGAAAATTGTGAACGCTTTTGGCGAATGCTCAGCGTAAGATCAGCCAACACCGATTTACCGGCCTGCCTGGCCAACCCGCCCGATGATTTTGTCGGGCTTTTTATTGCCAGCGAAAAACGCCTGCAGGCGCGAGCTCGCTCGCGATGGACGTCAACGATGACGCGGGAAGCCTGGCACCCCGTGGTGCTCTCAGGTTCATCGCGAGCAGGCTCGCTCCTACAGGGGGGGGTGGGGTTCAGGCGAGGGCTTTGAGAGTGGCATCGATCCGCTGCAACACTTCGGCCTCGCCCTTCTCGCCCCAATACAAGGCGATTATTTGTTTGTCGGCCTCGACCTTGAAGACATTGCCCGGCAATTTTTCAAAATGATCGAGCAGCGTCCGATCCTCACAGATTTCCTGCCACTGATTGACCCAGACACCCGGGGATTTTTGCCAGTAACTCCAGCACGCGGGCTGAGTGCCACGCCGCGGACGATGGTACTGGGCGCAAGGGCTCGGCGGCTCCTGGCTGAGCCAGTGCGGCCACTCCTGAGGGGCCAATTGCATGGCCAGCCCGATGCGCCGGGCCTCCATCCGCAAGGCTATGCGCCCGCTCTGAACTCGCGACGGCCGCAACCATGCCAGCGGGCTCAGCACCACCAGCAGGATTGACACCACTATCCAGACCGTCATATCTGTACTCCCGAATTTGAATGAGCCCATTGTGTCACTTTGGAACCAATGCGCTTGAAACCAGCCATACTTACCAATATTGCATCCCTCAGGAGGAGCACCTCATGCCCTACAACCATATTCTGGTCGCTGTAGATCTGACCGAAGAGTGCGACCCTGTGATTCACCGCGCTCGCGAACTGTCGGTGAGCAACGGTGCGAAATTGTCGCTGGTGCACATTGTCGAGCCGATGGCGATGGCCTTCGGTGGTGACGTGCCAATGGACCTGTCACAACTGCAACAGCAGCAGTTCGATCAGGCCAAGGAGCGCCTTGACCGCTTGATTCTGAAATACCCGGAGCTCTCCAGGGAATACAGCCACCTGACCTACGGCCAGCCACGCCAGGAAATCCACCACCTGGCCAAGGAGCAAACCTGCGACCTGATCGTGGTGGGCAGCCATGGCCGGCACGGCCTGGCACTGCTGCTGGGCTCCACCGCCAATGACGTGTTGCATGGCGCGCCTTGCGATGTGCTGGCGGTGCGCCTGCAAAACAAATCCTGACAACACCTCCCTGTAGGAGCGAGCCCGCTCGCGATGAACCCGAGAGCGCCACGGGGTGTCAGGTTCCCCGTGTCATCGTTGACGACCATCGCGAGCAGGCTCGCTCCTACAGGGGATCGTTTCGATCCAATTTCATATGAAAAGCCCGGCGCTCATCACTGAACGCCGGGCTTTTTTGTTACCGGATCAATCAGGCATCCAGCTCGGCCCAACGCTCGACCATCACGTCGAGCTCAGCCTGCAACTGCTCCAGCTGAGCAATCACCGCAGCCGTTTCGGCAGCAGGACGCTGATAGAAGCCCGCATCCGCCATTTGCGCTTCAACGACGGCAATCTGCTGCTCCATGGCTTCGATCTGCCCCGGCAACGCTTCCAGCTCGCGCTGCAATTTGTAGCTGAGCTTTTTCTTCGCCACTGGCGCTTCGACGGCTGCCGCAACCGGCGCAGGCTCGGCCTTCACCACTGCGGAGTTCAAGTCGGCCTTGCCAGACTTGCTCTCGGTCACGCCCAGCAGGCGCGGCGAGCCGCCCTGACGCAGCCAGTCCTGATAGCCACCGACATACTCGCGAACCTTGCCTTCACCTTCGAAGACCAGGGTGCTGGTCACCACGTTGTCGAGGAATGCCCGGTCGTGGCTGACCATCAGTACGGTGCCGTTGAAGGTCAGCAAGACCTCTTCGAGCAACTCGAGGGTTTCAACGTCGAGGTCGTTGGTCGGTTCGTCGAGTACCAGCAGGTTCGCCGGCTTGCTGAATAGCTTGGCCAGCAACAGACGGGCACGTTCACCACCGGACAGCGCCTTGACCGGCGTGCGGGCACGCTGCGGGCTGAACAGGAAATCGCCGAGGTAGCTCAGCACGTGGCGGCTCTGGCCGTCGATATCGATGAAGTCGCGACCTTCGGCCACGTTGTCGATCACGGTTTTTTCCAGGTCCAGCTGATGGCGCAACTGGTCGAAGTAGGCGACATCGATTCGGGTGCCCTCTTCCACTTTGCCGCTGGTCGGCTGCAAGCCGCTGAGCATCAGCTTCAGCAACGTGGTCTTGCCGGTACCGTTGGCGCCGAGCAGACCGATACGGTCGCCGCGCTGCAGCACCATGGAGAAGTCCTTGATCAGGAACGGCCCGCCCGGGTGAGCGAAGCTCACGTTCTCGAGCACCATGACCTGCTTGCCGGACTTGTCGGCGGTATCCAACTGAATGTTGGCCTTGCCGGTACGCTCACGACGCTCACTGCGCTCGACACGCAAGGCTTTCAGTGCACGGACACGACCTTCGTTACGGGTACGACGGGCCTTGATGCCCTGGCGAATCCACACTTCTTCCTGGGCCAGACGTTTGTCGAACAGCGCGTTGGCAGTGGCTTCGGCAGCGAGCTCAGCTTCCTTGTGCACGAGGAAACTGGCGTAGTCGCCGTTCCAGTCGATCAGGCCACCGCGATCCAGTTCGAGGATGCGGGTGGCCAGGTTCTGCAGGAAAGAACGGTCGTGCGTGATGAACAGCACGGCGCCCTGGAAATCCTTCAGCGCTTCTTCAAGCCAGGCAATGGCACCGATGTCCAGGTGGTTGGTCGGTTCGTCGAGCAGCAGCAAGTCCGGCTCGGACACCAGGGCCTGGGCCAGCAGGACGCGACGACGCCAGCCGCCGGACAACTCGGCGAGGGTCTTGTCGGCCGGCAGCTGCAGGCGGCTCAGGGTGCTGTCGACCAGGGTCTGCAAGCGCCAGCCATCGCGGGCTTCGAGGTCGTGCTGGACGTGCATCAGCTTGTCCAGATCGGCGTCGGTGACGATGTTCTGGCTCAGGTGGTGATATTCGGCGAGCAAGGCGCCGACGCCGTCCAGGCCTTCGGCCACCACGTCGAACACTGTCCGCTCGTCGGCCACCGGCAATTCTTGCGGCAATTCGCCGATCTTGAGCCCGGGCGCGCGCCAAACGGAGCCGTCATCGGGCTTCTGGTCGCCCTTGACGAGCTTCATCATGCTGGACTTGCCAGTGCCGTTGCGGCCGATGATGCACACCCGCTCACCACGGGCGATCTGCCAGGACACCTTGTCCAACAACGGCATAGCGCCGAAAGCAAGGGACACATCGCTGAATTTGAGCAGGGTCATGAGCTTCTCCAAAAACCGGGCGCGCATTCTACCTGACTTGAGGCTTCAGAAGGCCGGCAATTTCACTCTCGTAGCACTCTGCATGACAAATGTTGCGAACTGATGCGGGAAGACCCGCAAAGCTTTCACCGGCTGCTGGCAAAAGGCTAAGCTACAGGCAATTCAGCGCGGGCCAGGCCCGCGCTTGTCATGATTTTCTCTGCCCGGATGTCTCATGCGCAGTCGCCTTTTCAATCTTTTATCTGCTTTTTTACTGTCTGCCGCTGCCGTCCAATCCGCTCAGGCGGTGGACCTGTCCACCCAACGCCAGTATTACGATGAAGCCAAGCGTGCCCTGGCCAAGGGCGATAGTGGCCCGTATTTCCGTTACAGCCAGGCCCTCGCCGATTATCCGCTGGAACCGTACCTGGCGTACGACGAGCTGACCGCGCGCCTGAAAACCGCGAGCAACGCCGAAATCGAGAAGTTCCTTGCCGAACACGGCGACCTGCCCCAGGCCAACTGGATGAAGCTGCGCTGGTTGCGCTGGCTGGCGGACCGTGGCGACTGGGCGACCTTCGTCAAGTACTACGACCCGAAAATGAACTTCACCGAACTGGACTGCCTGAATGCGCAGTACCAGATCAGCCACAACCTCAAGGCCGAAGGTTATGCCAACACCGAAAAGCTCTGGCTGACCGGTAAATCCCAGCCCGAAGCCTGCGATGCCCTGTTCGGCATGTGGGCCGCCGATGGCCAGTTGACCGAGCAAAAGCGTTGGGAACGCGCCAAACTCGCCGCCCAGGCGCGCAACTACCCACTGGCCAACAGCCTGGTCAACGGCATGTCCACCCTCGCCCCTCGCGGTCGCTTGCTGGTGGACGTGGCGCAGAAGCCGGAATTGCTCAACCAGCCGTCACGCTTCACCCCGGCCGATGAAGCCATGTCCGACGTGGTCAGCCTCGGCCTTCGCCGCCTGGCCCGCCAGGACCCGGACAAGGCCATGAACCTGCTCGACGGCTATGCCAGCAGCATGCATTTCTCCCGGGATGAAAAAGTGGCGATCGCACGGGAAATCGGGCTGACCCTCGCCAAACGTTTCGACGGTCGAGCCCTGGACGTCATGACCAAATACGACCCGGAGCTGCGCGACAACACGGTTTCGGAATGGCGCTTGCGCCTGCTCCTGCGCCTGGCGCGCTGGGACGATGCCTATCAGTTGACCCGTCGCCTGCCCCAGGACCTGGCCACCACCAACCGCTGGCGTTACTGGCAGGCCCGCACCCTGGAGCTGGCGCAACCGCAGAATCCGGAAGCCCAGACCCTTTATCGAAGCGTGGCTCGTGAGCGCGACTTCTATGGATTCCTTGCGGCGGATCGCTCGCAATCACCCTATTCGCTGAACAACAAGCCGCTGGTGATGAGCCAGGCGCTGATCAATAAAGTGCGCAACACCCCCGGCATACGTCGCGCCCTGGAGTTCCACGCTCGCGGGCAAATCGTCGACGGTCGCCGCGAGTGGTACCACGTCAGCCGCCACTTCAGCCGCGACGAGATGGTTGCCCAGGCCAAATTGGCGTACGACCTGAAATGGTACTTCCCGGCTATTCGCACCATCAGCCAGGCGCAGTATTGGGACGATCTGGATATCCGTTTCCCGATGGCCCACCGCAACACGCTGGTGCGTGAAGCGAAGAATCGCGGCCTGCATCCGAGCTGGGCGTTCGCCATCACTCGCCAGGAAAGCGCCTTCATGGAAGATGCCCGCTCCGGGGTCGGCGCCTCGGGCCTGATGCAACTGATGCCCGCCACCGCCAAGGAAACCGCACGCAAGTTCAGCATCCCCTACAGCTCGCCACAGCAACTGTTCGACCCGGACAAGAACATCCAGCTCGGTGCCGCTTACCTGAGCCAGGTACACAGCCAGTTCAACGGCAACCGCGTCCTCGCCTCCGCCGCCTACAACGCCGGCCCCGGCCGCGTGCGCCAATGGCTGCGCGGTGCCGACCACCTGAGTTTCGACGTGTGGGTAGAAAGCATTCCGTTCGACGAAACCCGCCAGTACGTGCAAAACGTGCTGTCGTATTCGGTGATCTACGGTGAGAAGCTCAACTTACCGCAGCCGATCGTGGACTGGCATGAGCGGTATTTTGATGATCAATGACCGGTAACGCCGGTGCTCTAAAAAATGCCCGCATCAAACGATGCGGGCATTTTTTTCAGGGGCTTTGAAGGCGCAAAGATCAAGAGATCGCAGCCTGCGGCAGCGCCTACAGTTCGGTGGCAACCTTGCCGTCACTGAACTGCAAAGCCGCCAGCCGCGCATACAACGCGTTGCTGGCAATCAGCTCCTGATGCGTGCCCACCGCTACCAGCTTCCCCTGATCCATCACTGCGATGCGATCGGCGTTTTTCACCGTGGCCAGGCGATGGGCGATCACCAGGGTGGTGCGGTTTTTCATCAGGCTCGGCAGCGCCTGCTGGATCAGGTGCTCGCTCTGGGCGTCGAGGGCGCTGGTGGCTTCGTCGAGGAGCAGGATCGGGGCGTCCACCAGCAGCGCGCGGGCAATGGCCAGGCGTTGACGCTGGCCGCCGGACAAGCCGAGACCGCCGTCACCCAGATGAGTCTGGTAACCATTGGGCATGGCTTCGATAAAGTCATGGGCGTAAGCGATTTTTGCCGCTTCCTGCACCTCGGCCAAGGTCGCCTGCGGATTGCCGTAGCGAATGTTTTCTTCAATGCTGCCGAAAAACAGCGCCGGGGTTTGCGACACCAGGGCGAAACAGCGGCGCAGGTCCAGCGGATCGAGTTGAGTCAACGGCACGCCATCGAGCAGGATGCGACCCTCGGCGGGGTCGTAAAAACGCAGCAGCAAGTCATACACCGTGGATTTTCCGGCCCCCGATGGCCCGACCAGCGCCAGCGTCTCACCGGCATTGACGGTCAGGCTCAACCCGTCGACGGCATAACTTTCCGGGCGCGACGGGTAGGAAAAACGCACATTGTGCAGTTGCAGTTGGCCATCGACCCGCTCCGGCAGTTTTACCGCGCCCGCCACCGGCGGCAGGATGATGTTTTCCGAACGCAGCAACTCGGCAATCCGCTCGGCGGCGCCGGCTGCCCGCTGCAACTCGCCAATCACCTCACTCAACGTGCCGAACGCGCTGCCGACGATCAGGCTGTAGAACACGAACGCCGCCAGTGCGCCGGCGGAAATTCGCCCGGCGATGACATCCATGCCTCCAACCCAGAGCATCACCCCGACCGCCCCCAGGACCAACACGATCACCAGGGTAATCAGCCAGGCCCGCTGGAAGATGCGCCTGCATGCGGTGTTGAACGCCTCTTCCACCGCCACGGCAAACCGGCGCTCGTCCTGGGACTGATGGTTGTAGGCCTGCACGGTCTTGATCTGCCCCAGGGTTTCCGACACATAGCTGCCGATGTCGGCAATCCGGTCCTGACTCAAGCGTGAGAGGTTACGCACCCGGCGACCGAAGATCAGGATCGGCGCGATCACCAGAGGCAAGGCAACCACCACGATGCTCGTGAGCTTGGGGTTGGTAATGAACAAAAGGACGATCCCGCCGACCACCATCAGCAGATTGCGCAGGAACAACGATAGCGAAGAGCCGATGACCGATTGCAGCAGCGTGGTGTCGGCGGTCAGGCGGGACTGGATTTCCGAGCTGCGATTGTCTTCGTAAAACCCCGGGTGCAGATAAATCAGATGATTGAACACGTTGCGGCGGATGTCGGCGACGCAGCGCTCGCCGATCCACGACACCAGGTAAAACCTCGCAAAGGTTCCGATGGCCAATCCCGCCACCAGTAACATGAACAGACCGATGGACTGGTTGAGCAGATGCGGTGACTGGGTCATGAACCCGTCGTCCACCAGCAGGCGGATACCCTGCCCCATGGACAAGGTAATACCGGCGGTGACGATCAACGCCAGCAAGGCGCCAAAGGCCTGCCAGCGATACGGCGCGATGAAGCGACTGGCCAGGCGAATGGCACGGCGGTGGCGGGCAGAGAGCATCGTAATCATCCTGGACAAGGCGGTCATTAGGGTCAGCCTATACCGCTCAATGGGGTGGCTCGCTGCAAATCACAATGAGTCGGGTTAATTATGTCCACCAACACTAGAGGCTAGACACTATTGGTCTAAAGTTCGGGTAGCCAGGCGAAGGCATTTCTGCTGGACTGGTTCTGTCCCCCCGGAAAGATCGCAGGGAGTTGTCATAGCCCGGTCACCTGGCGGTTCTACAGTAAGCTAACAACCTGATGAGGAGACAGGCCATGTCCTTGCAACACAGCAGCGATGACAAAATTCAAGTGATCCGCACGCAACCAGACCAGTCTCTGGGTTGCTCGATTATTGACGAGCAGGGTCGCGAAGTACCGATCACTGAAAAGATGATCCAGAAAGCTTGCAGCGAACTGGAAAAGCGATTGGTCAAACCTGCCGAACAAAGGTGATATAGCCACCGTCTTCTTGACCCGGCCCATTGTTGGCCGGGTTTTTTATGCCTGCTTATCCAATCCGGCTCCTGTGGGAGCGAGCCTGCTCGCGATAGGGCCGCCACGGTCTATCAGATTGCCGTCGCCCCCAGCGCCGCCACAATCCTCTGCAACTGCGGCGCATCCCCCTCGATCCGCACCTGCAATCCATCGATCTCGCGGCGCGACGGGTATTGCTTGCGCAGCACATCGAATGCCGCTCGCTGCTCGCTGACACTGCCGACAAGGCTGCGACGGAAATCGGCATCGTCACGTCGCGGGTCATACACGCCACGGCACAGCATCGCCAACGCCCAGGCCGGGTCGCTTTGTGCATTGAGGGTCACGTGCGACAGCCACGGTGCCGGCAGCAAATCGCCCAGGCTGACGCGGGCCGGTTGCCCGAGGAAATCGCAATACGCCTGATAAATCTGCGCGGTACCCCGCTGCTTGCCGTCGAGGCTGTAACCGGCAATGTGTGGCGTTGCCAGCACGCAGAGTTCGGCCAGCGCCACGTCGACTTCAGGCTCGCCTTCCCAGACATCGAGCACCGCTTGCAGGTCTTCGCGCTCCAGCAGCACGTCGCGCAGGGCCGCGTTGTTGACCACCGGCCCGCGACTGGCATTGATCAGCCAGGTGCCGGACCTGAGCTGGTTCAGACGTTTTTCATCGAACAAGTGCCAGGTCGATTGCTGACCCTGTTTCGTCAATGGCGTGTGCAGGCTGATGACATCGCATTCATCGATGATCTGCTCGAGGCTGACGTAATCCCCCCCTTCCGCAGCTTGCCGAGGCGGATCGCACACCAGCACCTTCCAGCCCAGGCCTTGCAGGACCTTGACCAGCCGTCCGCCCACTTCGCCGGCACCGATCACACCGTAGGTGCGCCGGGTCAGGTCGACACCCTCGATTTCGGCCAGGGTCAGCAGGCTGCCGAGCACATAGTCGACCACGCCTCGGGCATTGCAGCCCGGGGCGCTGGACCAGGTGATACCGGCCTGCTGAAAATAATTCAGGTCCAGATGATCGGTGCCGATGGTACACGTACCGACAAAGCGCACCTTGCTGCCCTCAAGCAGTGCGCGATTGACATTGGTCACCGAACGCACCAACAGCACATCGGCCTGCTCGACCGTGGCACGGTCGATGGCGCGACCCGGCACCCGGCGGATTTCACCGAAACCTCCGAAGAAGGCATCGAGCAGGGGGATATTTTCGTCGGCAACAATCAGCATGGCAGGCTCCTTTGGCGGATCGGCAGTTTAGGCGTAGATGGCCGTTGTGAGCCAGCAAGCATTGCGCGTCCTTTGTGGCGAGGGGGCTTGTCGGTTCGGCGCTCCGACAGGCCCCCTCGCCACAAGGAATCGTTTCGCACTCAAACTTTGATTACAAATCCACAACACGGGTCTTTTCCTGACTGGCGCGTCAACGCGTAGAATGCGCGCCTGTGCTTCGCAAATTTTTGGACGTTTCGCCCTTGAACTCCGTAACCGACCACCCTACTGCCCTCCCCCTTTCCCGCCCGGCCCGGATTCGCCTGGAGCTCAAGACGCTGCTTGGCCTGGCGCTACCGATCATGATCGCGCAGCTCGCTACTACGGCGATGGGTTTCGTCGATGCGGTGATGGCAGGCCGATTCAGTCCTCGCGACCTCGCGGCGGTTGCCTTGGGCAACTCGATCTGGGTGCCGGTCTTTCTGCTGATGACCGGCACCCTGCTGGCCACTACCCCCAAAGTCGCCCAGCGTTTCGGGGCCGGCACTCACAGTGAAATCGGTCCACTGGTTCGACAGGCGTTGTGGCTGGCATTGCTGGTCGGGCTCTTGGCAACGACTGCATTGTTGAACGCCGAACCCATTCTGCACATCATGAAGGTTGACCCGCAGCTGATCGGCCCGTGCATGCAATACCTGAACGGTATTGCCAGCGGCCTTCCCGCCACAGCTTTTTATTGCGTATTGCGCTGTTTCAGTGACGGTCTGGGCCGCACCCGCCCGGCCATGGTGCTTGGCCTGTGCGGCCTGGCCCTGAACATTCCACTGAACTACATCTTCATCTATGGCCACTTTGGCGTCCCGGCCATGGGTGGCGTCGGCTGCGGCTGGGCCACTGCCATCGTGATGTGGGTGATGACCTTGGGCATCGCCGGATGGGAACGCTGGGCACCGGCTTATAAATCGAGCCAATTGTTCAGCCGTTTCGACTGGCCGCAGTGGTCGGTGATCAAACGCCTGCTGGGCATCGGCCTGCCCATCGGCATCGCGGTATTCGCCGAATCGAGCATCTTCGCCGTGATCGCCCTGCTGATCGGCAGCCTCGGCGCCACTGTCGTGGCCGGACACCAGATCGCACTGAACTTCAGCTCACTGGTGTTCATGATCCCCTACTCCCTCGGCATGGCCGTGACGGTTCGGGTCGGCCAGGCCCTCGGACGCCAGGAACCGCGCGAGGCACGCTTCGCGGCCGGGGTTGGCATGGGCACCGCACTGGCCTACGCGTGTCTTTCGGCGAGCATGATGCTGTTGATGCGCGAACACATCGCCGCGATCTACACCGCCGACCCGACCGTGATCCGAGTGGCGGCGATGCTGATTGTGTATTCGGCGCTGTTCCAGTTTTCCGACGCGATCCAGGTGACCGCCGCCGGTGCATTGCGCGGTTATCAGGACACCCGGGTGACGATGTTCCTGACATTGTTCGCGTACTGGGGTATCGGTTTGCCGGTGGGTTACGCCCTCGGCCTGACCGACTGGTTCGGTACACCGAGTGGCCCGAGCGGGCTGTGGCAGGGCTTGATCGTGGGCTTGAGCTGCGCGGCACTGATGCTGTCGTTTCGCCTGACGCGCAGTGCGCGCAAACGGATTCGTATCAGCCGCTCGGCGGGTTGACTTGCGAAAATTGTAGGAGCGAGCTTGCTCGCGAAGGTCGTGAACGGTAACGCGTAAAACCAGATGCCCAACGGCGCTTTCGTTTTTTTCGCGAGCAAGCTCGCTCCTACAGTTGCGTCATGATGCGAACTTAAACGGACTTCTTGCGAATCCAGTAGAGGTAGGTGCCTTCCTCTTCGTGCTGCGCCACCAGTTCATGGTCGAGAAACACGCAAAACTTGGGAATGTCGCGACGGGTCGACGGATCGGTGGCGATCACCTTGAGCAGGCCGCCGGGCACCAGGTCACGGATGTGCTGGTGCAGCATCATCACCGGCTCGGGGCAGTTGAGGCCGGTGGCATCGAGGGTGCCGTCTACCGGCGTATCAAGCATTTCACTCATGATTCACTCCTGAAACTGGCCGGCATTGTCGCGCATTGCCGGGTGTAACGTCATCTGTGGCACCTGTGGGAGCGAGCCTGCTCGCGATGGCGGTGGGTCAATCAACAAAGATGTTGAATGTAATGGCCTCATCGCGAGCAGGCTCGCTCCTACAGGGGGTTGCGGTGTTTCAGCGGGATTTCGGCTTCTTCACATCAATCCGACGTAAATGGCAGGTCACTTCCTCACGGTCGTGGTACAGCTGCTTGCAGCCGATCTCGACCTTGATGCCCCGGGCCTTGAAGCCATCGGCAATGCGCTCGAGCAAGCGCTTCACTTCGGCGTAGCGCTGTTTCATCGGCAACTTGAGGTTGACCACCGCCTCGCGGCAATGGCCGTCGCCGATCCACTCCTCCAGCATCGCGGCGTTGCGTGCCGGCTTCTCGACGATGTCGCAGACCATCCAGTCCACCGGTTGCTTGGGCTTGAAGGTGAAACCGTCAGCCATCAAATGCTGCACAAGACCGGTATCCATCAGGCTTTCGGCCATCGGGCCGTTGTCGATGGCGGTCACCAGCATGCCGCGGTTGACCAGTTGCCAGGTCCAGCCACCGGGGGCGGCCCCGAGGTCGACGCCGGTCATGTCACCATGCAGCCGCTCGTCCCACTGGTCGCGCGGGATGAAGTGGTGCCAGGCCTCTTCCAGCTTGAGGGTCGAACGGCTCGGCGCCTCGCGGGGGAACTTCAAACGGGGAATGCCCATCGGCCACATCGCCGAGTTGTTCGACTCCGCCAGCCCCATGAACACTTCGCGGCCGCTCTTGAAGGTCAGCAACAGACGCGGCTTGTGGGCATCTTCCACCAGCTTGCCGGCCGCCATCAGCGCCTTGCGCAGGTGCACTTCGAATTTCTTGCAGAAGTTCGACAGTTCCTTGCCGTCATTGGTGTCGACCATTTCCAGCCACAGGCTGCCGCACAGCGGAAAGTCCGCCATATGCGCCAGGATCACGCTGATGCGGTCGGTTTCCGGCAGATCGATGAAGATTCCCCGGGCCCACTGGCGCGGGAAGATCAGCTCGGCGAAACGCTGCCCGCGCATCAGGCGCTCGGCGCCGTCTTCTTCGGTGCAGACGAATTCGGCGCAAGCCGTGGCGGCCTTGGCCTTGGCATAACCGGCTACGTTCAAGCGCGCGGCGAGGTCGGAAATCTCGGAACAGACTTCGCCTTCGAAGCCCGGCCGGCAATGCATGAATAGGGTGTTCATTCTTACTCCTAGACCCTGTAGGAGCGAGCTTGCTCGCGATGGACTCAAGGGCGGCGCGTTTACTCAGGAAACACGCGTTATCGTTAACGTCCATCGCGAGCAGGCTCGCTCCCACAAAGAGAGACCGCTTGCGTTGAAGCAAAGCCTGTCACGAAAACCGGCGCATGATAGCCGAGATCGGAACCTGGAGCTTGTCCATAGAGTCCAGTTATTAGCCAGCTACTGAAAACAGGGCTAGGTTTAATGTTCTGCCCGTCCCCTCAGTCCGTAGCCGTGCGGACTCAAAGGAGTGATCGCAATGCCGTCCCTCGATAGCCTGAAAACGCTCAAGACCTTGCAAGTCGGCAACAAGACCTACCACTACTTCAGCCTGCCCGACGCCGCCAAAAGCCTGGGCGATCTGGACAGGTTGCCGATGTCGTTGAAAGTCCTGCTGGAAAACCTGCTGCGCTGGGAGGACGAAAAAACCGTCACCGGCACCGACCTCAAGGCGCTCGCCGCGTGGCTCAAGGAGCGTCGCTCCGACCGCGAAATCCAGTACCGCCCGGCGCGGGTGCTGATGCAGGATTTCACCGGCGTACCGGCGGTGGTCGACCTGGCCGCCATGCGCGCGGCGATGGCCAAGGCCGGCGGCAATCCGCAACGGATCAATCCGCTGTCACCGGTGGACCTGGTAATCGACCACTCGGTGATGGTCGACAAGTTCGCCAGTAGCAGCGCCTTCGAGCAGAACGTCGACATTGAAATGCAGCGCAATGGCGAGCGCTATGCGTTCCTGCGCTGGGGCCAGAGTGCCTTCGATAATTTCAGCGTGGTGCCGCCGGGCACCGGGATCTGCCACCAGGTCAATCTTGAATACCTCGGCCGAACGGTCTGGACCAAGGACGAGGACGGCCGCACCTACGCCTTCCCCGACACCCTCGTGGGCACCGATTCCCACACCACCATGATCAACGGCCTCGGTGTGCTCGGCTGGGGCGTCGGCGGTATCGAGGCGGAAGCGGCGATGCTCGGGCAACCGGTGTCGATGCTGATTCCGGAAGTCATCGGCTTCAAACTCACCGGCAAGCTCAAGGAAGGCATCACCGCCACCGACCTGGTGCTGACCGTGACCCAGATGCTGCGCAAGAAAGGCGTGGTGGGCAAATTCGTCGAGTTCTATGGCGATGGCCTCGCCGACCTGCCCCTGGCCGACCGCGCGACCATCGCCAACATGGCCCCGGAATACGGCGCCACCTGCGGTTTCTTCCCGGTGGACGACATCACACTGGAGTACCTGCGCCTGTCCGGCCGCCCCCTGGAAACGGTGCAACTGGTGGAGGCGTACAGCAAGGCCCAGGGCCTGTGGCGCCTGCCCGGCCAGGAACCGCTGTTCACCGACAGCCTGGCGCTGGACATGGGCAGCGTCGAAGCCAGCCTCGCCGGACCAAAACGCCCACAGGACCGGGTGTCGCTGCCGAATGTTGCGCAAGCGTTCAGCGACTTCACCGACCTGCAATTCAAGCCCACCAGCAAGGAAGAAGGCCGCCTGGAAAGCGAAGGCGGTGGTGGTGTTGCCGTCGGCAATGCCGATATGGCCGGTGAAGCGGATTACGATTACGAAGGCCAGACCTATCGCCTGAAAAACGGCGCCGTGGTCATCGCCGCGATCACCTCCTGCACCAACACCTCCAACCCCAGCGTGATGATGGCCGCCGGGCTGGTGGCGAAGAAGGCTGTGGAAAAAGGCTTGAAACGCAAACCCTGGGTGAAGAGCTCGCTGGCCCCCGGCTCGAAAGTGGTCACCGACTACTACAAGGCGGCCGGCCTGACCCATTACCTCGATGAACTGGGGTTTGCCCTGGTCGGCTATGGCTGCACCACTTGCATCGGCAACTCGGGACCACTGTCGGAACCCATCGAGAAAGCCATCCAGCAAGCGGACCTCACCGTGGCCTCCGTGCTCTCGGGTAATCGCAACTTCGAAGGCCGGGTGCATCCGCTGGTGAAAACCAACTGGCTGGCCTCCCCGCCACTGGTGGTCGCCTACGCGCTGGCCGGCACCGTGCGCACCGACATCAGCCGCGAGCCGTTGGGCGAGGACAAGGATGGCAACCCGGTTTACCTGCGGGACATCTGGCCCAGCAGCAAGGAAATTGCCGACGCCGTGAATCAGGTCAACACCGCCATGTTCCACAAGGAATACGCCGAAGTGTTTGCCGGTGACGCGCAATGGCAGGCGATCAAGGTCCCGCAGGCGGCGACCTATGTCTGGCAGGACGACTCGACCTACATCCAGCATCCGCCGTTCTTCGACGACATCGGTGGCCCACCGCCCGTGGTCAAGGATGTCAACGGCGCCAGAATCCTCGCACTGCTCGGCGACTCGGTGACCACCGACCACATCTCCCCGGCCGGCAACATCAAGGTCGACAGCCCGGCAGGGCAATACCTGCGCGACAAAGGCGTGGAACCGCGAGACTTCAACTCCTATGGCTCGCGGCGTGGCAACCATGAAGTGATGATGCGCGGCACCTTCGCCAACATCCGCATACGCAACGAAATGCTCGGCGGCGAAGAAGGCGGCAACACTCGCTACATTCCCACCGGCGAGAAAATGTCGATCTACGATGCCGCCATGCGCTATCAGGCTTCAGGCACGCCGCTGGTGGTGATCGCCGGCCAGGAATACGGCACCGGCTCGAGTCGCGACTGGGCCGCCAAGGGCACCAACCTGCTGGGGGTGAAAGCGGTCGTCGCCGAAAGCTTCGAACGGATTCACCGCTCCAACCTTGTGGGCATGGGCGTGCTGCCGTTGCAGTTCAAGCTGGATCAGAACCGCAAGACCCTGAACCTCAATGGCAGTGAAAACCTGGACATCCTCGGCTTGACCGGCGTCGAGCTGACGCCACGGATGAACCTGACGCTGGTCATCACTCGCGAAAACGGTAGCAGCGAGAAGATCGAGGTGTTGTGCCGCATCGATACGCTCAATGAGGTGGAGTACTTCAAGTCCGGAGGGATTTTGCATTACGTGTTGCGGCAGTTGATTGCCTCCTAGGCATGCGCTGATACAAACGCCGCCTTCGGGCGGTGTTTTTGTTTGTGACCACCCCCCTATAATCTCGCTCTGCTTGATGTTGGCCCGACACTCGCTACCACTGGGGGCTGGGGGAATCCACAGAATTTCGACACAAGGACTTTCAATGTTTGCTCTGCCAAGGACTTTTCTGGCCCTCCTCTCCATCGGCTACTACTTGGCACTGGACTTCAGCAGTATGAGTTGGCCGGCGGCGATTCCTATTGTTTTGCTGTTGGTTTCCGGTTTTGCCGCTAGCCAGCAAACGCTTCAGCTCGGTCGATACGTAGGCCATGGCCTATTCATCATTCTAGCTCTGACCCTGGCGACGCATTGGTGGCCCGATTTCTACAACGGCCCAATCATCGCCACGCAGCGTTTCACCGACGACGCAGTGCCATTTACCATGTACGCAAACCTTGACAAACCCCTGATCGGATTTTGGCTGTTACTGGTCTGCCCATGGCTTGTCGGTCGGCGCTCGTTTCGATCGATCCTGTTTGCCACCGCACTGGCGCTACCCCTGAGTGCAGTGCTGGCCTTGGGTGGTGCGCTGTTGCTGGGTGTCGTCGCTTGGGCACCGAAATGGCCGGATGCCGCCTGGTTTTGGCTGCTCAACAATCTGCTGCTGGTGACACTGGTCGAGGAGGCGCTGTTTCGCGGCTACATCCAGAGCGGCCTGAGTCGCTGGCTGAAAAATCTGCGTCATGGTGAAAACTTTGCGCTGCTCCTGGCTTCGCTGATCTTTGGCCTGGCGCATGCCGGTGCTGGCTGGCAATGGGTCCTGCTGGCCAGCCTGGCCGGGATCGGCTATGGCCTGGCCTACCGTTTTGGAGGACTGACAGCAGCCATCGCTACTCATTTTGGCCTGAACCTGCTGCACTTCGGTCTGTTCACCTATCCGATGCTCGCCAGCTGACGCAAGGGTCATTTTGCAACGCATTGCCGATTATCGAAAAATAATCTCAACAATCCGTCGACCTTGCCGATACAGCACTTGAAAGCCTTGCGGATTAAAAAAGCCATGCGTAACAACCAGCCTATTACACAACGCGAGCGGACCTTCCCGGCTCAGCAACGGTTGATATCCACCACCGATGCCAAGGGCATGATCACCTACTGTAACGACGCTTTCGTCGAGATCAGCGGGTTTTCCCGAGAGGAACTGATCCGTGCTCCGCACAACCTGGTCCGTCACCCCGACGTCCCGGCCGCGGTGTTCGCACACATGTGGGAAACGCTGAAACAAGGCTTGCCATGGATGGGCATTGTCAAGAATCGCTGCAAGACCGGTGATCATTACTGGGTGAACGCCTATGTGACACCGGTCTTCGAAGGCAAACAGGTGATCGGTTACGAGTCTGTGCGGGTCAAGCCCACCGCCGAACAGATCCGCCGTGCCGAAGCGCTCTACCAACGCATCAACCAAGGCAAGTCGGCCATTCCCTCCTCGGATAAATGGGTGCCGATCCTGCAGGACTGGCTGCCGTTCATTCTGGTCAGCCAATTGAGCTTCATGATCGGTGCATCGCTGAACTCCCACTGGGGGTTTGCCCTGGCTGCCGGTCTTTCGGTGCCGCTGGGCCTGATGGGCCTCCAGTGGCAACAGCGTGGCCTCAAGCGTTTGCTGCGCCTGGCCGAGCAGACCACCTCCGATCCGTTGATCGCACAGATGTACACCGACAGTCGCGGCGCCCAGGCGCGCCTGGAAATGTCCATCCTCAGTCAGGAGGCACGCCTGAAAACCTGCCTGACGCGTCTGCAGGACACGGCCGAACACCTGACCGATCAGGCCAGGCAATCCGATGCCCTGGCGCACAACAGCTCCAGCGGCCTGGAACGTCAACGGGTCGAGACCGAACAGGTGGCCACCGCGGTCAACCAGATGGCCGCGACCACCCAGGAAGTCGCCAGCCACGTGCAACGCACCGCCGATGCCACCCAGGAAGCCAATCGCCTGACCGGTCGTGGTCGTGACATCGCCGGGGAAACCCGCGAAGCCATCCAGCGCCTGTCGGTGGTAGTCGGTGAGACCGGCGTGACGGTGACCCAACTGGCCAAGGACAGCAACGAAATCGGTGGTGTGGTCGACGTGATCAAAGGCATCGCCGACCAGACCAACCTGCTGGCGCTGAACGCCGCCATCGAAGCAGCCCGCGCCGGTGAGATGGGGCGTGGATTTGCGGTGGTGGCCGACGAAGTCCGTCAACTGGCGCAACGCACCAGCGAGTCCACCGGGCAGATTCATGCGCTGATCGCCAAGCTCCAGCAAACCGCCAGCACCGCCGTGCAAACCATGGAAGCCGGGCATCGTCAGGCCGAAGAAGGCGTGGCGCGGGTGCTGGAAGCGGACCAGGCACTGGTGGGGATCAGCGAAGCGGTGGCCAACATCACCGACATGACCACCCAGATCGCCGCTGCGACCGAAGAGCAAAGCGCCGTGGCCGAAGAGATCAGCCGCAACATCAGCAACATTTCGCAACTGGCGGACCAGACCTCGGAACAGGCGCAGAACTCGGCGTTGCTGAGTGAAGAGCTGACCAAGACTGCCAATACACAGTATTCATTGGTGGAGCGGTTTAACCGCTGATTGAGCCAGTGAAAGTGATGTTGTCTGGTAGTCCCTCATCGCGAGCAGGCTCGCTCCTACAGTTGATCCAATGTAGGAGCGAGCCTGCTCGCGATGGGGCCATCACAGCCTGCACAAAACCTCACTGAAGAAATGAGGCTACCTTCTGCGCCGCAGCCGCCAAATGCTGCTCATGGCTAAACCCCGAAGCCTTCAACGGCTTCAAGTCATGATCCCCCGCCACCAGCCAAAACACCTCGATACCCGGCGATAGCGCATACCCCTCGACCGCCTCCCGGTTGCCCAACGCATCGCGTTCACCTTGCACGATCAAGGTCCGAGTCTTCAGCCCCGCCAGATGCTCAACCCGCGGCTTCTGCGGTTTACCCACCGCATAGAACGGATAACCCAGGCACACCAGGGCATCCGCGCCCAACTCATCGGCCAGCAAACTGGCCATGCGACCGCCCATGGACTTGCCGCCGATGGCCAGTGGCCCAGTGACATGGCGTCGCACCTGGGCATACACCTCGCGCCAGCACTCCAGCAGTTTCGGCGCCGGATTTGGCGGGCGTTTGCCGCCATCGAGGCGCCGCTGCGCCATGTAGGGAAACTCGAAGCGCAACACGTTGACGCCTTGCGCGGCGAGGCGTGCAGCCATGTCGCTCATCCAGTCGCTGTCCATCGGTGCGCCGGCGCCATGGGCAAGAATCAGCGTCGCCGCAGTCTTGCCAGCGGCGGCATTCCACAACCATCCATGATCCCGCACGCACTGCGCCCATTGATCCCCGTCAATACCGGCCTTGTGCCCTTTGTCCATGCTTGCCTCGCTTTTAGTCTGCCTATAACTCCGGCCGAAGGGTGCACTGCCTTGCGCTGCGCGCTCACTTCCGCTGAACCGTGGATGGGGAACCATGAACACTTCTATCAGTACCGCCTACAACTACAAGGTGGTCCGCCAATTTGCCATTATGACGGTGGTGTGGGGCATCGTCGGCATGGGGCTCGGGGTTTTTCTCGCTGCCCAGTTGGTCTGGCCCGAACTCAACTTCAATTTGCCGTGGACCAGCTTCGGCCGTTTGCGCCCGCTGCACACCAACGCGGTGATCTTCGCCTTCGGTGGCTGCGCGCTGTTCGCCAGTTCCTTCTATTCGGTGCAACGCACCTGCCAGACCCAATTGTTTGCGCCCAAGATCGCCGCGTTCTGCTTCTGGGGCTGGCAGCTTGTGATCCTTCTGGCGGCCATCAGCCTGCCGCTGGGCTACACCAGCTCCAAGGAATACGCCGAGCTGGAATGGCCGATCGACCTCCTGATCACCATCGTCTGGGTCGCCTACGCCATCGTGTTCTTCGGCACGATCATGCAGCGCAAGACCAAACACATTTATGTCGGTAACTGGTTCTTCGGTGCGTTCATCGTCACCGTGGCGATCCTGCACATCGTCAACAACATGGAATTGCCGGTCAGCTTCACCAAGTCCTACTCGCTGTACTCCGGCGCCACCGACGCGATGGTGCAATGGTGGTACGGGCACAACGCCGTAGGCTTTTTCCTCACCGCCGGCTTCCTCGGGATGATGTACTACTTCGTGCCGAAACAGGCCGAGCGCCCGGTTTACTCCTATCGCCTGTCGATCGTGCACTTCTGGGCGCTGATCACCCTGTACATCTGGGCAGGCCCCCACCACTTGCACTACACCGCGCTGCCGGACTGGGCGCAATCGCTGGGCATGGTGATGTCGCTGGTCCTGCTGGCACCAAGCTGGGGCGGCATGATCAACGGCATGATGACCCTGTCGGGCGCCTGGCATAAGTTGCGCAGCGACCCGATCCTGCGTTTCCTCGTGGTGTCGCTGGCGTTCTACGGCATGTCGACCTTCGAAGGGCCGATGATGGCGATCAAGACGGTCAACGCCCTCTCCCACTACACCGACTGGACCATCGGCCACGTACACGCAGGCGCCTTGGGTTGGGTGGCGATGATTTCCATCGGCGCGCTGTACCACATGATCCCGAAAGTCTTCGGCCGCGAGCAGATGCACAGCATCGGCCTGATCAACGCGCACTTCTGGCTCGCCACCATCGGCACCGTTCTGTACATCGCCTCGATGTGGGTCAACGGCATCGCCCAGGGCCTGATGTGGCGTGCGGTGAACGAGGACGGCACGCTGACCTACTCCTTCGTCGAAACCCTGGTGGCCAGCCACCCTGGCTTCGTCGTGCGGCTGGTGGGTGGCGCGATCTTCCTCAGCGGCATGTTCCTGATGGCCTACAACACCTGGCGCACCGTGCGGGCCTCGCAGCCTGCCGAAGTCGCCGCTGCCGCGCAGATGGCCTGAGGAGTCCGCCATGAAACACGAAACTATCGAGAAAAACGTCGGCCTGTTGCTGCTGCTGATGATCCTGGCCGTGAGCATCGGTGGCCTGACCCAGATCGTCCCGTTGTTCTTCCAGGACGTGACCAACAAGCCGGTGGAAGGCATGAAGCCCTACACCGCGCTGCAACTGGAAGGTCGAGACATCTACATCCGCGAAGGCTGCGTCGGCTGCCACTCGCAGATGATCCGTCCGTTCCGCGCCGAGACCGAACGTTACGGGCACTACTCGGTGGCAGGCGAAAGCGTGTGGGATCACCCGTTCCTGTGGGGTTCCAAACGCACCGGACCAGACCTGGCGCGAGTTGGGGCGCGCTACTCCGATGACTGGCACCGCGCGCACTTGTACAACCCGCGCAACGTCGTGCCGGAGTCGAAGATGCCGGCCTACCCGTGGCTGGTGGCCAACCCGGTCGACAGCAGTCATACCGAGACCAAGATCAAGGCCATGCGCACCCTGGGCGTGCCGTACACCGACGAGGACATCACCGGTGCCGTCGCTTCGCTCAAGGGCAAGAGCGAAATGGATGCATTGGTCGCCTACCTGCAAGTGCTCGGCACTGCCATCAAGAGCAAGAGGTGAGCAATGTTTGAATTGAGCACTGGAATGATCCGCGGCCTGGGCACCGTCGTGGTGTTCGTGGCCTTCGTCGGCCTGACCCTGTGGGTATTCAACGGCAAGCGTGGCCCGGAATTCGCCGAAGCGCGCCTGCTGCCGTTCGCCGACGAGCCACAACCCGACATCACTGAAGAATCAGCAACAAGGAGTACCCGGCCATGACCACCTTCTGGAGTACGTGGATCTGCGTGCTGACCATCGGCAGCCTGGTCGGCCTGACCTGGCTGCTGCTCAGCACCCGCAAGGGCGAAACCAAGGGCAGCGTCGACCAGACCATGGGCCACAGCTTCGACGGCATCGAGGAGTACGACAACCCGCTGCCGCAATGGTGGTTCATGCTGTTCGTTGGCACCCTGGTATTCGCCGTCGGTTATCTGATCCTCTATCCGGGCCTGGGCAATTGGAAAGGCATCCTCCCCGGCTACGAAAACGGCTGGACCGGGGTGCACGAATGGGAAAAGGAAATGGCCAGGGCTGACACGAAGTTTGGGCCGATCTTCGCCAAATTCGCGGCGATGCCCGTGGAGGAAGTGGCCAAGGACCCGCAAGCACTGAAAATGGGCGGCCGCCTGTTTGCCTCCAACTGCTCGGTGTGCCACGGCTCGGACGCCAAGGGCGCCTACGGCTTCCCCAACCTGGCCGACAGCGACTGGCGCTGGGGCGGCAATGCAGAAACCATCAAGACAACCATCATGGGTGGCCGGATGGCGATGATGCCGGCCTGGGGTGAAGTCCTGGGGGAGGAAGGTGTGAAAAACGTCGCCGCCTATGTGCGCCATGATCTGGCCGGCCTGTCGTTGCCCGCCGACAACAAAGCCGACCTGCAAGCCGGACAGCAAGCCTTCAGCACCACCTGCGTCGCCTGCCATGGGGCAAACGGTCAGGGCACGGAAGCCATGGGCGCGCCGAACCTGACACACCCTGCCGGCTTCATTTACGGGACAAGCCTGACGCAGCTTGAACAGACGATTCGGCATGGTCGCCAAGGCCATATGCCGGCGCAGAACGAACTGCTGGGCAATGACAAGGTGCAATTGCTGGCCGCGTATGTGTACAGCCTGTCCCACGGTTTGAATACCGAGCGCCTGCAGGCTGAAGACAACCGCAAATAAATCCCGACCGCTCTGCTGCCGCATTCTCCCGGATGCGGCAGTTCCCTGCCCCTTTGCGACGCATTGTCGCACCCTCTGTGACTCTTTCTTTCGGATCCCGGGATTCGGGTCTAAGCTTCCCCCGATGCGGACTGGCCGGTGCCGGTTCCAGGTCGACCCTGAACGATGTGTTCGACGAATCTGCCCGATGACAGGCCGCAAAGGCTGGTAGATACCGGCTGTCGCACCAATTGCCTTCGGTCAGCCAAACGTTGCGTTTGAACACACCCCGTTACATCCGACCTGACCCCCTCGCCTGATCAGTCCGCCGGGATGTTTTGCCCGCGGGCAATTTTGTCCTTACGCGGCGCATGGAAAGGCCGCAGAATCAGCTTTTGAAAGCATTGACCCAGGTCATGGCGCGTTGCAATGACCCCTTGCTTTCTCCATACTTGCGGCCGATTTTTAATCCTAATAAAACACCCAAACCGTGGAACCTTAGAATGAGCACAGCAATCAGTCCGACTGCTTATAACTATAAGGTAGTCCGCCAGTTCGCCATCATGACGGTGGTCTGGGGGATCCTTGGCATGGGGCTCGGTGTCTTCATTGCCTCGCAACTGGTCTGGCCGGAGTTGAACTTCGGTCTGGCATGGACGAGCTTTGGACGCCTGCGCCCGCTGCACACCAACCTGGTGATTTTCGCCTTCGGTGGATGTGCACTGTTTGCCACTTCTTATTACGTCGTGCAGCGAACCTGCCAAACGCGACTGATTTCCGACAGCCTCGCTGCCTTCACCTTCTGGGGATGGCAAGCGGTGATCGTCGGCGCGATCATTACCTTGCCGATGGGTTTCACCACCACCAAGGAATACGCGGAACTGGAATGGCCCCTGGCTATTCTGCTGGCCATTGTCTGGGTCACCTACGGTCTGGTGTTCTTCGGCACCATCGTCAAGCGCAAGACCAAGCATATCTATGTGGGTAACTGGTTCTACGGCGCATTCATCGTCGTGACCGCGATGCTGCACATCGTCAACCACATGTCGCTGCCGGTCAGCCTGTTCAAGTCCTACTCGGCCTACTCGGGCGCGACGGACGCGATGATCCAGTGGTGGTACGGCCACAACGCCGTGGGCTTCTTCCTGACTACCGGCTTCCTGGGCATGATGTACTACTTCGTGCCGAAACAGGCCGAACGCCCGATCTACTCCTATCGCCTGTCGATCGTGCACTTCTGGGCGCTGATCACCCTGTACATCTGGGCGGGTCCACACCACCTGCACTACACCGCCTTGCCGGACTGGGCTCAGTCGCTGGGCATGGCGATGTCGATCATCCTGCTGGCGCCAAGCTGGGGCGGCATGATCAACGGCATGATGACCCTGTCGGGCGCCTGGCATAAGCTGCGCACCGACCCGATCCTGCGCTTCCTGGTGGTCTCCCTGGCGTTCTACGGCATGTCGACCTTCGAAGGTCCGATGATGGCCATCAAGACCGTCAACTCCCTGTCGCACTACACCGACTGGACCATCGGCCACGTACATGCCGGCGCTCTGGGCTGGGTTGCAATGATCTCGATCGGCGCCATCTACCACATGATCCCGAAACTGTTCGGTCGTGCGCAGATGCACAGCACCAGCCTGATCAACACCCACTTCTGGCTCGCGACCATCGGTACCGTGCTCTACATCGCTTCGATGTGGGTCAACGGCATCACCCAGGGTTTGATGTGGCGTGCAATCAACGATGACGGCACCCTCACCTACTCGTTCGTCGAAGCGCTGCAAGCCAGCCACCCGGGCTTCATCGTCCGCGCCCTGGGCGGTGCGTTCTTCGCCACCGGCATGCTGTTCATGGCCTACAACGTATTCCGTACCGTACGCGCCTCGAACCCGGCTGAAGCCAAAGCCGCCGAACAGATTGCCGTAGTTGGAGCTCACTGATGAAGCATGAAGCAGTCGAGAAGAATATTGGCCTGCTGGCCTTCTTCATGGTCATCGCCGTCAGCATCGGCGGCCTGACCCAGATCGTTCCGCTGTTTTTCCAGGATGTCACCAACAAGCCGGTCGAGGGCATGAAGCCCCGCACCGCCCTTGAACTGGAAGGCCGGGACGTTTATATCGCCAACGGTTGTGTCGGCTGCCACTCGCAGATGATCCGCCCGTTCCGTGCTGAAACCGAACGCTACGGCCACTACTCGGTCGCCGGTGAAAGCGTCTGGGACCACCCGTTCCTGTGGGGTTCCAAGCGTACCGGTCCGGACCTGGCCCGCGTCGGCGGCCGTTACTCCGATGACTGGCAGCGTGCGCACCTGTACAACCCGCGCAACGTAGTGCCCGAGTCGAAAATGCCGGCCTACCCGTTCCTCGTGGAAAACAAGCTCGACGGCAAAGACACCGCCAAGAAAATGGAAGTCTTGCGCACGCTCGGCGTCCCTTACACCGACGAAGACATCGCCGGCGCCAGGGATGCTGTGAAGGGCAAAACCGAAATGGACGCGCTGGTGGCCTATCTGCAAGGCCTGGGCACCATCATCAAAAGCAAACGGTGAATTGGATGGATATCGGGATGATTCGTGGCCTGGGCACCGTTGTCGTGATGGTGGCCTTCATCGGACTGGCACTGTGGGTGTTCAGTCCCAAGCGCAAGTCGGAGTTTGAAGACGCGACCTTGCTGCCTTTCGCGGATGATCCCGAAGCCATCAAGCACGTCGAGCAAGCTTCTAGGAGTAACAAAGAATGACTACATTCTGGAGTCTGTACGTCACAGTCCTCAGTCTCGGCACCATCTTCGCCCTGACCTGGCTGCTGCTGTCCACCCGCAAGGGCCAGCGCGCCGAGCAAACCGACGAGACGGTTGGTCACTCCTTCGACGGGATCGAGGAGTACGACAACCCGCTGCCGAAATGGTGGTTCATGCTGTTCGTGGGCACCATCATCTTCGCCCTCGGCTACCTGGTACTGTACCCGGGCCTGGGCAACTGGAAAGGCCTGCTGCCGGGTTACAACTACCTCGATAACGAGAAGCAGACCGCGTTCGCCAACGGTCAGACCGGCTGGACCGGCGTTCACGAGTGGGAAAAGGAAATGGCCAGGTCGGACGCCAAGTTCGGTCCGATCTTCGCCAAGTTCGCGGCCATGCCAATCGAAGAAGTGGCCAAGGACCCGCAAGCCCTGAAGATGGGTGGCCGCCTGTTCGCCTCCAACTGCTCGGTTTGCCACGGTTCCGACGCCAAAGGCGCCTATGGCTTCCCGAACCTGACCGACGCCGACTGGCGCTGGGGCGGCGAGCCGCAAACCATCAAGACCACCATCATGGGCGGCCGTCATGCGGTAATGCCTGCGTGGGCTGAAGTGATCGGCGAGCAAGGCGTGGCCGACGTGGCCGCGTTTGTCCTGACCAACCTTGATGGCCGCAAGCTGCCGGAAGGCACCAAGGCCGACCCGGTTGCCGGACAGAAACTGTTCGCTACCAACTGCGTGGCGTGCCACGGCCCGGAAGGCAAAGGCACCCCAGCGATGGGCGCACCTGACCTGACTCACCCGGCAGCGTTCATCTACGGTTCGAGCTTCGCTCAGTTGCAGCAGACCATCCGTTACGGCCGTCAGGGCCAGATGCCTGCGCAAGAGGCAATGCAGGGTAACGACAAGGTTCACCTGCTGGCCGCTTATGTCTACAGCCTGTCTCACGGTGAGAAGGCAGCGGACGCCGAGTAAGGCAAACGCTTGAAGCAACAAAAAACGGCCCCGCCAATGTGAATTGGCGGGGCCGTTTTGTTTGTTCGGCAGTGTTGGTTTCGACCGACGGTAATGCCCGGCACCTACTTCGAGGTTGTCGATCGCCACGCATAGTAGTAACGTTTCTACAAAGCTGCTTCAGGAGGGCCAACCGTGATGGCCATCACCACAATATCCAGCCGCGAATTCAACCAGGACACAAGTGGTGCCAAAAAAGCCACTCGTCAGGGGCCCGTTTTCATCACTGATCGAGGCAAACCGGCCCATGTACTGCTAAGCATTGAGGACTACCAAAAACTGACTGGCACCAACGCTGATATCGTTGAATTGCTGGTGATGCCGGACGCGGCAGACATTGAATTCGAAACCGAGCGCGCTGTGATCAACCATCGCCCTGTGGATCTGACCTGATGTATCTACTCGACACCAACGTGATTTCTGAACTGCGCAAACCGCATGCCGACGCGAACGTCGTTGCATGGGCCAAAAGTGTGATCGCGCCACGCCTGTTCATTTCGGCTATCACCTTGAAGGAGCTGGAGACTGGCGTCCTGAGAATAGAGCGCCGGGATGCCACCCAAGGGAAGGTACTGCGCACTTGGTTGAAGCATCATGTTATGCCGGCATTCGATTCCCGCATCCTGCCGGTCGATACGGCCGTAGCTATACGCTGTGCAGGGCTGCATGTCCCAGACCGCGCCAATGAAAGTGACGCGTTGATTGCAGCTACGGCGCTGGTTCATGGATTGACCGTCGTAACACGCAATGTCGCAGACTTTCAGTCCAGCGGCGTACAACTGATTAACCCATGGGTCGAATGACCGGCGACATGCGCAAAACCGTCCATAATTCCCAAGTCAATTGATTCAAGTCATTACACTATCAAATGATTTTGCCAAACGTGACCAAAGGTCGCACCCGCTGGCTAGAGCGACAGGCGTATCATTGCGCCACTGCAACACCCCTTTTTGACCGCGGTTGGCACGTACTGACCGAGGCATTTTTCCACTGCCGTGGGATGCAATGATGAGCAACCAGATTCCGGTACACGACGTCACTCCACCCACCAGGAACGCGAACAACAGCGTCGACCTCTACGCCGCCAGGGAAAAAATCTACACCCGCGCCTTCACCGGCCTGTTTCGCAACCTGCGGATGACCGGCGGAGCCCTGTTGTTCCTGCTGTATTTCGGCACGGTGTGGCTGAACTGGGGCGGTCATCAGGCTGTGTGGTGGAACCTGCCGGAGCGCAAGTTCTTCATTTTCGGCGCCACCTTCTGGCCCCAGGACTTCATTCTGCTGTCCGGCATGTTGATCATCGCCGCGTTCGGCCTGTTCTTCATCACCGTGTACGCCGGACGGGTCTGGTGCGGCTATACCTGCCCGCAAAGCGTCTGGACCTGGATCTTCATGTGGTGCGAAAAAGTCACCGAAGGTGACCGCAACCAACGCATCAAGCTCGACAAAGCGCCAATGAGCGCCAACAAGTTCGTGCGCAAACTCAGCAAGCACACCCTGTGGCTGTTGATCGGTTTCGTCACCGGCATGACCTTCGTCGGCTACTTCTCGCCGATCCGCGAACTGATGTTCGACTTCTTCACCGGCCAGGCGGATGGCTGGTCGTACTTCTGGGTCGGTTTCTTCACCCTCGCCACTTACGGCAACGCCGGCTGGTTGCGCGAACAGGTGTGCATCTACATGTGCCCGTACGCACGCTTCCAGAGCGTGATGTTCGACAAGGACACCCTGATCGTTTCCTACGACCCACGCCGTGGCGAAGGCCGTGGCCCGCGCAAGAAAGGCATCGACTACAAGGCCCAGGGCCTGGGTGACTGCATCGACTGCACCATGTGCGTCCAGGTCTGCCCGACCGGTATCGACATCCGCGACGGCCTGCAAATCGAGTGCATCGGTTGCGCCGCGTGCATCGATGCCTGCGACGCCATCATGGACAAAATGGAATACCCGCGCGGACTGATCAGCTACACCACCGAGCACAACCTGTCCGGGCAGAAAACCCATAAACTGCGTCCGCGCCTGATTGGCTATGCCATTGTGCTGCTGGCAATGATCAGCCTGCTGGTGACGGCATTCTTCATGCGTGCGCTGGTGGGCTTCGATGTCAGCAAGGACCGCGTGCTGTACCGCGAGAACGCCGAAGGCCGAATCGAAAACGTCTACAGCCTGAAAATCATGAACAAGGACCAGCGCGACCATACCTACCTGCTCGACGCCTCCGGCCTGCCGGATCTCAAATTGCAGGGTCGACGCGAGATCAAGGTCGCGGCCGGCGACATCGTCAGCCAGCCTGTCGAGCTGTCCGTCGCACCGGAAAAACTGCCGTCGAGCACCAACGAGGTGAAATTCATCCTCAAGGACGCCGATGACGACAGCGTCCACATTGAAGCCAAGAGCCGGTTCATCGGCCCACAGAATCGTTGAGAGAACTGAACATGCCCGCAGCAACTGCCGCAAGTCCCTGGTACAAGCACCTCTGGCCGTGGATCATCATCGGGATCCTGGCCTGCTCGGTGGCCTTGACCTTGTCCATGGTGACCATCGCGGTGAACAACCCGGACAACCTGGTCAACGACAACTACTACGAGGCCGGCAAAGGCATCAACCGCTCCCTTGACCGTGAGCTTCTGGCCCAGACCCTGAAAATGCGTGCCAGTGTTCATCTCGACGGCATGACCGGCGAGGTTGACCTGCGCCTGAGCGGCGACAGCCAGCCCGGGACCCTGGAGCTGAACCTGATCTCGCCGACCCAGCCGGAAAAGGATCGCAAGATCACCCTGACCCGCAGCGAAACCGAACAGGGCCGCTACATCGGCCAGTTGAGCGACAAGATCGAAGGCCGGCGTTTTGTCGAATTGCTTGGCACTCAGGACGAGCACATCTGGCGCATGTTCGAAGAGGAAATGGTCAGCCATGACAAGGACCTGCTGCTGGGCGACGAGCCGCTGCAAGGTGCCGAAGATCTGAAGAAATAAAGCCGCGCTTCGCACATCGCGAGCAAGCTCGCTCCCACAGTGGATCGCCTGTGCACCCGCATCCCGTGCACGACACCGATCAAATGTGGGAGCGAGCCTGCTCGCGATGAGGCCCTCCCGGACGATGTAGACTCCACTTCATGACCACCCAACTCCCCTGCTACCACTGCGCGCTCCCCGTCCCGGCCGGCAGCCGCTTCACCGCCGCGGTCCTCGGGCAAACCCGCGAATTCTGCTGCCCGGGTTGCCAGGCCGTGGCCGAAGCCATTGTGGCCGGCGGTCTGGAAAGCTATTACCAGCACCGCAGTGAAGCCTCGGTCAACCCCGAGGCGCTGCCGGTGCAACTGGTGGATGAACTGGCGCTGTACGACCGTGCCGATGTGCAGCAACCCTTCGTTCGCCACGACGGCGAACTCGCCGAAACCACACTGTTGATGGAAGGCATCAGCTGCGCCGCCTGCGGCTGGCTGATCGAAAAACACCTGCGTACCTTGCCGGCCGTGGCTGAAGCGCGCCTGAACCTGTCCAACCATCGCCTGCATGTACGCTGGTCCGACGCGCAATTACCGCTGAGCCAGATCCTCAGCGAACTGCGCCACATCGGTTACGCCGCACACCCGTATCAGGCCGACCGGGCCAGTGAACAACTGGCCAGCGAAAACCGCTTGGCCCTGCGCCAGCTCGGCGTGGCCGGGTTGCTGTGGTTCCAGGCAATGATGGCAACCATGGCCACCTGGCCTGAATTCAACATCGACCTCAGCCCCGAACTGCACACCATCCTGCGCTGGGTCGCACTGTTCCTCACCACCCCGATCGTGTTCTACAGCTGCGCGCCGTTCTTCAAAGGTGCCATGCGCGATCTGCGCACCCGCCATCTGACCATGGACGTTTCGGTGTCGCTGGCCATCGGCAGCGCCTACATCGCCGGGATCTGGACGTCCATCACCGGGGTCGGCGAACTGTATTTCGATGCCGTCGGCATGTTTGCCCTGTTCCTGCTGGCCGGGCGTTATCTGGAGCGACGCGCCCGCGAGCGCACCGCCGCCGCCACCGCGCAGCTGGTGAATCTGTTGCCCGCCTCGTGCCTGCGATTGACCGCCGACGGCCAGAGCGAACGCATTCTGCTCAGTGAACTGCGTGTTGGCGATCAGGTGCTGGTTCATCCGGGCGCCATTCTCCCGGCTGACGGCAAGATCCTCGACGGCCAGTCGAGTGTCGACGAGTCGCTGCTGACCGGCGAATACCTGCCGCAACCCCGCACCCTGGGCGATGCGGTCACCGCCGGCACAATGAACGTCGAAGGCGCACTGACCGTCGAGGTCCAGGCCCTGGGCCAGGACACTCGCCTCTCGGCCATCGTTCGCCTGCTCGATCGTGCCCAGGCCGAAAAACCGCGACTGGCGGAAATCGCCGACCGCGCCGCGCAATGGTTCCTGCTGTTGTCGTTGATCGCTGCCGCCGCGATTGGCCTGTTGTGGTGGCAGTTGGATGCCTCGCGAGCCTTCTGGATCGTGCTGGCGATGCTGGTGGCGACCTGCCCGTGCGCCTTGTCGCTGGCGACGCCGACCGCCCTCACCGCGGCTACTGGCACACTGCACAAACTCGGTCTGTTGCTGACCCGCGGCCATGTCCTGGAAGGACTGAACCAGATCGACACGGTGATTTTCGACAAGACCGGCACCCTCACCGAAGGGCGCCTGGCGCTGCGCTCGATCCGCCCCCTCGGCGCGCTCGACAGCGACCAATGCCTGAGCCTCGCCGCCGCCCTGGAAAACCGCTCCGAACACCCGATCGCCCGTGCTTTCGGACGCGCGCCGATGGCTGCCGAAGAAGTCCACAGCACACCGGGCCTTGGCCTGGAGGGTCTGGTTGAAGGGCGACGCCTGCGCATTGGCCAACCGTGTTTCGTCTGCGAACTCAGCGGCGCCGTGGTGCCGTCGATGCCCGAAGAAGCCGGCCAATGGCTGCTGCTTGGCGACAGCCAGGGACCGCTGGCCTGGCTCGTCCTCGATGATCGCTTGCGGGCCGATGCGCCCGCATTGTTGGCCGCGTGCAAGGCGCGTGGCTGGCGCACGCTGTTGTTGTCCGGCGACAGCTCGCCGATGGTCGCCAGCGTGGCGGCGGAACTCGGTATCGACGAAGCCCGTGGCGGTTTGCGTCCGGACGATAAACTGCAGGTCCTGCAACAACTGCACAAGGAAGGTCGCAAGGTGTTGATGCTCGGGGACGGGGTCAATGACGTGCCAGTGCTGGCGGCTGCGGATATCAGCGTCGCCATGGGCTCGGCCACCGACCTTGCGAAAACCAGTGCCGACGCCGTGTTGCTGTCCAACCGCCTCGACGCCCTGGTGCAAGCCTTCAGCCTGGCGCGGCGCACCCGCCGGGTCATTATCGAGAACCTTCTGTGGGCCGGGTTGTACAATGGCCTCATGTTGCCCTTCGCCGCCCTCGGCTGGATCACTCCGGTCTGGGCGGCGGTGGGCATGTCGATCAGTTCGTTGACCGTGGTGTTGAACGCGCTGCGCCTGACTCGCATGCCGAGCGCGCCCGCCCCCTGCACCATGCCAGAAACCCGCCCGCTGCCGGCCTGAGCCGTGCGGGCATGGAGTCCAGATGCCAGCTCTTTACGTGATGATTCCCGCTGCGCTGCTGATTGTGGCCATTGCCGTCTATATCTTCTTCTGGGCGGTGGACAGCGGTCAGTACGACGATCTCGACGGCCCGGCCCACAGCATCCTGTTCGACGACCAGGACCCGAACCACACCGCTGCCGTCGATGAGGCCAGCGGCCAACCGGCCAAACCGCAAGACAAGGCCCCACCTCATGCTTGAATTGGCGCCCCTGCTGGTGTCTGCGGTGATCCTCGGCTTGCTCGGCGGCGGCCACTGCCTGGGCATGTGCGGCGGCTTGATGGGCGCGCTGACCCTGGCGATTCCCAAGGAACAACGCAGCCGCCGCTTTCGCCTGCTGCTGGCCTACAACCTGGGCCGAATTCTGAGCTATGCCTGCGCCGGACTGCTGATCGGCCTGGCCGGATGGGCCGTGGCCAGCAGCCCGGCGGCGATGTTCCTGCGCATCCTCGCCGGGTTGCTGCTGATTGCCATGGGCCTGTACCTGGCCGGCTGGTGGAGCGGCCTGACCCGTATCGAAAGCCTCGGTCGCGGCTTGTGGCGGCACATCCAGCCAGTCGCCAACCGGTTGCTGCCGGTGTCGAACGTTCCCCGTGCGTTGTTGTTGGGCGCGCTCTGGGGTTGGCTGCCGTGCGGCCTGGTCTACAGCACCTTGCTATGGTCGGCCAGCCAGGGCAACGCACTGGATAGCGCGTTGTTGATGCTCGCGTTCGGGCTCGGCACCTGGCCGGTGCTGCTGGCGACAGGCCTTGCCGCCGAGCGCATCACCGCACTGTTGCGCAAACGCAGCGTGCGCATGGCAGGCGGATTGCTGGTGATGCTGTTCGGCATCTGGACCTTGCCGGGTCCGCATCAGCATTGGCTCATGGGACATTAAATCGGCGGCGCGCCCATCGCGAGCAGGCTCGCTCCCACAGGGGAACGCATTCCAAATGTGGGAGCGAGCTTGCTCGCGATGGGGCCCTCATAAACAACAAAGATTCTGACCTTGATGCAAATCAAGATGCCCCACCCCGCCTTCGCATAAAGTGGCTGACATTGCCAGCCTATCCGGGGGAATGTCCGCATGATGCTCGACGCCATTCGTTGGGACACCGATCTGATCCGCCGTTATGACCTGGCGGGACCACGCTACACCTCGTATCCGACCGCCGTGCAATTCAACAGCCAGGTCGGCACCTTCGACCTGTTCCATGCCCTGCGCGACAGCCGCAAGGCCCAGCGTCCATTGTCGCTGTACGTGCACGTACCGTTCTGCGCGAACATTTGCTATTACTGCGCCTGCAACAAGGTCATCACCAAGGATCGCGGCCGGGCGCAGCCGTATTTGCAGCGCCTGGAACAGGAAATCCAGTTGATCGCCTGCCACCTCGACCCCACGCAGAAAGTCGAGCAACTGCACTTCGGTGGCGGCACACCGACCTTTCTCAGCCACGACGAACTGCGCCAATTGATGGCGCATTTGCGCAAACACTTCAATTTGCTGGACGACGACTCCGGTGACTACGGCATCGAGATCGACCCGCGCGAGGCCGACTGGTCGACCATGGGCCTGCTGCGCGAACTGGGTTTCAATCGGGTCAGCATCGGCCTGCAAGACCTCGACCCGGCGGTGCAACGCGCAGTCAATCGCCTGCAAAGCCTGGAAGAAACCCGCGCGGTGATCGATGCCGCCCGCACCTTGCAGTTTCGCTCGATCAATATCGACCTGATCTACGGCCTGCCGAGACAGACGCCGGAGAATTTCGCCCGCACCGTGGAAGAGGTCATCAACCTGCAACCAGACAGGTTATCGGTGTTCAACTACGCCCACTTGCCGGAACGATTCATGCCCCAGCGGCGCATCAACAGCCATGAACTGCCGACACCCGCGCAGAAACTGGAAATGCTGCAGCGCACCATCGAGCAACTGATCAGCGCCGGCTACCGCTACATCGGCATGGACCACTTCGCCCTGCCCGACGACGAGCTGGCGATTGCCCAGGAAGAGTCGACCCTGCAACGCAATTTCCAGGGCTACACCACCCATGGTCATTGCGACCTGATCGGCCTCGGCGTGTCGGCAATCAGCCAGATCGGCGACCTGTACTGCCAGAACAGCAGCGACCTGAACGAGTATCAGAACGTCCTTGCATCAATGCAACCGGCCACCAGCCGCGGCTTGCTGTGCAATGCCGATGACCGGCTGCGGCGCGCGGTCATCCAGCAATTGATCTGCAATTTCAGCCTGGAGTTTTGCGATATCGAACAAGCCTTCAACATCGATTTCCAGGGCTACTTCGGCGATCTCTGGCCCCAGTTGCAAGACATGACCAAAGACGGGCTGATCGAACTCGATTGCGACAGGATCACCATCCTGCCCGCCGGGCGGTTGTTGGCGCGCTCGGTGTGCATGGTGTTCGACGCGTACCTGGAACAACACAGTCGCCAGCGTTTTTCACGAGTAATCTAATTCTGCAAGCAAGCGACTCAGACTGGCCTCGATCTCCTATGGTGAGTTACCCTTACGTCTTATGTGTGAATTCCCACAAGGATTGAAGAAATGTCCGAGCCAGTAAAACTGCGCGCTCATAATCAAGCCCATTGCAAGGATTGCAGCCTGGCCCCTCTTTGCCTGCCACTTTCGCTGAATCTGGAAGACATGGATGCGCTGGACGACATCGTCAAACGCGGCCGGCCGCTGAAAAAAGGCGAGTTTTTGTTCCGCCAGGGCGATACCTTCGATTCTGTCTACGCAGTGCGTTCCGGCGCCCTCAAGACCTTCAGCCTGAGCGATACCGGTGAAGAACAGCTCACCGGCTTCCACCTGCCCAGCGAACTGGTCGGCCTGTCGGGCATGGACACCGAAAAGCACCCGGTGTCGGCACAAGCCCTGGAAACCACTTCGGTGTGTGAAATTCCTTTCGAACGCCTCGACGAACTGGCCCTGCAATTGCCGCAGTTGCGCCGTCAGCTGATGCGCGTGATGAGCCGCGAAATCCGTGACGACCAGCAGATGATGCTGCTGTTGTCGAAAAAGACCGCCGACGAACGCATCGCCACCTTCCTGGTCAACCTCTCGGCACGTTTCCGCGCCCGGGGTTTTTCCGCCAATCAGTTCCGCCTGAGCATGTCGCGCAACGAAATCGGCAACTACCTGGGCCTGGCGGTAGAAACCGTGTCCCGGGTCTTTACCCGCTTCCAGCAAAACGAACTGATTGCGGCGGAAGGCAAGGAAATCCGGATTCTCGACCCGATCCAGCTGTGCGCCCTGGCCGGTGGCTCACTGGAAGGCTGAAACAAACCGTTGCGGCTGAGCGAAAGGGTTCAGCCGCCGTTATACTGCGTCGTTTGCAGCCCTGCCAGGACACCACGACGATGGTCTTCGACTCCTTCGACATCAAATCCCTCATCCGCCCTGTCATCGACTTCCCGAAACCGGGTGTGATCTTTCGCGACATCACCCCGCTGTTCCAGTCGCCCACGGCCCTGCGCCTGGTGATGGACAGTTTCGCCCACCGTTATGTCGAGGCAGACTTCACCCACATCGGCGCGATGGACGCCCGTGGTTTTCTGATCGGCTCGGTGCTGGCCTATCAGCTGAACAAGCCGCTGGTGCTGTTCCGCAAGCAAGGCAAGCTGCCGGCTGACGTGCTGGCCGAGGGCTATGCGACCGAATACGGCGAAGCCTTCCTGGAAGTGCACGCCGACAGCCTGTGCGAAGGGGATTCGGTGGTGATGTTCGATGACCTGATCGCCACCGGCGGCACCCTGATCGCCGCCGCCAACCTGATCCGCCGCATGGGCGCCCGGGTGCATGAAGCGGCAGCGATCATCGATCTGCCGGAACTGGGTGGCTCGCAGCGTCTGGAAGACATGGGCATTCCTACGTTCTGCCTGACGCAGTTTGCGTTGAGCGACAAGTAAGCGGCGTCTGTCAGACCGCCATCGCGAGCAGGCTCGCTCCCACATTCGACCGCGTTCTGTCAGGAAGAATGCAATCCACTGTAGGAGCGAGCCTGCTCGCGATGACGTCAGTAGCCTCACCAGATATCTTCAAAGCCCCATCTGCTTGCTGATGATCTCGTTCATCACTTCCCGCGTTCCACCGCCAATCGACAGGATCCGGTTATCGCGATACAACCGCTCCACCAGGCTCTCGCGCATGTAACCCAGCCCACCGAGTATCTGCACCGCATCGGTGACGATCCGGTCCGCGGTATCCGTCGCAAAATTCTTGGCCATGGAAATTTCCTTGATCACGCTCTGCCCCGCCGCCATTTTCGCGGCCTGCCGGTAAGTGAACTCCCGGGACACTTCCAGCGCGGTCGCCATCTCGGCGAGGCGATGCTTGATCACCTGAAACCTGCCGATCGGTTTGCCGAAGGCCTCGCGCTGGCGCGCCCATTTCAGGCTTTCCTCCAGAGCAAGCTGTGCGGTCATGTTAGCCATCAACGCCAAGGCCAGGCGTTCGCTCTGGAAGTTGCCCATGATGCAGGCAAAGCCCATGTTCTGTGTGCCGATCAGGTTTCCTGCAGGCACCCGGCAATCATCGAAGAACAGTTCAGCGGTGTCTGAGGCCCACCAGCCCATTTTCTTCAGCTGCCGCCCTACGGTGAAACCGGGCGTGCCCTTCTCGATCAGCAGCAGGCTGATGCCAGCGAAACCTGGCTCGCCCGTTCGCACTGCAACAGTGTAGAAATCCGCACGCACGCCGCTGGTGATAAAGGTCTTGCTGCCACTGACCCGGTAAAAATCACCTTCGCGCACGGCACGGGTTTGCAGGTTGGCGACGTCGGAGCCGCCGCCAGGTTCTGTGATTGCCAGGGCGCTGATCTTCTCTCCCGACAGCACCTGGGGCAGCACACGATCACGCACTTCGGGCCGGGCCCACTTGAGAATGGGCGGCAGGCCGATATCCAGCGAGCCCAGGCCGGCAACCAGCCCGCCTGAGCCGCAGCGCATCAACTCTTCACTGGCGGCAACCTTGGCGAACAGATCCCCTTCGTGGCTGCCTCCGTATGCCTCCGGGTAGCCGATGCCGAGAATCCCTGCCGCGCCGGCCTTGAGGTAGAGCTCGCGAGGAAAGCTTTCGGCCTCTTCCCACTGCTCGATATCAGGAAGGATCTCGCGCTCGACGAAACGTCTGACGCTGTCACGGACCAATTGGTGGCTGGGGTCGAAGTATTCCTGAAAGGCAGACATCGGCGAGCTCCACTGAAGGGGTCAGTGAAGTTAACCGAGCGCTTGCTTGGTTTTCAACTGGATTGTGTGAATCAGGTAGACCGAGGTGCCCTTATCGCGAGCAGGCTCGCTCCTACATTGGCTTTGTGTGCACCGCAGACCCCCTGTAGGAGCGAGCCTGCTCGCGATGGCGCCAGCCCGAACAACACGAATTACAGGTTGATCGGCTTACGCCCGGCAAACGAATGCGCCAGCGTCCCGCCATCCACCAGTTCCAACTCGCCACCCAGCGGTACGCCATGGGCGATACGCGAGGCGATCAGGCCTTTGCTGCTGAGCAATTGGGCGATGTAGTGCGCTGTGGCTTCACCTTCCACGGTCGGGTTGGTGGCCAGGATGACTTCGGCGAATGTACCGGCCTCTTCGATCCGCGCCATCAATTGCGGAATGCCGATGGCCTCCGGCCCCAAGCCGTCGAGCGGCGACAGATGCCCCTTGAGCACAAAATAGCGCCCGCGAAAACCGGTCTGCTCCACGGCATAGACGTCCATTGGGCCTTCCACTACGCAAAGCAAGGTGTCGTCGCGACGGGTATCGGCGCATTGCGGGCACAGATCATCTTCCGTCAGCGTACGGCACAAGCGGCAGTGACCGACCCCTTCCATGGCCTGGCTCAGGGCCAGCGCCAGTCGCGAACCGCCGCTGCGGTCGCGCTCGAGCAACTGCAACGCCATGCGCTGGGCGGTTTTCTGACCCACGCCTGGCAAAATTCGCAGGGCGTCGATCAGTTGGCGAATCAAAGGGCTGAAGCTCATGGTGGAAAAGTCCGACAAAACAACGAGACGCGGTTTATACCCGCGCCTCGGTTGAGCGTCAAATTGCAGCGTCAATTACTCAGTCCCGGGAAACCCGAACCACCAGCTTGCCGAAGTTGCGCCCTTCCAGCATGCCGATGAACGCATCGGGCGCCTGTTCCAGGCCATCGACCACGTCTTCGCGGAACTTCACCTTGCCATCACGTACCCAGGGTGCCATGGCACTGAGGAATTCCGGCTGGCGATCACCATAGTCATCGAACACGATGAAGCCCTGGATGCGCACCCGCTTGGTCAACAGGGTGCGCTGCAACAGTGGCAGGCGATCCGGGCCGCTCGGCGCCTCATGGGCGTTATAGGAGGCAATCAGGCCGCAGAGTGGAATCCGCGCCTTGGGATTGAGCAACGGCACCACGGCGTCGAATACCTTGCCACCGACATTTTCATAATAAATGTCGATGCCCTTGGGACAGGCTTGCGCCAGTTCCTCAGCAAAATCCGGGCTCCTGTGATCGATGCAGGCGTCGAAACCCAACTCGTCGACCACATAGCGGCACTTTTTCGCACCACCCGCCACACCAACCACCCGCAGGCCCTTGATCTTCGCCACCTGCCCGACCACCGACCCCACCGCCCCGGACGCCGCCGCGACCACCAGGGTTTCGCCGGCCTTGGGCTGGCCGATGTCCATCAGGCCCATGTACGCGGTCATGCCCGGCATACCCAGTACCCCAAGGGCCATCGAAGGGCTTGGCAGCGCGGGAATCGGAATGATGCTGCGACCGTCATTGATGCTGTGGCTTTGCCAACCGGTGGCACCGACCACCAGATCACCTTCCTGAAACTTCGGATTGAGCGAACGCTCGACCCGGCTGACAGCGCCCCCGGTCATGACTTCGCCGATTTCCACCGGCGCGGCGTAGGAAGGTGCGTCACTCATGCGTCCGCGCATGTAGGGATCCAGCGACAGGAAAACGGTCTTGAGCAGCACCTGACCCTCGGCCAGGTCCGGCAGCGCCACCCGCTCCATGCGGAAGTTTTCCGGCGTTGGCGCACCCACCGGGCGAGAAGCCAGGACAATGCGTTGATTGAGGGTCATGGGGTCGGACATGGCAGCGTCTCCTGTGATCGATGGGGTTCGGTGATATAGGGAGCAGACCTTTGTGGCGGTAGGGCGTTCGATGTGTTTTCAGTTGGACCAGGGTGAGTTCTTCGCGAGCAGGCTCGCTCCCACATTTGGAATGCGATCCCCTGTGGGAGCGAGCTTGCTCGATGGCGGCATTCCAGACACCACATTTCCCATGGCCAGAAACAAAAATGCCAGGCGCTATGCCTGGCACTTTTTGTAACTCATCTGCCGCCTGAAGGCGAATCAGAATGGCAGTTTCATGCCCGGCGGCAGTTGCATGCCGGCAGTCATGCTGCCCATCTTGTCCTGGCTGTTGGCTTCGATCTTGCGCACGGCATCGTTGACCGCGGATGCGATGACCGCTTCCAGCATTTCCTTGTCGTCTTCGCTCATGCCTTCGACCAGGCTTGGGTCGATGGTCACGCTCTTGACGTCATGACGACCGGTCATCACCACGGTGACCATATCGCCACCGGCCTTACCGGTGACTTCGGCGTTGGCCAGTTCTTCCTGCATCTTGGCCATTTTTTCCTGCATCTGCTGCGCCTGCTTCATCAGGCCGGCCATGCCACCTTTCATCATGGTAATCACCTCAAAAGTACTTGGATTAAAACAGCGCCCGGCCCATGCGGCCGGACGCCTTCAGTTATTAGCCCTGAGCGACCAGGGCGTCGACAGGTTCAATAGTATCGTTACGGACCACCGCACCGAACTGCTGCATCATTTGCTGGATGAACGGATCACCGTGGATCGATTCCTCCGCCTCGCGCTGACGGTTGGCGCGGCGGCGCGAAGCCGCTTGTGCCGGGGTTTCCTGCTCGGGCTTGATCAGCTCGATGCTCAGGGTCAGCGTGCGCTGGTGATACTGGTTCAGCGCATCGTTGAGGCGGCGCTGTTGCGTGGCGTTGAACAAGGCACTGTGGGCCGGGTCCAGGTGCATCAGCCAATTGTCGCCATCCACCGCGATCAGCGTGCAGTTGGCGGCGATGCTGCCGGTCATGCCGGAGATCGGCAATTTCGGGAACAGCTCCAGCCATTGCAGGGCCAATCCGGTGGCCGGCATTGCCGCGGGCTCCGGCTCGGGCTCCGGAGCCGGGTCGGCGGTATGCTCGCTGGCCAGTTCGTCGAGGTAACTGTAGGCCGAATCCATGTCCGGCTCGATGTAATCCTCGTCCAGCGGCGGCTCGTCATCCAGGTCCATCCCCGGCGTCGCGGCATCGACAGCGGCCACCGAGGGTTCCGGGATCGGCGCGGCAGCCCATTCAGGCGCGTCCGGCACCACGCTGTCCGGCGTCGGCAACGGCATCGGCGGTAATTCGGGTTGTTCGCTGGCGGTTTCCAGCACCGATTCCACCGCCGGTTGCTGGACGGGCGCCGGCTCGACCGGGTCATTCCACGGCAGGTCGACAACTTCTTCGACCACGACCGCTTCAACCACAGGCGCAGGTTCTGGCACAGGTTCTGGCACAACGACCGGCGCAACCGGTTCCGGTGCAGGCGCTGGAGCCGTCACTGGCGCAGCCGCTACCGGTGCAACGGCCGCAGCGACTACCGGCACAACCACCGGCGCGGCAGCCACTGAGTTTGCGGAATCAACTGTGGCCTGGCTGATCCCCACTGGCTTTAGCGGTTGCCTCGGGGCATCCGCGGTGTCTGCGGGCCGGAACGCCAGCATCCGCAGCAACACCATTTCAAAACCGCCCCGCGGATCCGGCGCCAGCGGCAGGTCGCGGCGGCCGATCAGGCCCATCTGGTAGTAGAACTGCACGTCTTCGGCCGGCAAGGCCTGGGCCAGTGCCAGCACGCGATCACGGTCGCCGTGACCGTTGTCGACACCTTCCGGCAAGGCCTGGGCGATGGCAACGCGGTGCAGCACATTGAGAATTTCCGAGAGCACGCCGTTCCAGTCCGGGCCTTGTTCGGCCAGGTGGCGGACGGCTTCGAGCAACGCCTTGGCATCGCCTTCGATCAGCGCATGCAGCACGTCGTAGACCTGCCCGTGATCGAGGGTCCCAAGCATCGCCCGCACGTCGGCGGCCATGACCTTGCCTTCACCGAAGGCAATCGCCTGGTCGGTCAGGCTCATGGCATCACGCATCGACCCGTCGGCGGCGCGGCCCAGCAGCCACAGCGCATCGTCTTCGAACGGCACGTTCTCGACACCCAGTACGTGGGTCAGGTGCTCGACGACGCGCTCAGGCGTCATGTTCTTCAGGGAGAACTGCAGGCACCGCGACAGAATCGTTGCAGGAAGTTTCTGCGGGTCGGTGGTCGCCAGGATGAACTTGACGTAGGGTGGCGGCTCTTCAAGGGTTTTGAGCAGTGCGTTGAAGGAATGACTGGAGAGCATGTGCACTTCGTCGATCAGGTAGACCTTGAAGCGCCCGCGGCTCGGGGCGTACTGCACGTTGTCGAGCAGTTCGCGGGTATCTTCGACCTTGGTGCGGCTCGCGGCGTCGATCTCGATCAGGTCGACAAAGCGGCCTTCGTCGATTTCGCGACACACCGAACACTCGCCACAGGGGGTCGAAGTGATACCTGTCTCGCAGTTAAGGCATTTGGCAATGATCCGAGCGATGGTGGTCTTGCCGACCCCACGGGTACCGGTAAAGAGGTAGGCGTGGTGCAGCCGCTGGCTGTCCAAGGCATTGATCAGAGCCTTGAGCACATGGGTCTGGCCGACCATTTCGCGGAACGAGCGCGGACGCCATTTACGTGCAAGAACCTGATAACTCATCGAAAACCGTCGCAGCGAAGGAAGCAGAAGCGGCTAATGCTAGCGGAGCAAGGGACAAATTGCATCCGGTGCGCTCGTGTATTGTGGCTAAGCTGCACATCGGAGGCTATTAACGGAGTGTTTATGCGGCTGGCCTTGGGGGCATTGCTGTTGATCAGCCTGGACGGCGTGGCTGCGCAAGCACCGCTGCGCTTCGTGATACCCGACAGCTGGAGCATGCCCATGGTGCAGCTTGAACGGGGCAAACCAACCCAGGGCATCCTGTATGACATGATGCTCAGCCTCGCGACCCAGGTCGGCGTACCGGCCGAATTCCATGTATTGCCCCGCCGGCGCATACAAATTGCCATGGAGCAAGGCGAGGTCGATGTCCGCTGTTATGTCACGCAATCGTGGCTGCCCGATCAGCCTGATGATTATCTCTGGAGCATCCCGCTCTTCACTCAACCGGATGTGTTGATCACCCTGCATGCGCCGCCCGGCGCGGTCAAACCCGCCGACTTGCCGCAACAGTCCATTGGCACCGTGCTGGGCTACAACTACCCGACCCTGCAGCCGCTGTTCGACACCGGCCAACTGCAGCGCGACGACGCACGCAATCAGGAACAAGTGCTGGAAAAGCTCCTGGCCGGCCGCAATCACTATGCCGTCAGCAATCAATGGAGCCTGGACTGGTTCAATCACCGCCTTCTGCCGGAGCAGCAACTGCAAGGCGTGGCAGTGCTGCAGGAAAACCAGATCGGTTGCTACGTTCGCAACGACCCGAGGCTCCCGGTGCAGAGCGTCCTGCGCACATTGGGGCGGATGAAGATGTCTGGGGAGATCGATGAGATTGTTCGGCTGTATATCGGTAGCGAGCCTGCGGCCGTGGATAAATCGGAAACGACAAAAAACCGCCTCGGAGAAGATCCTGGCAGCTAGCGAAAGCCTGATTTCAGAGAGATAACGCGAGAGAACACTCGCGTGGCGTTAAGGTGGTAACCCCACCAGCCACACCCCGGCACACAATGTTCCCGCTGTGGCTGCTTCCTTCCGGATCTGACCAGGTTCACGGGTAATCGTTGCGGGGGGACCGATGGGGTCACCATAACGACGCTCACCTGTCGGCGAGCCGCGCCATTGTACCTATCTGAGACGAAGTTACAACCGTTGGTTTCGGAATAAAAATATGAGGGGCTTCAAGCACTTGCTATTGCGCCTCTAGCACTTCGTCCGCCCTGCCGCCCTCCTGCTGAATCACCAGGTGAATAAAGTGCAGCTTGGCAATGACGGCTGGCGGCAGGACGAACGGATAGAAATCCGGCTGCCCCATGCTGCGTGACAGCTCATTGAGCATGCCCGCCAGTTCGATCCACGCATTGACGAACGACAGGAACGCCGCGCCGCCGGGATGCTGTGGATCGTAGAGGGTATCCAACGGAAACGGCTGATAGTCGAAGTCCATTTCCCGGGCACTCATGCCAAAGCCCAGCGCGGTGTCCACCGCATCCATCATGTGCAGGTAATGCGCCCAGGTTTCGGCCCAGTCTTCCCACGGGTGCATGGTGGCGTAGGCGCTGACGTAGTGCTGCTGCCAGTCGAGCGGTGCGCCCTGCTGATAATGCCGCTCGAGGGCTTCGGCATAGCTGGCGCGCTCATCGCCGAACACTGCGCGAAACGGTTCAAGCCACTGGCTATTGGCGATCAATCGATCCCAGTAGTAATGCCCGACTTCGTGACGAAAATGCCCGAGCAAGGTGCGATAGGGTTCGTGCATTTGCACCCGCACCTGCTCGCGGTGGGCATCGTCGGCTTCCTTGATATCGAGGGTGACCAGACCATTGGCGTGCCCGGTGGTGGGCGGTTTGCCTTCGAGGTCCACGCCGATGAAGTCGAAGGCAAGGCCCGTGTCTTCATCGACGGTCTTGGGAATCACCTGCAACCCCAGGCTGAGCAGTTGCGCGACCAGACGCCGCTTGGCGGTTTCCACCTTGCGCCAGCGCTCGTGGTTGTCGGTTATCGACAGGTCGGGAATGGTGCGGTTGAGGCTGCAGGCAAGGCACAAGACGTCATGGTCATTGGCAGGCAGCAACCAATTACAGGCCGCCGGGGAGTCGAGGTTGGAGCAGCGTCGAAACAGGCCAGCCCCGGGATCGGCATCGAGCAGCCAGGTGCCCGCTTGTACACCCGGCTGCAGCGAGGACAAGCGACTCTGCTCCGGCTGATAGCCCAACGCAGCCGAACAGGCCAGGCACTGGCTGTTGCGAAAGAACAGCGACTGCCCGCAACGACAGGACCAGACCTTGCTGTTGCGCAAATTTTCGGCCACGAACGGCGCGGCGATGCGCGAGCTGAGCTGCTCGAAAAAACGGTACATGGCGATCTCTCCCTGAGGCTTGCAGAGACTAGATCATTTACCAGACAGGATCGTTCCCAGGTCGAACGCAACACCTGTAGGAGCGAGCCTGCTCGCGATGGAGTGTCAGTCGACATCAATGCGCCTGATCCACCATCGCGAGCAGGCTCGCTCCTACAGGTTGAATTGCTGCTCAATCTACCTTGCCGTACCCGCGCAATGTTTCAACAAACGCCTCTTCATCCAGCACTTTCAACCCCAATTCATTGGCCTTGGTCAACTTCGAACCAGCCCCCGGCCCGGCCACCACGCAATGGGTCTTGGCCGACACCGAGCCGGCGACCTTGGCGCCGAGGCTTTCGAGTTTGTCCTTGGCGATATCGCGACTCATCAACTCCAGCGAGCCGGTCAACACCCAGGTCTGCCCGGCCAGCGGCAAGCCTTCGACGACCTTCTTCTCGCTCTGCCAGTGCATGCCGAAATCGGCCAGTTGCTTCTCCGCCGCCTCGGCCAATTGGCGATTGTCTTCGACCGCAAAGAACTCGCGCACCGAATTGGCCTGCTTCTCCGGCAGCGCCTGGCGCATGTCCAGCCAGTCCGCGCCGATCACCGCCTGCAGCGAGCCGAATTTGTCCGCCAGTTTCTGCGCCCCGCCCGGCCCGACCAAGGGGATATGCAGCTTGTCGAGGAAACCACCCAGGGTGGTGCTCGCCGAAAACTCGGCACCCAACTCGCCCTGATCCTGAATCTGCATACCATGCCTGAGCAAATCAGCGATCACCTGCTGGTTATGCGCATCCTCGAAGAAGCTGTGGATCTCGTGCGCGACTTCCAGGCCGACATCCGGCAAGTACGTCAGCACCTGGGGCAAAGCCTGTTGCACCCGCTCCAGCGAACCCAGGGAGCGAGCCAGGACCTTGGCTGTCTCCTCGCCGACATCGGGAATCCCCAGGGCGTAGATGAACCGCGCCAGGCCCGGCCTCTTGCTGTCTTCGATGGCGCCGAGCAGGTTCTTGCTCGACAGTTCGGCAAAGCCTTCCAGATCGACGATTTGCTCGAAGGTCAGGGCGTACAGATCGGCCGGCGAGCTCACCAGGCCTTCGTCGACCAGTTGCTCGACACTCTTCTCACCCAAGCCTTCGATGTCCATGGCACGACGGGAAACGAAGTGAATGATCGCCTGCTTGAGTTGCGCGCCACAGGCCAGACGACCGACGCAGCGATACACCGCGCCTTCGCTGACCGTCTCGCGGCCCTTGCTGCGCTTGATCAGCTGCGTGCGCTCGACATGGGAACCGCACACCGGACACTGTTCCGGAATCTGCACCGGCCGGGCGTTTTCCGGACGGCGCTCCATGACCACTTGCACCACCTGCGGAATCACGTCACCGGCGCGGCGGATGATCACCGTGTCGCCGATCATCAGGCCCAGGCGCGCGACCTCGTCCATGTTATGCAGTGTGGCGTTGGCCACCGTGACACCGGCGACCTTGACCGGTTTCAGACGCGCCACCGGCGTCACCGCCCCGGTGCGGCCGACCTGGAATTCCACATCGAGCAGCTCGGTGAGTTCTTCCATCGCCGGGAATTTGTGGGCGATGGCCCAACGCGGCTCACGGGCGCGAAAGCCCAGTTCGCGCTGGGAGGCAATGCTGTTGACCTTGAATACGACGCCGTCGATTTCATACGGCAGCGCATTGCGACGCTCACCGATGTCGCGGTAGTAATCCAGGCACTCGGCGATGCCGTGCGCCAGTTTCAGCTCATGACTGATCGGCATGCCCCAGGCCTGGAGCTGCTGCAAATTGCCGATGTGCGTATCGGCAATGTCCGCCGACACCTGGCCGATGCCGTAGCAGCAGAACTCCAACGGGCGATTGGCGGTGATCTTCGAATCCAGCTGGCGCAAACTGCCTGCCGCTGCGTTGCGCGGGTTGGCGAAGGTCTTGCCGCCGACCTCCAGTTGCGTGGCGTTGAGCCGCTCGAAACCGGCCTTGGACATGAACACTTCGCCGCGCACTTCCAGGGTCGCCGGCCAGCCGGTACCGTGCAGCTTGAGCGGGATATTGCGTACGGTGCGCACGTTGACGCTGATATCTTCGCCGGTGGTGCCATCGCCACGGGTGGCGCCGCGCACCAGGATGCCGTCCTGATACAGCAGGCTGACGGCCAGGCCATCGAGCTTGGGCTCACAGCTGTACTCGACTGTCGCGCCGCCACCGAACAGATCACCGGCCGGCAGGTCCAGGCCTTCGGTCACCCGGCGGTCGAACTCACGCATGTCGGTTTCTTCGAAGGCGTTGCCGAGGCTGAGCATCGGCACTTCGTGACGCACCTGGGTAAACGCCGACAGCGCCGCGCTGCCCACTCGCTGGGTTGGCGAGTCGCTGGTGATCAGTTCGGGGTTGGCCGCTTCCAGAGCCTTGAGCTCGTTGAACAAGCGGTCGTACTCGGCGTCCGGAATGCTCGGCTCGTCGAGCACGTGGTAACGATAGTTGTGCTGATCCAGCTCAGCGCGCAGCTCTAAAATACGGTTCTTGGCGGCGGTCATGGGTGTTCTCTCATAAAGCAAAAGAGCAGCCGAGGCTGCTCAATCTGTTTTGCCGATTATCCCGCGCACCGCGCGGGAATAACCATTTCAATCAACGTTTCTGGGTCAGGGCGCGGCGCTCGAACTCGACGATGCGCTGACGGTAGTGCTCGATCGTCTGGGCGGTCAGTACGCTGCGCTGGTCGTCCTTCAGCTCACCGTTGAGCTCCTGGGACAATTTACGTGCCGCTGCCACCATCACGTCGAAGGCTTGCTTCGGATGGCGAGGGCCTGGCAGCCCCAGGAAGAAGCTCACCGCCGGAGTGCTGAAGTGGTCGATGTCGTCCAGGTCGAATACGCCAGGCTTGACGGCGTTGGCCATGGAGAACAGCACTTCACCGTTGCCGGCCATGCTTTCGTGGCGATGGAAAATGTCCATCTCGCCGAAACGCAAACCGCTCTCCAGAATGTTCTGCAACAGCGCCGGGCCCTTGAAGCCGGCAGCGTCGCGGCAGATCACGCTGATCACCAGCACTTCTTCCGCTTGCGGCTGATCCTTGTCGTTGACTGCTGGCGCGGACTTGCTGTCATCCGGGAAATCGTCGTCGCGGCTGCTGAAGCTCGGGCCGCCGTCCAGGTCCAGGCTGAGGTTCATGTCGCCCTGGGAAGGCTCGCTGTGGCCACGCTTGCCGCGCTTGGAACCCGACTCGCGAGGCTCGCGGGCCGGCATGCTGACCGAAGGCAGGTCCTGCTCGTCCAGCTGCGGCTCTTTATGTCCGTCCAGCACACGCGGCGGGCCCAGCAGTTCGGCGCTGCTGTCCTCGTCCGGCAGGTTGGACAGACTTCGATCAAGACGGAACTTCAGTTTTCCCTTGCCGCCGCGCATACGGCGCCAGCCATCGAAAAGAATACCGGCAATGACAATAATGCCGATGACGATCAGCCACTCGCGCAGACCGATTTCCATGTAATCCCGTGCCTCTATAAAAAATGCTGAAAAATAAGGGGTTTACAACCTGCAAACCGCTTTAAAACGTGGCGCCAACTCTATGTTCTGACAGGCGTTTTGCCCACGTATACGAAAAATTGACATTAAACTAGCACGACCAAAGGCAACTTTACACCGTCTACCACCTTGGCTAGCGCGAATATGTCGATTGGCCAGCAAGTCGAAGGCAGGAAAAGAGTCCTACAGACCTCCTACAGACCGCAAACATTCCTCCTACAACCACGACTCAGGCATCCACCATCGCCATCGCCTCCTCGACATCCACCGCCACCAGACGTGAACAACCGGGTTCGTGCATCGTCACACCCATCAGTTGTTCAGCCATTTCCATGGCGATCTTGTTGTGGGTGATATAGATGAACTGCACTGTCTGTGACATCTCTTTTACCAATCGCGCGTAGCGTCCAACGTTAGCGTCATCCAGTGGCGCGTCAACCTCATCGAGCATGCAGAACGGCGCCGGGTTCAATTTGAAGATCGCAAAAACCAGGGCCAATGCAGTCAGGGCTTTTTCGCCGCCGGAGAGCAAATGGATGGTGCTGTTCTTCTTTCCTGGCGGCTGCGCCATGATTGTTACCCCTGTATCGAGTAAATCTTCGCCCGTCAGTTCCAAATATGCGCGGCCACCACCGAAAACTTTTGGGAAAAGCGCCTGTAAACCGCCATTGATCTGATCAAAGGTATCCTTGAAACGGTTGCGGGTTTCCTTGTCGATCTTGCGAATCACGTTCTCAAGGGTTTCAAGGGCTTCCACCAGATCGTCGTTCTGGGCATCCAGATAACGCTTACGCTCCGATTGTTGCTGGTACTCATCGATGGCCGCCAGGTTGATCGCGCCCAGGCGCTGGATCCTGGCGGCGATGCGCTCGAGCTCTTCCTCGGCATCCTTCTCGCAGGCCTCGGCCGTCAGGGTCGCGAGTACGCCGTGGAGATCGTAGCCGTCTTCCAGCAATTGGTCCTGCAAGGTCTTGCGGCGCACGGTCAGGGCTTGCCATTCCATGCGCTGGGTTTCGAGCTGGCTGCGAATCAACTGGGATTGCTGTTCGGCCTGACTGCGGCGCTTCTCGGCGTCGCGCAGTTCGCGGTCGGCGTCTTCGAGGGCGATCTGCGCGGTCTTGAGTTCTTCGTCGACGGTCATGCGCTTGTCGAGCAACTCCTCGAGTTTCAGGCGCAGCTCTTCCAGCGGTGCTTCGCCCTCCTCCAGATTGAGGCTCAATTGCTCGCGCTTTTCGGTCAGGCGCTCGGACTGCATCTCCAGACGCTCCAGCGCCTGGCGTGTCGAATCATGCTGCGCCTTGAGCGAGCCCAGACGCACCGCCAACTGATGGGCGTGATCCTTGTGTTGCCGCGCTTCCTGACGCACCCGGTCCAGACGTTCGCGCAGGCTGTCGCGCTGGGCCAGCAGCAACTCACGCTGCTCGGTGTCCAGCGCCATGCTGTCGAGGGCTTCCTGCAATTGCAGGCGCGCTTCGCCGATGTTTTCGTGTTCCAACGCTCGCTGCTCATCGAGCTCGATAAGCTCTTCGTCGAGACGGGTACGGCGCAGGGTCAATTGTTCGGCCTTGGCTTTGCCGGCGGACAATTGAGCCTTCAATTCACCTTGTTGACGCGCTTCGTCCTGCAGCAAACGGCGCAAATGTTCGCGACCGTTTTCCTGCTGACGCTGCTGCGCCCGCAGGTTCTGTAATTGGGTTTCCAGTGCTTCGACGGCGGCTTCGCGCTCTTCGCGTTCAAGGCCCAGTTGCTGGATTTCCTGACCACGGGCGAGCACGCCGCTTTCCGCTTCACTGGCCCGACGCACCCGCAGAAAATGCCGACCGACCCAGTAACCGTCACGGCTGATCAGGCTCTGCCCGGCAGCCAATTGCCCCCGCAAGGCCAAGGCCTGCTCAAGACTGTCCACCGGCTTGACTTGCCCCAGCCATGGCGACAGATCGAGCTGCGCCTCGACCTTGTCCAGCAGGCTGCCCGGCACCCGTACGCCATCGCTGGACGGGCTGAGCAAACGCAAGTCGCCCTGGGCAAAACCCGACAGATCGTAGTCGTTGAAGTCATCCACCAGCACCGCTTGCAGGTCGGCGCCGAGCACGGTTTCCACCGCCAGCTCCCAACCGGCCTCAACCTTCAGGCCTTCGGCCAGGCGCGGGCGATTCGCAAGATTCTGCTCGCGTAGCCATTCGGCGGTGCCGGTACCCGGATCGAGCGCCGCTTGCTGCAAGGCTTCGAGCGAAGCCAGCCGACCGTTGAGGCGCTGCAAATCGCCCTGGGCCTGCTGCTGCGCGGTCAGCGCCTGCTGCAGTTCCTGACGCAACTGCTCGAGCTTTTCGACCTGCGCTTCTTCGCTGGTCTGCAAATCCTCGAGCGTTGCTTCGGATTCGGCGAGCTGCTCGCTGAGCTCCATGATCGCTGCGTCTTCCGGGTCCGCCGAGAGCAAGGCGCGTTCTTCGCCAAGACGCTTCTGGCGGTCGGCCAGGCGCTCCAGGCTGGTTTCCAGCTGCTGGATCCTCGACTGCTGCACTTCGGCCTGACGACGCGGCTCGGCGGCGGTGTGGTTGAACGTATCCCACTGTTCTTGCCAGCCGTGCATGGTGGTTTCGGATTCTTCCAGCGCGGCAGCGGCCTCTTCGGCGGCGGCGCTGGTGACTTCCTGCTCCGGGGTGAGCATGTTCAGCTCTTCGCCCAGGGTCAGCAGCAGCGTGCGGTCGTGACCCAAATGCGATTCGGTTTCCAGGCGTGCGCGCTCGGCTTCTTTCAGGTCATCCTGCAACTGGCGCAAACGCTGCTGGCCGTGCTGGATGCTCTGCTCGACCCGGGCAATGTCGCCGCCGACCGAGTAGAAGCGCCCCTGCACCAGGTTAAAGCGTTCCGAAAGATCATGATGTCCGTCACGCAGACGCTCGATGCTTGCGTCGGCATTGCGCTGTTCAGCCACCAGGGCTTCGAAAGAAACTTCCTGGTTACCGATGATCGCTTCACGCTGGCCGACCTGATCGTTCAGCGCCTGCCAGCGCAGGGCCGACAGCTGGGCCTTGAGCTGACGCTCCTCGCCCTTGAATTCCTGATACTTTTTGGCGGCCTCGGCCTGGCGGTGCAAGCGTTCGAGCTGACGCTCAAGCTCTTCGCGCAGGTCGGTCAGGCGCTCAAGGTTTTCGTGGGTGCGGCGGATGCGGTTTTCCGTCTCGCGCCGGCGCTCCTTGTACTTGGAGATGCCCGCGGCTTCTTCGATGAAGTTGCGCAGGTCCTCGGGCTTGGACTCGATCAGCTTGGAAATCATCCCCTGCTCGATGATCGAGTAGCTGCGCGGGCCAAGACCGGTGCCGAGGAAGATGTCGGTGATGTCGCGGCGCCGGCATTTAGTGCCGTTGAGGTAATAGGTGGTCTGGCTGTCGCGGGTCACTTTGCGGCGAATGGAGATTTCCGCGTAGGCGGCGTATTCCCCGAGCAAGGTGCCGTCGGAGTTATCGAACACCAGTTCGATGCTCGCCTGGCTCACCGGCTTGCGGCTGGTGGAGCCGTTGAAGATGACGTCGGTCATCGACTCGCCGCGCAGGTTCTTCGCCGAACTCTCGCCCATCACCCAGCGTACGGCGTCGATGATGTTCGACTTGCCGCAACCATTGGGCCCGACCACCGCCGCCATGTTACTGGGGAAGTTCACCGTGGTCGGATCGACGAAGGACTTGAACCCCGCCAGCTTGATGCACTTGAGCCGCAAGATCAGGCGTCCGTCAGGGCGGAGATCACCAGATCGCAACTGCGCTGGGCGTAAGCCGTCAGCACCACGCGAATCTGTGCAAAGTCACGGGCCAGCACGGCAGCGAGCAAGCGTTCGAACAGCTCGAGGAATTCGCTCATCGACGCTTTGCGCAGGTCCAGCGCGAGGAAATACGCACGGCTCATGGCCGGCTGCAGATTCTCGACTGTTTCCTGCAAGTACGGATTGTTGGCGAATGGGTACGCGGCGCGCATCACATTGAAGCTGTCGTCGACGAACGTGCGGATGTCCTGACGCTCAAAGCTGGCCGTCAGGCGTTGCTGGATCTGCACGAACGGCGCCATGTCGGCCTGGGTTTTCCAGCCGCTGGCCACGGAGTTACCGAGCAGAATATAGAGTTCACTCATCAGCGTGCACAGGCTCTGGACCTTATGCGGCGTGAGCTCGGTAACGTGGGCTCCCCGTCGCGGCAGAATAGCGATCAAGTGCCGACGCTCGAGGATCAGCAAGGCCTCGCGGACCGAACCACGGCTGACATTGAGGGCCAGCGTGACCTTCTGTTCCTGGATGCGCTCCCCGGGCTTCATTTCACCGCGAATGATGCGTTCGGCGAGGTGGTGAGCGATTTGCTCGGCGAGGCTGTCCGGCGCCTTGAACGTCATGGTTGTCCTTCAAACTCTTTGATCTGTACAAGCGGCGCAGTGTAGCGCAATTGCTGCACCATGGCGGAGTGCCCGCCCGGAGGTTTTTGGCACGATTCAAGCAAATTCAAGCAAAAAGGCAGGCTATCGAAGCAACGACAATAATTAAGGAACAGGTGGTTAATCGACAAATTGCAATTTCCTGACCTTTAAGTCAGAAAATCATTGACCGAAAAGTCAGACCTGCTAAATTCAGTTCCTATCGGTTAACAACAATAATGAGTCTGCGAGGCCTTCCGTGATCCAGTTTTTACTAAACCAGGAACTCCGTAGCGAGCACGCCCTGGACCCGAACCTGACCGTGCTCAATTATCTGCGCGACCATGTGGGCAAACCCGGCACCAAAGAAGGCTGCGCCAGCGGTGACTGTGGCGCCTGCACCGTGGTGGTCGGCGAATTGCAGACCGATGATGACGGCCGCGAACACATTCGCTATCGCAGCCTCAACTCGTGCCTGACCTTCGTGTCGTCCCTGCACGGCAAACAACTGATCAGCGTTGAAGACCTCAAGCACAAGGGTGAACTGCACAGCGTGCAGAAAGCCATGGTCGAGTGCCACGGCTCACAATGCGGTTTCTGCACCCCCGGCTTCGTGATGTCGCTGTTTGCCCTGCAAAAGAACAGTGATGCACCGGATCATGCCAAGGCCCACGAAGCACTGGCCGGCAACCTCTGCCGTTGCACCGGCTACCGGCCGATCCTGGAAGCCGCCGAGCAATCCTGCTGCGCCAAGCAGCCGGACCAGTTCGACACTCGTGAAGCCGACACCATCGCGCGCCTCAAAGCCATTGCCCCGACCGATATCGGCGAACTCAACAGCGGCGACAAACGCTGCCTGGTGCCGCTGACCGTGGCCGACCTGGCCGATCTCTACGACGCTTATCCACAGGCCCGCCTGCTGGCTGGCGGTACCGACCTGGCACTGGAAGTCACGCAGTTCCACCGCACCCTGCCGGTGATGATCTACGTCGGCAACGTCGCCGAAATGAAGCGCATCGACCGTTTTGACGACCGTCTGGAAATCGGCGCCGCCACGGCCCTGTCCGATTGCTACGAAGCCTTGAACGCCGAGTACCCGGACTTCGGTGAATTGCTGCACCGCTTCGCCTCCTTGCAGATCCGCAACCAGGGCACCCTTGGCGGCAACATCGGCAACGCCTCGCCGATTGGTGACTCGCCGCCCCTGCTGATCGCCCTCGGCGCGCAGATCGTGCTGTGCAAAGGCGAAACCCGCCGCACCCTGGCGCTGGAAGACTACTTCATCGATTACCGCGTCACGGCGCGCCAGGAAAGCGAGTTCATCGAGAAGATCATCGTGCCCCGCGCCAGCGCCGAAAAACTGTTCCGTGCCTACAAGATCTCCAAGCGTCTGGACGACGACATTTCGGCGGTGTGCGCGGCCTTCAACATTCGCCTGGAAAACGGTGTGGTGGCCGAAGCCCGCGTCGCCTTTGGTGGCATGGCGGCTATCCCGAAACGCGCCGCCGCCTGCGAAGCCGCGCTGCTCGGTGCGCCATTCAACAACGCTACCGTTGAACGCGCCTGCGCCGCCCTGGGCGAAGATTTCACGCCGCTCTCGGACTTCCGCGCCAGCAAGGAATATCGCCTGCTCAGCGCGCAGAACCTGCTGCGCAAATACTTCATCGAACTGCAAACACCGCACATCGAGACTCGGGTGACCGCTTATGTCTAATCATCACGCCGTAGAGAAGACCCAAGCCGAATTGGCTGAACTGTTTGCCAAGGACCTGACCACCGGTGTCGGCCGCAGCGTCAAGCACGACAGCGCCGCCAAGCATGTGGCCGGTGAAGCGCAATACATCGACGATCGCCTGGAGTTTCCGAACCAGTTGCACGTTTATGCGCGCATGTCCGACCGTGCCCACGCGCGGATCATCAGCATCGACACCTCGCCCTGCTACGCCTTCGAAGGCGTGCGTATCGCCATCACCCACGAAGACGTGCCGGGCCTGAAAGACATCGGTCCGTTGCTGCCGGGCGATCCGCTGCTGGCCATCGATACCGTGCAGTTCGTCGGTCAACCGGTGATCGCCGTGGCGGCGAAAGACCTGGAAACCGCGCGCAAGGCGGCCATGGCCGCGATCATCGAATACGAAGACCTGGAACCTGTGCTGGACGTGGTCGAAGCCCTGCGCAAGCGCCACTTCGTCCTCGACAGCCACACCCATCAGCGCGGCGATTCGGCCACGGCGCTGGCCACCGCCGAACATCGCATCCAGGGCACGCTGCACATCGGCGGCCAGGAACACTTCTACCTGGAAACCCAGATCTCTTCGGTGATGCCGACCGAAGACGGCGGCATGATCGTCTACTGTTCCACGCAGAACCCCACCGAAGTGCAGAAGCTGGTGGCCGAAGTGCTGGACGTGTCGATGAACAAGATCGTCGTCGACATGCGTCGCATGGGCGGCGGTTTTGGCGGCAAGGAAACCCAGGCAGCCAGCCCGGCGTGCCTGTGCGCAGTGATCGCGCACCTCACCGGCCAGCCGACCAAGATGCGTCTGCCACGGGTCGAAGACATGCTGATGACCGGCAAGCGTCACCCGTTCTATGTCGAGTACGACGTGGGCTTCGACAGCACCGGCCGCCTGCACGGCATCAATCTGGAACTGGCTGGCAACTGCGGGTGCTCGCCTGACCTGTCGGCGTCGATCGTCGACCGCGCGATGTTCCACTCGGACAACTCGTACTACCTGGGCGATGCGACCATCAACGGTCACCGCTGCAAGACCAACACCGCGTCGAACACCGCCTACCGTGGTTTCGGCGGCCCGCAAGGCATGGTCGCCATCGAAGAAGTGATGGACGCCATCTCTCGCCATCTGGCCCTTGATCCGCTGGCCGTGCGCAAGGCCAACTACTACGGCAAGACCGAGCGCAACGTCACCCACTACTACCAGACCGTCGAGCACAACATGCTCGAAGAGATGACAGCGGAACTGGAAGAAAGCAGCCAGTACGCCGAGCGTCGCGAAGCGATCCGTCGCTACAACGCCAACAGCCCGATCCTGAAAAAAGGCCTGGCGCTGACCCCGGTGAAATTCGGTATATCCTTCACCGCCAGCTTCCTCAACCAGGCCGGCGCGCTGGTGCACGTCTACACCGACGGCAGCATCCACTTGAACCACGGTGGCACCGAAATGGGCCAGGGCCTGAACACCAAAGTCGCGCAGGTCGTGGCCGAAGTGTTCCAGGTGGAAATGGACCGCGTGCAGATCACCGCGACCAACACCGACAAAGTACCGAACACCTCGCCAACCGCCGCTTCCAGCGGTGCCGACCTGAACGGCAAGGCCGCGCAGAACGCCGCCGAAACCATCAAGCAACGCCTGGTGGAATTCGCGGCTCGCCAGTACAAGGTCAGCGAAGAAGACGTGGAATTCCACAACGGCCACGTGCGAATCCGCGATCACATCCTGACCTTCGAAGCGCTGATCCAGCAGGCGTACTTCGCCCAGGTGTCGCTGTCGAGCACAGGCTTCTACAAGACCCCGAAAATTTATTACGACCGCAGCCAGGCGCGCGGCCGTCCGTTCTACTACTTCGCCTTTGGCGCGGCGTGCTGCGAAGTGCTGGTCGACACCCTGACCGGCGAATACAAGATGCTGCGCACCGACATCCTCCACGACGTCGGCGCCTCGTTGAACCCGGCCATCGACATCGGTCAGGTCGAGGGCGGTTTCATCCAGGGCATGGGCTGGCTGACCATGGAAGAACTGGTGTGGAACAACAAGGGCAAGCTGATGACCAACGGCCCGGCCAGCTACAAGATCCCGGCCGTGGCGGACGTGCCGCTGGACCTGCGGGTCAAGCTGGTGGAGAACCGCAAGAACCCGGAAGACACGGTGTTCCATTCCAAGGCCGTGGGCGAGCCGCCGTTCATGCTCGGCATCGCCTCGTGGTGTGCGATCAAGGACGCCGTGGCGAGCCTGGGCGACTACAAACATCAACCGAAAATCGACGCCCCGGCGACCCCGGAGCGAGTGTTGTGGGGCTGTGAGCAGATGCGTCAGCTGAAGGCGGCGAAAGCTGTCGAGGCTGAGACCGAGTTGGCTTCGCTCTAAGACCGAGGTGCGGCCTTCGCGAGCAGGCTCGCTCCCACAATGGATCTCCAGCGGGCACAAATTTTGTGTATGACAGAGATCAAAATGTGGGAGCGAGCCTGCTCGCGAAGAGGCCGGAACAGACAACAGAGATGTTGAGGTGTTTATGTATAACTGGATCGACGCCCTCGCCGACCTGCAAAACCGCGGTGAGCCCTGCGTGCTGGTGACCATCATCGAAGAGCTCGGCTCGACGCCGCGCAACGCTGGCTCGAAGATGGTCATCAGCGCGAACCAGAGCTTCGACACCATCGGTGGCGGGCACCTGGAATACAAGGCCATGAAGATCGCCCGCGAGATGCTCGCCAGCGGCAAGCAGGACACCCATCTGGAGCGTTTCAGCCTCGGTGCCAGCCTTGGCCAATGCTGCGGTGGCGCCACGGTATTGTTGTTCGAACCGATGGGCCAGGTGCAGGCGCAGATCGCCGTGTTCGGTGCCGGCCACGTCGGCCGCGCCCTGGTGCCACTGCTGGCCAGCCTGCCCTGCCGGGTGCGCTGGATCGACTCGCGCGAAGATGAATTCCCCGAGCAGGTCCCCCATGGCGTACGCAAGATCGTCAGCGAAGAACCGGTAGACGAAATCGACGACCTGCCCGCTGGCAGTTACTGCATCGTGATGACCCACAACCATCAACTCGACCTCGAACTGACCGCTGCGATCCTCAAGCGCAACGACTTTGCTTACTTCGGCCTGATCGGTTCGAAGACCAAACGGGTGAAGTTCGAACATCGCCTGCGCGACCGCGGTTTCGACAACAGCGTCGTGCAACGCATGCGCTGCCCGATGGGCATCGGCGAAGTCAAAGGCAAGTTGCCTGTGGAAATCGCCATCTCCATCGCCGGCGAAATCATCGCCACCTATAACGCGAACTTCGGTCAGCACACCGCCAGCGCCGGATCGATTGCCAAACTGCTGCCTGCGTCACGCCGCAGCCAAGCCTCCCATTGAGAATCCTCATGCCTCTGACTCGCAAAGCCTACCGCGCCGCCATCCTGCACAGCATCGCCGACCCAGCCGTCGTGGGCATCGAAGCCTCCTACGAGTATTTCGAAGACGGCTTGCTGGTTGTGGAAAACGGCCAGATCAGTGCCCTGGGCCACGCCAGCGAACTGCTGCCGACCCTGCCGGCCGACATCGAGATCACCCACTATCAGGATGCACTGATCACCCCCGGCTTCATCGACACCCACATCCATTTGCCGCAAACCGGCATGGTCGGCGCCTATGGCGAGCAATTGCTGGACTGGCTCAACACCTACACCTTCCCGTGTGAAAGCCAGTTCGCCGACAAGGCCCACGCCGACCAGGTCGCGGACATTTTCATCAAGGAACTGCTGCGCAACGGCACCACCACGGCGCTGGTATTCGGCAGTGTGCACCCACAATCGGTGAACTCGTTCTTCGAAGCGGCCGAGCAGCTCGACCTGCGGATGATCGCCGGCAAGGTGATGATGGACCGCAACGCCCCGGACTACCTGACCGACACCGCCGAATCCAGCTACGTCGAAAGCAAGGCATTGATCGAGCGCTGGCACGGCAAGGGTCGCCTGCACTACGCGGTCACTCCACGCTTCGCACCGACCAGCACCCCGGAACAGCTGACTCTGGCCGGCCAATTGCTGACGGAATACCCGGATCTGTACATGCAGACCCACATCAGCGAAAACCTCAAGGAAATCGAGTGGGTCAAGGCGCTGTTCCCGGAGCGCAAGGGTTACCTGGACGTCTACGACCACTACCAGTTGCTCGGCGAGCGCTCAGTGTTCGCCCACGGTGTGCACCTGTGCGATGACGAGTGCGCGCGACTGGCGCAAACCGGTTCGGCCATCTCGTTCTGCCCGACCTCGAACTTCTTCCTCGGCAGCGGCCTGTTCAACCTGCCGATGGCCGAGAAGCACAACCTGAATGTCGGCATCGGTACCGACGTGGGCGGCGGCACCAGTTTCTCACTGCTGCAAACCCTCAACGAAGCCTACAAGGTCATGCAGCTGCAAGGTGCGCGCCTGAGCCCGTTCAAGTCGCTGTACCTGGCCACCCTCGGCGGCGCCCGCGCACTGCGCCTTGAGGACAAGATCGGCACCCTGCAACCGGGCACGGACGCCGACTTCCTGGTGCTGGACTACAACGCCACGCCGCTGCTGGGCTATCGCCTGAAGCAGGCCAACAACATTGCCGAGACGTTGTTTGTGTTGATGACCCTGGGGGATGACCGGACGGTGCAGCAGACCTATGCGGCGGGGAATCTGGTGCATCAGCGCTAAATTTCCTCAGGCATAAAAAAATCCCCCGCAATCGTCAGATCCGGGGGATTTTTTATGCCCTTTGTAGGAGCGAGCCTGCTCGCGATGAACCTGAGGGCGCCACGGGGTGCCAGGCTTTACGCGTAATCGTTAACGACCATCGCGAGCAGGCTCGCTCCTACAGGGGCGGTGTTAGATTTTCGCCGGCGAGCGCCCAGGCTTCTTGGTCTGCAGCAAATGCGAGAACACCGCATGCAGATCATCCGAAGCACTTTCTTCGTCGAGATTGAGCTTGCTGTCGATGTGATCCATGTGATGCATCATCAGGTTGACCGCCAGCTCGCAGTCGCGCTTCTCGATGGCGTCGATCAACTGGGTGTGCTCGTCGTAGGAGCAATGGGAACGGTTGCCGCTTTCGTACTGGGCGATGATCAGCGACGTCTGGGACACCAGGCTGCGCTGGAAGCTGATCAGCGGGGCGTTTTTCGCAGCTTCGGCCAGTTTCAGGTGGAATTCACCCGACAGGCGGATACCGGCACCACGATCGCCACGGGAGAAGCTGTCACGTTCGTCGTTGACCATCTGGCGCAATTCGGCAATCTGCTCGGCGGTTGCGTGTTGAACGGCCAGTTCGGTGATCGCACGCTCCACCAGACGACGGGCCATGAACACCTGACGGGCCTCTTCGACGCTTGGGCTTGCGACCACGGCGCCGCGATTCGGACGCAGCAACACCACGCCTTCATGGGCCAGGCGCGACAAGGCGCGGCGAATGATGGTGCGGCTGACCCCGAAAATTTCCCCCAGCGCTTCTTCGCTCAACTTGGTGCCGGGCGCCAGACGCTGCTCGAGGATGGCCTCGAAGATATGCGCGTAGACAATATCGTCCTGGGTACCGCTGCGGCCGGCTTTGCCTGCGCGCGGTTGTTTCTTTAGGGGTTGCAACTGTTCGTTCATGGGCACTCGAGTCGGAAGAACTGCGGCGAATTGACCGCGACTGTAATACGGCACAGTGGGTCGCTGGCAAGTATCGCGTAAAAAACACTGCAATTGTACACAATGGAAGGTGGCAACACGACTGTACGGCTGAATGTTGCCTCGGCTGTATTGCAACGCCTGATTACTTTTGAGTTTAGGCTTGTTCGCAGAATCCGCCTTTGTAACCACTGGGTTGAGTGTTGCTGCGGACATCTTCATCTGTAAAAGGAACGCCATCGTCATGAACGACGCCACCCACACGCAAATCCGCCCGCTGGCCGACACCTCGCCCTCGGCCATCGTCGCCGGGTTCATCGCCATGATGACCGGCTACACCAGCTCCCTGGTGCTGATGTTCCAGGCCGGGCAAGCCGCGGGCCTGAGCAGCGGGCAGATTTCTTCGTGGATCTGGGCCATCTCGATCGGCATGGCGGTGTGCTCCATCGGCCTGTCCCTGCGCTATCGCACGCCGATCACCATTGCCTGGTCGACCCCCGGCGCCGCGCTGCTGATCACCAGCCTGGGCGGCGTGAGCTACGGAGAAGCCATTGGTGCCTATATTACCTGCGCGGTGCTGGTGACGATTTGCGGGCTGACCGGCAGCTTCGAGCGGCTGGTGAAAAAAATCCCGGCATCCCTGGCCGCCGCCCTGTTGGCGGGGATCCTGTTCAAGATCGGCAGCGAGATTTTCGTCGCGGCGCAACACCGCACCGCCCTGGTACTGGGGATGTTCGTCACTTATCTGCTGGTCAAGCGCCTGTCGCCGCGCTATGCGGTGCTGGCGGCATTGCTGATCGGCACGACATTGTCAGGCTTCATGGGGCTGCTGGACTTCAGCGGTTTCCACCTGGAAGTGGCCACGCCGGTCTGGACCACGCCACACTTCTCCCTGGCCGCGACCATCAGCATCGGCATCCCGCTGTTTGTCGTCGCCATGACCTCACAAAACATGCCCGGCATCGCCGTATTGCGCGCCGATGGCTACACGGTGCCCGCCTCGCCGCTGATCACCACTACCGGCATCGCCAGTTTGCTGCTGGCGCCGTTCGGCTCGCACGGGATCAACCTGGCGGCGATCAGCGCAGCGATCTGTACCGGACCGCACGCCCATGAGGATCGCAACAAGCGTTACACCGCGGCGGTCTGGTGCGGGATTTTCTATGGGATTGCCAGCGTGTTCGGCGCGACGCTCGCGGCATTGTTTGCCGCGCTGCCCAAGGAACTGGTGCTGTCGATTGCGGCGCTGGCGCTGTTCGGCTCGATCATCAACGGTTTGAGCATCGCCATGAGCGAAGTGAAAGAACGTGAGGCGGCGCTGATCACCTTCATGGTCACGGCGTCGGGGCTGACGCTGTTTTCCATCGGTTCGGCGTTCTGGGGGATTGTTGCGGGGGTGGCGACCCTGGTGATTCTGAACTGTGGGAGCGAGCCTGCTCGCGATGGTCGTCAACGATAACGCTGGGAACATGACACCCCGCGGTGCTCTCAGGTTCATCGCGAGCAAGCTCGCTCCTACAAAAAAAAGAAAAAAAACGGCGACCCTCGGGTCGCCGTTTTTTTAGAACATCAAGCTACCGGATTGATCGGCTTTTCCGGGTACCAGACGTCCAGCAGCGGGCTGACTTCAACGCTGGTCAGCTCGGTGCGGCCTTTGAGCCAGGCTTCAACGGCAGCGCGCTGTTCAGCGCTGACCGAGCCACGCTTCTGCAGGCAAACCAGACCGTAGTCGTCGCCGCCAACATAACCCAGACCGTTGGCTTCCATGGCTTCTTTGAGGAACGCGTCGAGGAAAGCATCAATGGCCTCATCAGCCAAATCTTCTTTGAAATCCAGGTTCAGTTCGAAACCCAGCTCTTGAAATTCATCGACGCACAGTTTTTTGCGCAGACGCTGGGAACGGTTAGTCGCCATTGGAACAATCCTCTTAAGTAATAACGGGCGGCACTTTAGCAGTTTAAGCCGCCGATTGCCTGACTCTCTGGGCCACCACGCCTACCGTCGGTAAAAAAATAGCCGATCTGAATGCCCACGCACGGCCCAAGCGGTGGCACCTTGGGGCATAATGCCGACACTTTCATGACCATTGAGGGAATTTATCTCCATGCCCTCACCTTATTTCCCCTCGGCTGTAGGGTTTTATTTCAGATGATCAAATCTTTGCGTCCATTGCTGTTGGCCGGTTTTCTTCTCCCCCTGGCCCTTCCCGTTTGCGCCGCTCCCATCAATACCGCGTTGTCGCCCAACGTTGAAAAAGCCCTGAAAGCCAGCAAGTTGCAGGACAACGCCCTGTCGCTGGTGATGATCCCGCTCACCGGTCCCGGCACCCCGACGGTGTTCAACGCCGACGTGTCGGTCAACCCGGCGTCGACCATGAAACTGGTCACCACCTACGCGGCGCTGGAAATGCTCGGTCCGAACCACCAGTGGAAAACCGAGTTCTACACCGACGGCACCTTGAGCGGCGGCATCCTCAACGGCAACCTCTACCTCAAGGGCGGCGGCGATCCGAAGCTGAACATGGAAAAACTCTGGCTGCTGATGCGCGACTTGCGTGCCAACGGCGTGACCCAGGTCACCGGCGACCTGGTGCTGGATAAAACCTTCTTCGTGCAACCGCAACTGCCGGAATTCAATGACGACGGCAACGACGAGAACAAGCCGTTCCTGGTCAAACCCGACTCGCTGCTGGTCAACCTCAAGGCGCTGCGCTTCGTCGCACGTAATGACTCGGGCAAGGTACTGGTCTCGGTGGAGCCGCCAATTGCGAGCATCCGCATCGACAACCAGGTCAAGGCCCTCAATTCCAGGCAATGCACCGGTGGCGTGCGCTACAACCCGGTGGCACAGGCCGACGGCAGCATGACCGTGACGGTCGGCGGTCAGCTGGGTGAAGGCTGCAGCTCGCAGACTTATCTGTCGCTGCTCGATCACGCGACCTACACCGCCGGTGCCGTCCGCGCGATCTGGAAGGAACTGGGTGGCAGCATTCAGGGCAAGGATGTGCTGGCGCCTACACCGAAAGACGCCAAGGTCCTGGCCCGGGCGTTCTCGCCGGACCTGGCGGAAATCATCCGCGACATCAACAAGTACAGTAACAACACCATGGCCCAGCAGTTGTTCCTGAGCCTCGGCCAACGCTTCCGCACCGATGCCGATGGTGACGACGCCAAGGCCGCCCAGCGTGTGGTGCGTCAGTGGCTGGCGAAAAAGGGCATCACCGCGCCGCATCTGGTGATGGAGAATGGCTCCGGCCTGTCCCGTGCCGAGCGTGTCAGCGCCCGGGAAATGGCTTCGATGCTCGAAGCGGCCTGGCACAGCCCGTATTCCGCCGAATACATCAGCTCGATGCCGATTGCCGGCACCGACGGCACCATGCGCAAACGCCTGAAGACCACTGCCATGCGCGGTGAAGCCCACGTCAAGACCGGCACCCTGAACACCGTGCGGGCGATTGCCGGTTTCAGTCGCGACGTCAACGGCAACACCTGGGCGGTGGTGGCGATCCTCAACGACAAGGCCCCGTTCGGCGCCTCATCGGTGCTCGATCAGGTGCTGCTGGACCTGTACCGCCAACCGAAACTGCCGCAGACGGCTTCGGTGTTGTAACCGGATCTAAAGAACACAGTAAATCCCCTGTAGGAGCGAGCCTGCTCGCGATAGCGTCAGCCCAGTCAACACTGATGGTGACTGACACTCCGCTTTCGCGAGCAGGCTCGCTCCTACATGGATTACATGCAACCTTTAGCTCATCTCCCCCTCAACCCGATCCCTTCCCGCCTGCTTCGCCGCGTAAACCCCCGAATCCGCGCGCAACAGCAAGGCATCGGCGCCCTCCCCGACCCGCCAACCGGCAATCCCGAAACTGGCGGTGACCGTACCGACTCCTTCAATGGGTGAACTGCGCAAGCCTTGCCACAATTGCCGGGCCAACATATAGGCCTGTTCGCCGCTGATATCCGGGCACAGCACCATGAACTCCTCTCCGCCCAGGCGGCAGAACACATCGGTGCGCCGCAACCGGTGGCCGATCCGTTGGCACACGGCCTGCAACACCCGATCACCGATGGCATGGCCATGCAGGTCATTGATGCGCTTGAAATGGTCGATATCGAGCATGATCACCGACAGATTCCCACCGCCACGCTCCACCCGGGCCATTTCGATGGTCAGGCGTTCCTGGAAATAACGGCGGTTGTGGATACCGGTCAGCGAATCGGTGACCGACAGCGCGCGCAATTCTTCTTCCACCCGCTTCATATCGGAAATGTCCGAGATGTAGCCGTGCCAGAGCACACCGCCACCGGGCAGTTCCTCCGGCGTGGCCTCGCCACGCACCCAACGCAGACCCCGTTGCGGCAGTTGCACGCGGTATTCCTCGCGCCAGGGGCTGAGGGTGTCGGCCGAGGCTCGGATCGAGGCGCGGACACGGGTGGTGTCCTGGGGATGAATCCGGGTGAAGATCGCTTCGGCATTGAGTAGCAGCACGTCAGGTTCGAGCTCGTAGATCTCGCGAATGCCGTCGCTGGCGTAGATCACACTGAAGCGTCCGTCGAACTCCATCTTGAACTGGTAGATGCCACCAGGCACGTGGGCGCTGAGCTTTTTCAACAACAGGTCCCGCGCCGCGAGTGCCTCGTGGACCCGCTTGCGTTCGGTGATGTCGATGCACACCGCCAGGTGCCCGACCCACAGGCCTTGTTCGTCGAGCACCGGCGTGGCGAGCATGTTGACCATCAGATGGCTGCCATCGCCGCGTACCAGCGTCCACTCCCGCGCCTCGTGGTCGCCCTCCGTGTCGCCTTCGACCAGCATCGCCTGGCAGGTCGGCACCGGTTTGCCATAGCGGGTGCTCAACTCTGCCGAGCGAGCGACCAGTTCCCGGGGCAGGTGCAGGTTCTCCAGGGTCATATGCCCCACCACTTCGGCACTGGTATAGCCAAGCATCTGCTCGGCACCGGCGTTGAAGGTGCTGATGACCCCGCGCAGGTCGGTGGCAATGATCGCGACCTGGGTGGCGGCATTCAGCACGCCACGCAACTGGCCATGGGTGCCACGCAACTCCTGCTCTCGATCGCGCAGCTCCCGAGTGCGTTGCTCCACCAGTTTCAACGCCCGCTGCCGCTGACTGACCAACACATACAGCAAGGCACTGAGCATCACGCTGAGCAATCCACCCAACACCACCACACTGGTCACGGAGGAATGGTTGGCCTGCACGAACGCGTCGCTGGGCTGGATATCGACTTGATAGTCGTGGTCGGCCATGCGCAACAGGCGCGTGGTGGACAGCTCGCCGATGGCCGGCGGGTTGGGTGACTCAAACAGCACTTCGTGCTGGTCATCGGTAGACAAATCGAGGATGCGCACCGAGAGATAGTCATGGCTGGCGTCCGGCAGTCCGTCCGCCAGCAACTGGCGCATGCTGATCACGGCCATGACATAACCGTAGGGCTTCACGGCCTTGTGGTCTTGACTGTTGTGCTGCGTGACCGGTGCGACCAGCAGCACACCACGCGCATAAGCCGGCTCGATACTCACCAGATGCATCGGTTGCGACACCGCCATGCCGCCATGCCGATCGGCCCGATCGAGCGTGGCACGCCGCAGCGGCTGGGCCAGCAAGTCGTAACCGAGAGGAGAACCGAGTTTGCTTTGGGTCTGGCTGTACAGCACCGCCACGTACTCATCTCGTTCTCCGGCCAGTTGCAATTGGCCGTCCGCGTTGAGTTCTCTCAGGGTGAAACTGCTCAAACCTTCGTCACGCACTCGGCGCTCGAACGCCGAACGCTCGTCACGGGTGACCCGCTGGGCGTAGGAATACGCCTGGGTCCGCAGCAGTAAAGGTTGGGTGTAGCCGTCGAATTCCGCTCGGGACACCGAATCGGAATTGGCGAAAAAACGGCGCAGGCCGTCGAGGCGCTGCTCCTGATCTTCGAAACGCTCTTCGATACGGCTGTAACGCTCACTGACCAGCAGTTGGAAGCGTTGCCGCAATTGATGGTGAAACAGATTCAGCGTCGACCACGCCAGCAACCCGGTGAGCACCCCGCCGATCAGCAATACCAGCAGTGCGACCAGCCAGGCCGAGGCATCTTCGCTGATAAACCCCAGGATCTTTGGGCGCATGGCGTGCAACGACATAAAACACAACTCAAAACGCCAGGTGCGGGAAAGCCCTTTGGCCCTGAGTTGAGTTATAGCTATTAGCCACTAATTTGACCAGCACTGTAGGAGCGAGCTCTGCTCGCGATGGTCGATAACGATAACGCATGCTTTCTGAATACACGCGGCGCTTTCGGGTTCATCGCGAGCAGGCTCGCTCCTACAGTGAGTCAGCACAACTATTTAGCGAGCCGTGACTTTCCAGGCGCGATGGATCTTGGTGTTGCGGGCAAAGTCCGGATCGATGGTCTGGGCGGTGATCTCCTCGACCGCATAGCGCTCGCCGAGATTGGCTTCCAGTTCGAACTTGCGGAAGTTGTTGGAGAAGTACAACACGCCGCCGGGCGCCAACCGCGCCATGGCCAGGTCGATCAGTTGCACCTGGTCGCGCTGCACGTCGAAGACACCTTCCATGCGCTTGGAGTTGGAGAACGTCGGCGGGTCGATGAAGATCAGGTCGTACTCGTCACGACTGGCTTCAAGCCAGGCCATCACATCACCTTGCTCCAGGCGGTTCTTGTCGGAAAAACCGTTCAGCGACAGGTTGCGCCGAGCCCAGTCCAGGTAGGTTTTCGACAGGTCGACACTGGTGGTGCTGCGCGCACCGCCCTTGGCCGCATGCACACTGGCCGTCGCGGTGTAGCAGAACAGGTTGAGGAAGCGTTTGCCGGCCGCCTCTTTCTGGATACGCATGCGCATCGGCCGGTGGTCGAGGAACAGACCGGTGTCGAGGTAGTCGGTGAGATTCACCAGCAGCTTGATCCCGCCTTCATTGACCTCGACGAACTTGCCCTGTGCCGCCTGGCGCTCGTACTGCCTGGTGCCGCTCTGGCGCTCACGACGTTTTACCACCACGCGGCCCTTGTCGATGTTCAACGCCTGCGGAATCGCCGCCAGGGCATCGAACATACGACCCGAGGCCTTTTCCGGATCGATGGATTTCGGCGCAGCGTATTCCTGCACGTGGACCCAATCGTGATACAGGTCGATGGCCATGGAATATTCCGGCATGTCGGCATCGTACACGCGGTAGCAGTCGATGCCTTCACGCTTGACCCACTTGCCCAGGGCCTTGAGGTTCTTTTGCAGGCGGTTGGCGAACATCTGCCCGCCTTCGCTCAGGCGCGGCTGCTCGACCACCGGAGCCGGTGTCGGCGTCGGTTTGATCGGATTACCGTTTTTGTTGAACTTGCGTTCCTGCGGTTCATTCGGTGTCTGATCGTAGGCGGCTTGCTCGCGCTCGACCTGACGCTGTTCCGGAGTACGACGCTCGCCGGTGACGAACTGGTCCGGCAGCACCTTGATCAGCAGCAGCTTGCACGGCAAGGCACCGTTCCAGAACGAATACTGCTTGTGGCTGCGGATACCCATGCGCTTGCCCAGGTCCGGCGCGCCGGTGAACACCGCCGCTTCCCAGTTCAGGCAGGCCTGACGCAGGCGCTCGCCGAGGTTCTGGTAGAGGTAGAGCAGGCTCGCCTCATCGCCCAGACGCTCGCCGTACGGAGGGTTGCAGATGACCAGGCCTTTCTGGTTCTGGTCCGGGCGCGGTTCGAAAGTCGCGACTTCGCCCTGGTAGATCTTGATCCACTCGCTCAGGCCGGCGCGCTCAACGTTATTGCGACCCGGTTGAATCAGCCGTGGATCGGCTTCGTAGCCGCGGATCCACAACGGAGTCTTGGCCAGGCCGGCAGCGGCGCGCTCGGACGCTTCTTCGTGGAGTTTTTTCCACAGCGCCGGGACGTGACCGAGCCAGGCGGTGAAGCCCCACTGCTCGCGGCGCAGGTTCGGCGCGATGTCGGCGGCGATCATCGCCGCTTCCACCAGGAAGGTGCCGACACCGCACATCGGGTCAGCCAGTGCGCCGCCTTCGGCCGCGATTCGTGGCCAGCCGGAACGGATCAGGATGGCGGCCGCGAGGTTTTCCTTGAGCGGCGCCGCACCTTGCTGCAGGCGATAGCCGCGCTGGTGCAGGCTGTGGCCCGACAGGTCCAGGGACAGAATGGCTTCGCCGCGATCCAGGCGCAGGTGAATGCGCAGGTCCGGGTTGAGCTTGTCGATGGACGGACGGTCGCCTTGCGGGGTGCGCAGTTTGTCGACGATGGCGTCCTTGACCTTCAGCGCGCCGAAGTGGGTGTTGTCGATACCCGAGCCATGGCCGCTGAATTCGACGGCCAGGGTGCCGTCATTGAGCATGTGGTCTTGCCACTCGATGTCCAGCACGCCGTGGTACAGGTCTTCGGCGTCCTTCATCGGAAAGCGCTTGAGCACCAGCAGCACGCGGTTGGCCAGGCGCGACCACAGGCACAGGCGATAAGCGGTTTCCATGGTAGCCATGCCGCGCACGGCGGAGGTGTGCTCCCGCGCTTCCTCAAGGCCAAGCCCGACGGCTTCCTCGATGAGCAGGCCTTCAAGGCCTTTTGGGCAAGTGAGGAAGAGTTCGAAACGATCGGACATGGGAATTCCAGAACCTTTAGCTGAGTGACCGGGCAACGCATTGCCGGTCCGGTTTTCAATCAGGCGCTTTTCTCGAAGAGCGCCCGCGTGGCACGAAGGTGTGCCGCTCCACCCCTGCTGCCCGGGTTAAATGAGCTTAGATGCAAGGACAGATAAAAAAGTTGATGCAACAAAATGTCATAAGTCGACCCTTCGTCGAATAGTGCATCCCGGCAACGGGAGCCATTCTCACTAAAGGATTAAGCCCATCATCCAGCGCAGGGCCGATCATACCGGGGTTTGGTCAATAAATACGCTACAAACGCTCTGTTACTTATGGCGTTAGCACATTAATGGTTACGTCCTTATGACAAAACGATCATTCCCTCGATGTGACGCATTGGTTAGAACTCAATACAGGTTGGCGCCGCAATGACGCCAACACCTTGGCTCGTCACGCCGGCAACGAGCCCCCAACGGCAGAGTTTTTCTGCCAGACCTCAATAGAGGTCGACGCGATAAATACAGTCAACAAGTGAGGGCAACACCCTATGAGAAGACTTAAGCGTGATCCGTTGGAAAGAGCATTTTTGCGCGGATATCAATATGGCGTTGGTGGTAAATCCCGTGAGCTTTGCCCATTTACTCTACCGTCGGTACGTCAAGCCTGGATCAACGGCTGGCGAGAAGGACGCGGCGACAACTGGGACGGTATGACCGGCACTGCGGGAATCCACAGACTCAACGAACTTCACGCCGTCGGCTAATTACAGGGCACAACACTCCGACACGACAATCTGAACTTGTACTGAATTAACCACGCACGTCCCATCCGGACGGCGGGCTCCGGCCCAGGGGCTCCTTTATGGAGCCCTTTTTTATGCCTGCTCGTTGGTCCAAACAATCCCCTGTAGGAGCGAGCTTGCTCGCGATGGACCCGAGAACACCGCGTGCATCCAGAAATCACGCGTCATCGTTACCGACCATCGCGAGCAAGCTCGCTCCTACAGGGGATCAGCGTAGCGCTGCGATGGCGTCTACCGACTCGCGAATCAGCGCCGGGCCTTTGTAGATGAAGCCCGAGTAGATCTGCACCAGGCTCGCGCCTGCGGCGATTTTCTCTGCCGCGTGCTTGCCTTCGGTAATGCCGCCCGCCGCAATGATCGGCAAACGCCCGCCCAGCTCCGACGCCAGCACTTGCACGGTGTGGGTGCTCTTGTCACGAACCGGCGCACCGGACAGACCGCCGGCTTCTTCGCCATGCTCCATGCCTTCGACGCCTACGCGGCTCAGGGTGGTGTTGGTGGCGATGACGGCATCCATCCCGGTTTCGATCAGCGCTTGCGCAACTTGTGCGGTTTCTTCGTCGTTCATGTCCGGCGCAATCTTGATCGCCAGCGGTACATGTTTGCCATGACGCAATGCCAGTTCCGCGCGGCGTTCGGCCAGATCGGCCAGCAACTGCTTGAGCGAGTCACCGAATTGCAGGCTGCGCAGGCCCGGTGTGTTCGGCGAACTGACGTTGACTGTCACATAGCTGGCGTGGGCGTAGACCTTGTCCAGGCAGATCAGGTAGTCGTCCACGGCACGCTCGACCGGCGTATCGAAGTTCTTGCCGATGTTGATGCCCAGCACGCCTTTGTACTTGGCCGCCGCCACGCGGGCCAGCAGGTGATCGACGCCGAGGTTGTTGAAGCCCATGCGGTTGATGATCGCCTCGGCTTCCGGCAAGCGGAACAAACGTGGCTTCGGATTGCCCGGCTGCGGACGCGGCGTAATGGTACCGATTTCGACAAAACCGAAACCCAGCTGGGCGAAACCGTCGATGGCCGCGCCGTTCTTGTCCAGGCCCGCGGCCAGCCCCACCGGATTCGGAAAGTCCAGGCCCATGACATTCACCGGCAGCTTCGCCGGGGCCTTGCACAGCAAGCCGTTGAGCCCAAGACGCCCGCCCGCGCCGATCAGGTCCAGGGACAGATCGTGGGAGGTTTCCGGGGAGAGTTTGAACAACAGCTGACGGGCCAGGGTGTACATGGGCGGATTTGACTCGATTGGCGGCGAATTGAGGCGGCGATTATAGCCGGGCAACGGGGTGGCAAGCGAGGCGCGTGATCAAATCAGCGGTTAATGGCATATGCCTTGCACCACTCTGGGCACCAACACCCATGCCAACGACGGAATGGGTGCAAAGACAATGGCGTCGTCCCCGGCCTGCTCATGCAAGAACTCGGGACGACGTTTTTTTTGCAAGGTGAACACGCGATGAACGAACCGTCAGCCGGCCCTCTGGCCTGGGTCAATGGCAGCGATGCCCCGGAGAAAACCGAAATCAATCTCGGCTTCATGGCCCTGAGCGACTGCGCCTCGGTGGTTGTCGCCGCCACCCAGGGCTTCGCCCAGCCCCACGGATTGACCCTGAACCTCAAGCGTCAGTCGTCCTGGGCCAACCTGCGGGACAAACTGGTCAGCGGCGAACTCGACGCCGCCCACAGCCTCTATGGCCTGATTTACGCCGTTCACCTGGGCATAGGCGGCGTGGCCGCGACCGACATGGCCGTGTTGATGGGCCTGAATCAGAACGGCCAGAGCATCAACCTGTCCCGCGGTTTGCAAGCGCTTGGAGTGACCAGTCCTGAAGCACTGGATCGGCACGTGCACCAAACTCGCTCAAAACTCACCTTCGCCCAGACGTTTCCCACCGGCACCCACGCCATGTGGCTGTATTACTGGCTCGCCAGCCAAGGCATACACCCGCTGCTGGATGTCGACAGCGTGGTGGTGCCGCCGCCGCAGATGGTCGCGCACCTGCGGGCTGGACGAATCGACGGGTTTTGCGTCGGCGAACCCTGGTCCGCCAGCGCCGTACAGCAGGATCTCGGCTTTACCCTGGCCACTACGCAGAACATCTGGCCCGATCATCCGGAAAAGGTCCTCGGCTGCACCCGTGCGTTCGTCGAGCAATACCCCAATACCGCGCGGGTACTGGTGATGGCGGTTCTGGAAGCCAGCCGCTTCATCGAAGAAAGCACCGAGAATCGCCGCAGTACCGCACAATTGCTCAGTGCCGCGCAGTACCTTGACGCACCACTGGACTGCATCGAACCACGCTTGCTGGGCGAGTACGCCGACGGCCTTGGCCACCGCTGGCAAGACCCGCACGCGCTGCGCTTGCATGGGGATGGCGAGGTCAACCTGCCGTACCTGTCCGACGGCATGTGGTTCATGACCCAGTTCCGCCGCTGGGGCTTGTTGCGCGATGATCCGGACTATCTCGCGGTGGCCCGGCAGGTCCAGCAACTGGACCTCTACCGTGAAGCCGCTCGTGCCGTCGGCGTCGCTTCATCAGCCGGGGAAATGCGCAGCAGCCAATTGATCGACGGCAAGATCTGGGACGGCTCGGACCCGGCCGGTTACGCCCGCAGTTTCAAACTGCACGCCATGAGCGACAGCTCGCACCGATCCGCCAGCCGCTGACAGGAGACCACGAACATGCTGCGTATCCTGCTGATCAACGACACCGCCAGGAAAGTCGGACGCTTGAAGGCCGCCCTGACCGAGGCCGGATTCGAAGTGATCGATGAATCCGGCCTGACCATCGACCTGCCCGAACGCGTCGAAACGGTGCGTCCGGATGTGATTCTGATCGATACCGAGTCACCGGGTCGCGATGTGATGGAACAAGTGGTGCTGGTGACGCGCGACCAGCCACGACCGATTGTGATGTTCACGGACGAACACGACCCCGATGTGATGCGCCAGGCGATCAAGTCCGGGGTCAGCGCCTACATCGTCGAAGGCATTCACGCACAACGCCTGCAGCCGATTCTCGATGTGGCCATGGCACGCTTCGAGAGCGACCAGGCCCTGCGTGCCCAGTTGCATGCCCGTGACCAGCAATTGGCCGAGCGCAAGCGCATCGAACTGGCCAAGGGGCTGCTGATGAAAATGAAGGACTGCAACGAGGAAGAGGCCTACACGCTGATGCGCCGCCAAGCGATGAGCCGCCAGCAGAAGCTGATACAGGTGGCGGAGCAGATCATTGCCATGAGCGAGTTGCTCGGCTGAAGTCCTGTAGCGCCTGTCCGGGCGCCATCGCGAGCAGGCTCGCTCCCACAGGTGATTTGTGTTCGACGCCATTCCCTTGTGGGAGCGAGCCTGCTCGCGAATGGCGGCGACTCGATTTCGAGTGTTGGCACAGATCTCGCTAAGTAATCACCACAGGTAACCAACGGCGGTTGCCCCACCTACGACAAAGACGTCGCTCACCTCATTTGCCCTTGGCGGATCGGGTGGCGGCGTTTTTTCGTTTTGGCCCCACAGCACGGGGTCGGTGGTGCGGCCGTATCGGCGCCCCACCTGCAAGCTCATGACTCCTTTCGAGACTCTTCACAGCTGAGGTGCGCAATGAATTCAAGCTTCTGGAAATCCGGCCATACCCCCACATTGTTCGCAGCCTTCCTCTATTTCGACCTGAGTTTCATGGTCTGGTACCTGCTCGGTCCTCTGGCGGTGCAGATCGCCGCCGACCTGCACCTGACAACGCAGCAAAGGGGGCTGGTAGTCGCCACGCCGATTCTGGCCGGGGCGGTGTTGCGCTTCGTGATGGGGATGCTGGCTGATCGCCTGTCGCCAAAAACCGCCGGCCTGATCGGCCAGGTCATCGTGATCTGCGCCCTGTTCGGCGCCTGGAAACTCGGGATCCACAGCTACGAGCAGGCGTTGCTGCTGGGCCTGTTCCTCGGCATGGCCGGCGCTTCGTTCGCCGTCGCCCTGCCCCTGGCCTCGCAGTGGTATCCGCCGCAGCATCAAGGCAAGGCCATGGGCATCGCCGGCGCGGGCAACTCGGGCACAGTGCTCGCCGCATTGATCGCTCCGGTGCTGGCGGCGGCGTTTGGCTGGAGCAACGTGTTCGGCTTTGCCCTGATTCCGTTGATCCTGACCCTGATCGTCTTCGCCTGGCTGGCCCGCAATGCCCCCGAGCGGCCAAAAGCCAAATCCATGGCCGACTACTTCAAGGCCCTGGGTGACCGTGACAGCTGGTGGTTCATGTTTTTCTACAGCGTGACGTTCGGCGGCTTCATTGGCCTGGCCAGCGCCCTGCCCGGTTACTTCAACGACCAGTACGGCCTGAGTCCGGTGACTGCCGGTTACTACACCGCTGCCTGCGTGTTCGGCGGCAGCCTGATGCGCCCCTTGGGTGGTGCACTGGCTGACCGGTTCGGCGGCATTCGGACTCTGTTGGCGATGTACACCGTCGCGGCGACCTGCATTGCCGTGGTCGGTTTCAATCTGCCGAGTTCCTACGCCGCACTGGCACTTTTCGTCTGCACCATGCTCGGTCTGGGTGCAGGCAATGGCGCGGTATTCCAGTTGGTGCCCCAGCGTTTTCGCCGGGAAATCGGCGTGATGACCGGCCTGATCGGCATGGCTGGTGGCATCGGCGGGTTTGCCCTCGCGGCCGGCATGGGCGCGATCAAGCAAAGCACCGGCAGTTATCAATTGGCGCTGTGGTTGTTTGCCAGCCTCGGCGTCCTGGCCTGGTTCGGTCTGCACGGCGTGAAACGTCGCTGGAGAACCACCTGGGGTTCGGCCGCCGTGACGGCTGCGCGGGTCTGACGCCTCGATGAGCCTGCAACTGAGTTTTGCCGAAGCCAGCGCCATCGGTCCTCGCGAGGAAAACCAGGACGCCCTGCGCCTGGTCACGCCGGCTCCGGCGCTGGCCGCGAGCAAGGGTTACCTGTTCGCGATTGCCGACGGTGTCAGCCAATGTGCCGATGGCGGGCTCGCCGCCCGTTCGACCTTGCAGGCACTGGCGCTGGACTACTACGCCACCCCGGAAACCTGGGGCGTCGCCCAGGCACTGGATCGCCTGCTACTGGCACAAAATCGCTGGTTGCAGGCTAACGGTGGCGGCCAACCGCTGCTGACCACCGTCAGTGCCTTGGTGATGCGCGGCCGGCGTTTTACCTTGGCACATGTCGGCGACTGCCGGGTTTATCGCTGGCACGCCGACACGCTGCAACGGGTGAGCGAGGATCACGTCTGGGACCAGCCTGGCATGCAGCATGTGCTTAAACGGGCCCTGGGGCTGGATCAACATCTGGTGCTGGACTTTCTGGATGGCGAACTGCGTTTGAACGAGAGTTTCGTGCTGCTCAGCGACGGCGTCTGGGCCGTCCTGGGCGATACCGCCATTGCGGGCATTTTGCGCGATCAACCTGACCTGAACAGTGCCGCGCAGACGTTGGTCAGCGCCGCGCACCTGGCTGGCAGTCAGGACAACGCCAGCGCCCTGCTGGTGCGGGTCGATGCCCTTGGCGAAACCAGCATCGGCGATGCACTGATTCATCTGCAGCAATGGCCACTCCCGCCTGCATTGAAGCCAGGCCAGACCTTCGAAGGCTGGCAGATTGAAGGGATCCTCGGCCAAAGCCAGCAATCACTGCTCTACCGGGTACGAGATGCTCAACAACAGCCTTGGCTGCTGAAAACCTTGCCCGGTGCGCTTCGTGACGATCATCAGGCCGGGCAGGCATTGTTGTCGGAGGAATGGTTCCTCAAACGTGTGGCCGGGCGGCATTTTCCTGAAGTTCATGCCGCCAGTCAGCGTCAGCATTTGTACTACGTGATGCGCGAATATTCCGGATATACCCTGGCTAAATTGCAGGAGCGTGTCGGAACGCTGCCACTGGCTCAATGGCTGGACCTGGCCGAACGCCTGCTGCGAGCGGTCGGCATACTGCATCGACGCCAGATTCTGCATCGTGATATCAAACCGGAGAACCTGCTTCTGGGGGACGACGGCGAGTTGCGCCTGCTGGATTTCGGTCTCGCGTACTGTCCCGGGCTGTCCGAAGATCAAGCCTTCGCCCTGCCCGGAACGCCCAGCTATATCGCACCGGAAGCCTTTCGCGGGGATTTACCGACACCGCAACAGGATTTGTATGCGGTCGGCGTGACCTTGTATTACCTGCTTACCGGGCATTATCCCTACGGCGAAATCGAAGCGTTCCAGCGCCCACGGTTTGGTGTGCCGGTCAGCGCCAGTCGCTACCGGCCCGACCTGCCGGAATGGATCGCGCAAAGTCTGGAACGCGCGGTGGCGGCAGCTCCGGATCAGCGCTTTGAAACAGCGGAAGAATGGTTGTTGCTGCTGGAACAGGGAGAACGACGCAGTTTGAGCGTGCGCCCCAAACCTTTGCTAGAGCACGAACCGTTGAAAGTCTGGCGGACGTTGGCGCTGGTGTCCTTGCTGGTGAATCTGGTGCTGCTGTTTTTGTTGTTTCATGGCTGAGTTTTTCACTGCACCCAACAGATTTTTTGATTTTTCTGCTTCAAAACCGGGCGTCGCGCCTTGAACCAGTGCACGCAAACACCCTCCTCCCATGACGAGAGCCCATAAATCGGGCCCTTGCGAAACTTGGCACAACCACTGCATTACCTTTCCCAACATACATAAAGCCCGGCCTTCAACGTAGAAAGCTGCGCTGCCCGAGAGAACGGGACCAGGACAAAGGCGTCCTCGCTAGGCAACTAGCGGGACGCCTTTTTTTGTTTGCGCAAAATTTGTCGAGCATGGCCTGAACCCTGATGAGGCAGGCCTGAGCTCCCCCGGAGAACCTGATGAAAAAACTAAAACTGGTGATGATCGGCAACGGCATGGCCGGGGTTCGTACCCTGGAAGAACTGCTCAAGCTGAGTAATGAACTGTACGACATCACGGTCTTCGGCGCCGAACCGCACACCAACTACAACCGCATCCTGTTGTCGCCGGTGCTGGCGGGCGAACAGACCTTCGAAGAGATCGTGCTCAACGACCTGGACTGGTACCTGGAAAACAACATCAAGCTGCTGCTCAACCGCAAGGTGGTGGAGATCGACCGGGTCAAGCGCCGGGTCATTGCCGAAGACGGCAGCGAAGCCGAATACGATCGCCTGCTGATCGCCACCGGCTCGACGCCCTTCATCCTGCCCATTCCCGGCAACACCCTTGAGGGCGTGATCGGCTACCGCGACATCGCCGACACCCAGGCCATGATCGACACCGCGAAAACCCACCGGCACGCCGTGGTCATCGGTGGCGGCCTGCTCGGCCTGGAGGCCGCCAACGGCCTGATGCTGCGGGGCATGCACGTGACCGTGGTGCATATCGGCGAGTGGTTGCTGGAACGACAACTGGACAAGACCAGCGGCCAGCTGCTGCAAAGCGCGCTGGAATCTCGCGGCCTGCACTTTCGCCTGTGCGAGCAGACCCAGGCCTTGCATGACGCGGGCAACGGCCGGGTCGGTTCGGTGCAATTCAAGAACGGCGACATCATCCCCGCCGACCTGGTCGTGATGGCCGCTGGCATTCGTCCCAATACCGAACTGGCGGAGAAATCCGGCATTCCGTGCAGCCGCGGGATTCTGGTCAACGACACACTGCAAACCTACGACCCACGGATCTATGCCATCGGTGAGTGCGCCAGCCACCGCGGCATCGCCTATGGCTTGGTGGCGCCGCTGTTCGAACAGGCCAAAGTCTGCGCCAACCACCTCGCCCAACTGGGGTTTGCCACCTACAAGGGGTCTGTGACCTCAACCAAATTGAAGGTCACCGGCATCGACCTGTTCTCCGCGGGCGACTTCATGGGCGGTGAAGGCACCGAGACCATCACCCTCTCGGACCCGATTGGCGGGGTCTACAAGAAACTGGTGATCAAGGATGACGTGCTGGTCGGCGCCTGCCTGTACGGCGATACGGCAGATGGCGGCTGGTATTTCCGGCAGATCCGTGAGAATCACGCCATCGACGAGATCCGCGATCATCTGATGTTTGGCGAAAACGCTTTGGGCGACGTAGGACATCAGGGCCAGGACAAAGCCATGAGCATGGCCGAAACGGCCGAAGTCTGCGGCTGCAACGGCGTGTGCAAAGGCACCATCGTCAAGGCCATTCAGGAGCATGGTCTGTTCAGTGTCGACGACGTCAAGAAACACACCAAGGCTGCCAGCTCCTGCGGCTCCTGCGCCGGCCTCGTCGAACAGATCCTGATCAACACCGTGGGCGGCGCGGCGGACGTCAAACCGAAAAGCGAAAAGGCCATCTGCGGCTGCAGCGACCTCAATCACGGGCAAATCCGCCAGGCCATCCGCGAGCAGCACCTGCTGACCATCGCCGGCACCATGAGCTACCTGAACTGGCGCACCCCCAACGGCTGCGCCACCTGCCGGCCGGCGCTCAACTACTACCTGATTTCCACTTGGCCGGGCGAGGCCAAGGACGACCCGCAATCGCGCCTGATCAACGAACGCGCCCACGCCAACATTCAGAAAGACGGCACCTACTCTGTAGTCCCGCGGATGTGGGGCGGCGTGACCAATCCTTCAGAGCTGCGGCGCATTGCCGACGTCGCCGACAAGTACAACGTACCGATGGTCAAGGTCACCGGTGGCCAGCGCATCGACCTGCTGGGCATTCGCAAGCAAGACCTGCCGGGGGTGTGGAAAGACCTGGACATGCCGTCCGGCCACGCCTACGGCAAATCCATCCGCACGGTGAAAACCTGCGTCGGCAGCGAGTTCTGCCGCTTTGGCACGCAGAACTCCACACAACTTGGCATTGAACTGGAACATGACCTGTTCAACATGTGGTCGCCGCACAAGGTGAAGCTGGCTGTCTCCGGTTGCCCGCGCAACTGCTCGGAAGCCGGTATCAAGGATGTAGGAATTATCGGTGTGGACTCCGGCTGGGAGATGTACATCGGTGGCAACGGCGGGATCAAGACCGAAGTCGCGGAATTCTTCGTCAAACTGAAAACCGCCGAAGAAGTCCGCGAATACAACGGTGCATTCCTGCAGCTCTATCGCGAAGAAGCCTTCTACCTCGAACGCACCGTGCACTACCTGCAACGGGTCGGCATGGAACACATCAAGAAAGCCGTGCTGGAAGATCCGGAGCGGCGCAAGGCACTCAACGATCGCCTGCAATTCTCCCTGTCGTTCGAACAGGACCCGTGGAAGGAGCGCCTGGAGCAGCCGCAGCTGAAAAAAGAATTCGACGTCATCCCCGTGAAAAACCTGGAGGTGCTGGCATGAACTGGCTGGATATCTGCGCACTGGAAGAGATCAATGCCCTGGGCTCGCGGATCATCGCCGGACCAAAGGGAGACATCGCGATTTTTCGTACCAGCGACGACGAAGTGTTCGCCCTTGACGACCGCTGCCCGCACAAGGGCGGCCCGTTGTCCCAAGGTCTGGTGTACGGCAAGCGGGTGGCCTGCCCGTTGCACAACTGGCAAATCGACCTGGAAAGTGGCGAAGCCCTGGCCCCGGACATCGGCTGTGCCCATCACCATCTCGCCCGGGTGGAAAATGGCCGGGTGATGCTGGCCCTGCGGGATGCAGGCTGATGGACCGCCAGATCACTGCGTCCACCTGCTGTTACTGCGGGGTCGGCTGCGGGGTGCTGATCGAGCACGACGGTTCACGCATCCTCGGCGTCAGCGGCGATCCCGCGCACCCGGCCAATTTCGGCAAACTGTGCAGCAAGGGTTCGACCCTGCACCTGACCGGCGACTTGACGGCGCGGGCGTTGTACCCCGAACTGCGCCTCGGTAAAGGCCTGGCCCGCCACCGCACCGATTGGGATACCGCCCTCGATCATGCCACCAGTGTATTCGGCGCGACCATTGCCGAGCATGGCCCGGACAGCGTGGCGTTCTACATTTCCGGGCAACTGTTGACCGAGGACTACTACGCCTTCAACAAGCTGGCACGTGCCCTGGTAGGCACCAACAACATCGACAGCAATTCGCGTCTGTGCATGTCCTCGGCGGTGGTCGGCTACAAGCGCAGCCTGGGTGCCGACGCCCCGCCCTGCAGCTACGAAGACCTGGAGCTGAGCGATTGCGTGATGATCGTCGGCAGCAACATGGCCTACGCCCACCCGGTGCTGTTTCGCCGGCTGGAAGCCGCCAAATCCCGCCGACCGCAGATGAAGGTCATCGTCATTGACCCTCGTCGTACAGATACCTGCGATCTGGCTGACCTGCACCTGGCGATCTTGCCTGGCACCGACGTCGCCTTGTTCCATGGGATTTTGCATCTGCTGCTGTGGGAAGACTGGATCGATCGTGACTTCATCCGCGACCACACCGAAGGCCTGGCTGAACTGAAAAACCTGGTGCGTGACTACACACCGCAAATGGTTTCGCAGCTCTGCGGTATCAGCCTCGAACAATTGCAGCAGTGTGCCGAGTGGATCGGCACATCACCGAGCTTTCTGTCGCTGTGGTGCATGGGGCTTAACCAGTCCACTGCCGGCAGCGCGAAAAACAGTGCATTGATCAATCTGCACCTGGCCACCGGGCAGATCGGTCGTCCCGGTGCCGGACCTTTCTCTCTCACCGGTCAGCCAAATGCCATGGGCGGACGGGAAACCGGCAGCCTGTCCAACCTGCTGCCCGGCCATCGTGACGCCGCCAATGCGCAACACCGCGAGCAAGTGGCATCCTACTGGGGCGTCGAGCAACTACCGGAAAATCCCGGGCTCACCGCGATCGAGCTGTTCGAGCAAGTGCGCAACGGCAAGATCAAGGCACTGTGGATCGCCTGTACCAACCCCGCGCAATCCATGCCGGACCAGACGGCCGTGCGCGCAGCCTTGCAAGGCTGCCCGTTCGTGGTGTTGCAGGAAGCCTTCAGCACCACTGAAACCGCGAAGTTCGCCGACCTTCTGCTGCCCGCCGCCAGTTGGGGGGAAAAGGAAGGTTGTGTGACCAACTCCGAGCGACGCATTTCCCACGTACGCCAGGCAATCGTCGCACCGGGTGAGGCGCGGCCGGACTGGGCAATCACCGTAGATTTCGCACAACGCCTGGAAAAGCACCTGCGTCCCGGCCAAACCAGCCTGTTTGAATTTGATAACCCCGCTCAGGTCTTTGACGAATACAAACAACTGACTCAAGGTCGCGATCTGGATCTGTCCGGTATCAGCCATGCACTGATCGATCGTCTCGGCCCGCAGCAGTGGCCCTTCCCTGCAGGTGCCGTTGAAGGCACGGCACGGCTGTACGTCGACGGGATATTTGCCACTGCCAATGGGCGCGCACAGTTCGTGGCCGATCCATACCGCGCCGCCAAAGAGCAACGCGATGCACGCTTCCCGCTGACCCTGATCACCGGCCGCCTGCGCGATCAATGGCACGGCATGAGCCGCACCGGCACCGCCGCGCAGCTATTTGGCCATGTCAGCGAAGCGGAGTTGAGCCTGCACCCGGACGAACTGCGCCGCCATCGCCTGCAGCCGGGGGATCTGGTCAGCCTGAAGAGCCGGCGCGGCGCAGTCGTCGTCGCGGTTGCCAGCGATGACAGCGTGCGCCCGGGCCAGGCCTTTTTGCCGATGCATTGGGGCGATCGTTTTCTCAAGGGCGGAGTGAACAGCCTCACCCTGCCCGCATTCGATCCTTTGTCGAAACAGCCCGAACTCAAACACAGCGGCGTTCGCCTGGATCCGGTGGATTTGCCCTGGAAACTGTTCGCACTGATCGAGGGCGATGTTCAACGGCACTTTGAGACGCTACGACCGCTCTGCGAGGCGTTTTCCTACGTCAGTCTCAGTCTGGTTGGTCGTGAGCGCCCTGCCCTGCTTGTACGGGCTGCCAATACTTCAGCGCCTTCGGTAGAGCTGCTAAGCGAAATCGATAAAAACCTGGCGCTCGATGACGGCCCGGTGCTGGCATACGACGACCCTCGACGGGCCATTGGCAAGCGCGTGCGAATCGAAAATGGCCGGATCACTGCCATTCGACTGGCCGGTGAAACCCTTGCCCAACACTGGTTGCAGGGGCTTTGGCTCGAAGGTCGCACGGACCAGCAATTGCGGCGCTGGTTGCTTGCGCCACTGAGCGCACCACCGGGCAATCTCGATGCGCCGGTCAATGCGAACAAGATCCTGTGCAATTGCAAGAACGTCGACCAGAACGCGATCCGCGCCGGTATCAGCCGAGGCCTGGACTTGCAGGGACTCAAGCAAGAACTGGGTTGCGGCACCCAATGCGGGTCCTGCGTTCCGGAAATCAAACGCCTGCTGGCTGCCACGGCGCGGCCAATCACCGTCATCTCGTGAGGAAAACACTATGAGTGCAAAAGTCTGGCTGGTAGGTGCGGGCCCTGGTGATCCGGAGTTACTCACGTTGAAAGCGGTACGCGCCTTGCGGGAAGCAGATGTGGTGTTGATCGATGATCTGGTCAATGTCGCGGTACTCGAGCATTGCCCTGGCGCGCGGATCATTCCGGTGGGCAAGCGCGGCGGCTGCCGCTCCACCCCGCAAGCGTTCATCCATCGCCTGATGCTTCGTTATGCCCGGCAGGGTAAATGCGTGGCACGGCTCAAGGGCGGCGATCCGTGCATTTTCGGCCGAGGTGGAGAAGAGGCGCAGTGGTTGCGTGAGCGTGGGGTCGAAGCCGAGTTGGTCAACGGCATCACTGCCGGGCTGGCGGGGGCGACGCAATGCGATATTCCGCTGACTTTGCGCGGTGTCGCCCGTGGTGTCACGTTGGTCACCGCACACACCCAGGACGACAGCCAATTGAACTGGCAGGCACTGGCCCAAGGCGGAACGACGTTGGTGATTTACATGGGAGTGGCCAAGCTCGGTGAAATCCGTGAGCAGCTATTGGCCGGCGGCATGGCGACGGATACGCCCGTGGCCATGATTGAAAATGCGTCCTTGCCCCATCAACGGGAATGTCGGAGCACTCTCACAGACATGGATGAAGCGGCCTGCAGATTCCAGCTGAAAAGCCCCGCCATACTGGTGATCGGTGCAGTGGCAGCCTGTGCAACTCAATCCCTGGGGGAGCTTGATTTGCCTGTGATGGCGGCAGATCAGTCAGCTTAGTTTCACCTGTTTCACCAAATTGCAGACAAAGAAAAGCCCGGCCTGAGCCGGGCTTTTCAGAGCTACGAGCTAATTACTTAGCTTGAGCTTCAACCTGCGCTTCTACGCGACGGTTAACAGCGCGACCAGCTTCAGTTTTGTTGTCGGCAACTGGGCGGGATTCGCCGTAGCCAACGGACTGAACGCGGGACGACTCAACACCGTACTGGTTGGTCAGAACTTGCTTAACGGCGTTTGCACGACGCTCGGACAATTTCTGGTTGTAAGCGTCAGGACCGACGGAGTCAGTGTGACCTTCAACAGTAGTGGTGGTGGATGGGTACTGCTTCATGAAGTCAGCCAGGTTCTTGATGTCGCCGTAGCTGTTTGGCTTGACTGCCGCTTTGTCGAAGTCGAACTTGACGTCCAGCTCTACACGAACGACTTCAGCAACAGCTGGGCAGCCATCAGCGTCAACAGTTACGTTGGCCGGGGTGTCCGGGCACTTGTCAACGTTGTCGCAAACGCCATCGTTGTCGCTGTCGGAGCAGACTTCTGGAGCTGGAGCTGCAGCGACAGGCTTGTTGCCACCGCCGAAGTTAACACCCAGACCTACGGACGGGATGTAGTCCCAACGGCCGTTGTCCAGCTTGTAGTCAGCTTCTACGCCAGCACGAGCGTAGACGTTTTCCAGGAAGTAGTACTTCAGGCCAGCGCCAGCAGTCAGGAAAGTCGACTGGTCACGACCGGTGTGGCCGTCAGCGGCTACGTTGGTCATGCTGCCGTGCTTGACACCACCTTGAACGTAAGGACGCAGAGCGTCGCCAGCGTTGTTGAAGTGGTACTGAGCGTTCAGACCAAACTGGTCGCCTTCGATTTTCTGATTGCCAGTACCGTTGTTCGAACGGGTGTAGTCGTCGTTGTTGTAGGTAAAGTTCAACGATACGTCGTCGGTCAAGAAGTAACCGATGGAGGCGCCAGGAGTGTAGCCGTCTTCAACGTTGTTAACGCTGTCGTTGTACTTCTTCCCGTAGTTGAGCTCGCCTTCAACTGCGCCTTGGCCTTGTGCCAATGCGCCGAACGAAGTAGCGGCAATAAGAGTACCAATGGCCAAGCCCAAGGTGTTTTTCAGTTTCATCCGTTAAATCCCCATCTGGTGATTGTGAAGCAGTCCCGCAAACCGGGGGACAACTCGGCGGCAAGTCTAACAGAACTTGCCTACACGTAAGAGATATTTGCGCTGAACTAAGTTTCAGCAATGCCTGCAAATTTCTCACGCAATTTATCTAGAGCGCGTTTGTACCGCATTTTTGTTGCACTCAAACCCATATGCATGATGTCTGCGATCTCCTGAAACTCCAGCTCTGCGACAAATCGTAGCACCAGAATTTCCCGGTCAATCGGGTTCACATACACCAACCAGCGATCAAGTCCACCCTTTTCCTCAGGTTTCGGCGTCTTTTCTTCGGACGCTTCCTCGAGGGGGTCAAGACTCAATGCGTCCATCAAGCGACGCTTTCGCCGTTCCTTTCGATACTGTGTAATGCACTCGTTGTACGTGATGCTATATAGCCATGTCTTGAACTTCGATTTACCTTCGAAGTTCTTCAGGCCATACAGCACCTTCAACATGACCTCCTGACAGACATCGTCTGCGTCGCGATCGTTCCCGAGATATCGTGCACACACATTAAATAATGTTCGTTGGTAACGCCGCATCAGTTCTTCATAGGCGCGTGTTACGTGAAACAGCTCGGAATGCGAGCGCGCGACCAACTCCTCATCAGAGAGCTCGCGGGGGTCGTAGCGCATGGATAACGATTGGGCTTTATTCAAAACAAGTCGGGCCGACAGTCAGGTCAATGTCCGCCGCAGCCAGCGTGAGCAGGCATTTTGCGGCGGCATACATTAGCAGGGTTTGCCGGGTTAGCGGCTACTCACATGCTGCTCAAGGAGGATCCGATTGGAAAGAGAGACTAGCTCACCCTCATCGGTCAGCAATGTGGTTTTAACCGTGCCGATCTCTTCGATCTGGCCTTCGACCTCGCCAACACGCACTTGTTGCCCAACCTGGTACAGCTCACGCACGTAGATTCCCGCAAGAATCTGGCCGGCAATTTCCCGGCTTCCCAATCCCATGGCCAGCGCTACCGCCAGACCAACGGTTATCAACACAATCACAATCACATGGTTCAGCAGGTCAGTCTTGACCTCCAACTGGCTGATTGCAACCGAAATACTGATAATGATCACCAGGCCCTGGGCAATCCGTCCAAGCCCTGAAGCATAGTCCAGCCCCACGCCTTCTGCCGCTCCGCGCACCAGCCCGTTGGCCAGTTGCGCCAGCAAGACACCTACCAGCAACACCAGCGCCGCGCCGAAAACCTTCGGCAAATACAACGCTAGCATGTCCAGCGTAGCTGAAACTCGCTCAAGACCAAGGGATTCTGCGGCAGAAACCAGAAAAATCAGCAGAACGAACCAATAGACGATCTTGCCGATCAGGGTCGAAATAGGCACTTGCAACCCGGCGCGGGCCAGCAATTTGGTCAGGCCGGTGCCTCCCATCAAGCGGTCAAGGCCCAATTTGGCGAGCAATTTGGACAGCAGGGTGTCGAGCAGCTTGGCCACGACAAAACCCAACAGCAGCACGACCAGTGCGCCGAACAGGTTCGGAATGAAGTTCGCAACCTTGGTCCACAACGCAGTCATTGCAGTGACGAGGCTCTGAGTCCAGAGATCAAGTTCCATATTCAATCAGCCTTATCAGCAGTGCGAGCAGCAGGTTTACGAAGACGGGATACCGGCGCGACATGGGCCGATCCGTTATTCAGGGCGATCATCAGTGCGGGCAACCAGCGCCCCAGCAGGCTGAACAAATCACCGGCGCCAACCTGGCGGTTGGCGGTTTTCAGCACACGCCCCAGGCACGCATCGTCGTCCCGGGTGGACGGTGAGGCGTTGAGCATGTCGCGTAAAGACTGTTCAAACGGATCGTGCATACGCACCTCTCGTGATGTCTGTGGGAGACGCGGTCAGTTTTGCTCGGGTCACATGCTTTCCCTCAGACCCAGCGCAATCGTCGGAACAACCACCACTGCCCCAGCGCCACCGAGACCATCATCAGGCAGGCGATCAGAAAGCCGTAAGGGCTGGCAGAGAACGGAATTCCACCGACGTTGATCCCCAAAAGCCCGGTCAGAAAACTCATCGGCAAAAAGATCCCGGTGATGATCCCGAAGCGATACATCGTGCGATTCATGCGCACGCTCAAGCGGCGGTCTTCAGCCTCCAGGACCAGCCCCACCCGTTCCCGGGTCAATTCCAGCTCTTCGAGGTAGCGGGTCAGGCTGTTGTTCAATTCGTTCCAGTAATCGCCATCGTCCTCGACGAACCAGGGCAACTTGATCCGCGTCAATTGACCGAAAATGTCCCGCTGCGGAGCAAGAAAGCGCTTCAACGCAGCCGCCCGGCGTCGAATCTGCAAAACCGATCCGTGTTCAGGAGTATACCGTTCGTCGGCATCCAGTTTTTCTTCTTCCTCATCGACCACTTCCGAGAGACAGCTGACCAGATCCTGCACTTTGTTGGTGAGGTACTGCGCCATGCAAAGGATGAGTTCGGAGGCGGTTTTCGGCCCCTTGCCTTCGGACAGTTGCACCAGCAACTCGTCAGTGGCACGCAACGGACGCAAACGCAGGGAAATGACACGCTGGGCAGAGCCGAAGATCCGCACCGACACCATGTCTTCCGGCTCGGCACCGGGGTTCAGATTGACCCCGCGCAAAAATAGCAGCAGTTCGCTGTCGGAAAGCTGTAAAAGTCGCGGACGGGTGTTTTCTTCGAGTAACAGGTCACAGCTGAACTCGCTCAGACCACTGGATTTGCGTAACCAGGTCCGGGTTTGCGGATGACTGCGATCCCAGTGCAGCCACAGGCTTTCATGGGCCTGCAGCTGCAAGTCATCGAGCTCAGTCCGGGCAATCGAACGCGCGCCGCCTTTACCGTCCAGCACCAGGGCATGCACCAGCCCCCATTGCGCGTTTTCTTCCTCGAACATCCGCACTCCTTTGGTCGACCAGCGCTTTATTCAGGCATTTTCAGCGGGCTGGGCGAGATGATCACGCCGTTGTTGTCCGCATAGATGTAATGACCCGGGTGGAAGGTCACGCCGGCGAAGGTCACGGCAACGTTGAGATCGCCGATACCGCGCTTGTCGGTTTTCATTGGGTGGCTGGCCAGCGCCTGAACCCCCAGGTCGGTTTGCGCGATGACGTCGACGTCACGGATGCAACCGTAGATCACCAGGCCTTCCCAGCCATTCTTGGCCGCTTTCTCGGCGAGCATGTCACCCAGCAGTGCGCGGCGCAGGGAGCCTCCGCCATCGACTACCAGGACCTTGCCATCCCCCTTGAGCTCGACTTGCTCCTTGACCAGCGAGTTGTCTTCGAAGCACTTGATGGTCACGATTTCGCCGCCGAAGGAATCACGGCCGCCGAAATTGCTGAACATCGGTTCCAGCACCTGCACCAGTTCCGGATAGGCATCGCAAAGGTCAGGCGTGAGGTAATGGATCATCGAGAAACTCCTGTGAAGAGGAAGACAGCACGAACATCAGTGATGACTCAGCCACGCAAAGTGACCAGAACAGCTCAATGCGTCATATCTTAGCCGCAAGCCGACCAGAGCGAAATGCCCTTGTTAGAGCATCGGGCTCAGATTGCCGCGACCAAATCCTGTTGCGCGCCCGGCAAAGGTGTCTGCTGATCGGCCAGCCAGCGAGTCACCAAAGGCCAGACTTCAGCCTGGGCTGCCTTGCTGACGAGCATTTCCACGTGACCGAAATTGTCGCCGAAGCCCTGCTCGCGTCCCAGGTGGATGAATTGCTTGTGCTCGGAACCGAACTGCTCGAACAGTTTGCGACACGCCCAGGCCGGGTCCTGATGATCACCCGCGGCACTGACCGCCAATACGGGCAACTTGACCTCGGCCAGGCCTGTCCACCAGTCCTTGTCGGCATCACCGAAGCGCCCGAACAAGCCAAACCAGCGCATGCTTTCCAGAGCCAGGCCGATGGGCTCGTCCTCCGGGCCGCGCTTGAGCCTTGAGCCGGACAACTGGGCAAAACGCTTGAGAATGAAGCGACCGCTCCACTCCACCGGTGGAATCTTCAATGGCCAGTAAGTACGACTGACTTGCGTACCGAAAAACGCCGCCGAGGCCACGACCGGCTCACCGATGTACTCGCCACCCAATGCTGCGGCCAGTGTAGTACCGCCCAGCGAGTGACCGATCCAGTGCGGCACCTGCCCGCTCTGTTCGCGCACGAACGCGCCAATGGCCGGCAGGTCATAGCGTGCGTAGTCGGCGACACGGTTCTTGCGGTAGTCATGGTTACGCTGGGACAGGCCGTGACCGCGCATTTCCGGAATCCAGACGTCGAACCCCAGGCGGGCCAGGTAAGCGCCCAACCCCAGGCCTTTGGGAGAAAACCAGAACCGGCGATTGGAAAAGCTGCCGTGCAGCAGGATCACTGGCACGCCACGGGAGGACGACTCATCGGCCATGCCAAGGCGTGTCACAGCCAGTTCGACGGTGAAGTCGGGGCTGTTACCGGGTTTCAAACGATACACATCTTCGCTCAGATCACCGCGCCGTTCGGCGCTGATCAGGGCGACAGGAAATAGGTTGCTGCTGCTTTGCATAATCTCTTGCACAAAAAAGGGCGGCATCCAGATGGAGCCCGCCCTGCTTGAATCTCTAAAACGGCCACCCCCTGTAGGAGCGAGCTTGCTCGCGAAGAACTTCAAGACACCACGTTTATCCAGGAAAAACGCGTAATCGTTGACGTCCATCGCGAGCGAGCTCGCTCCTACAGTGAGCGAGCCGTTCACGCGCTATCAAGCCGAAGCTTGACCTTCCGCCAGGAAGAACCAGGTTTCCAGTACGGAGTCCGGGTTCAACGAAACGCTTTCAATGCCCTGCTCCATCAGCCACTTGGCCAGGTCCGGGTGGTCCGAAGGACCCTGACCGCAGATGCCGATGTATTTGCCGGCCTTGTTGCACGCGGCAATGGCATTGGCCAGCAGCTTCTTCACCGCCGGATTACGCTCGTCGAACAGGTGGGCGATGATGCCGGAGTCACGGTCCAGGCCCAGGGTCAGTTGGGTCAGGTCGTTGGAGCCGATGGAGAAACCGTCGAAGAACTCGAGGAACTCTTCAGCCAGGATGGCGTTGGATGGCAGTTCGCACATCATGATCACGCGCAGGTCGTTCTGGCCACGAGCCAGACCGTTTTCCGCCAGCAGATCCACCACCTGGCTCGCTTCGCCCAGGGTACGGACGAACGGCACCATGATTTCGACGTTGGTCAGGCCCATCTCGTTGCGCACGCGCTTGAGAGCGCGGCATTCGAGTTCGAAGCAGTCACGGAACGATTCGCTGATGTAACGCGAGGCACCGCGGAAGCCCAGCATCGGGTTTTCTTCTTCCGGCTCGTACAGCTTGCCGCCGATCAGGTTGGCGTATTCGTTGGACTTGAAGTCCGACAGGCGCACGATGACCTTTTTCGGCCAGAACGCAGCCGCCAGGGTGCTGATGCCTTCAACCAGTTTCTCGACATAGAAGCCGACCGGGTCGTCGTAACCGGCGATGCGCTTGTCGACGCTTTCCTTGATGTCCAGCGGCAGACCGTCGTAGTTCAGCAGTGCCTTGGGGTGCACGCCGATCATGCGGTTGATGATGAACTCGAGGCGGGCCAGGCCCACACCGGCGTTCGGCAGCTGCGCGAAGTCGAAGGCACGGTCCGGGTTGCCGACGTTCATCATGATCTTGAACGGCAGTTCCGGCATGGCGTCCACGGAGTTCTTCTTGATATCGAAGCCCAGTTCGCCTTCGAAGATGAAACCGGTGTCGCCTTCAGCGCAGGAAACGGTCACGCCCTGGCCGTCTTTCAACAGCTGGGTGGCGTTGCCGCAACCTACTACCGCTGGAATACCCAGCTCGCGAGCGATGATCGCCGCGTGGCAAGTACGTCCGCCACGGTTGGTGACGATGGCGCTGGCGCGCTTCATGACCGGTTCCCAGTCCGGGTCGGTCATGTCGGAAACCAGTACGTCGCCTGGCTGGACCTTGTCCATCTCGGACACGTCCTTGATGATGCGGACCTTGCCAGCGCCGATGCGCTGACCGATGGCACGACCTTCCACCAGCACGGTACCGGTCTCTTTCAACAGGTAACGTTCCATGACGTTGGCCTGGGTGCGGCTCTTCACGGTTTCCGGACGGGCCTGCACGATGTACAGTTTGCCGTCGTCACCGTCCTTGGCCCACTCGATGTCCATCGGGCACTTGTAATGCTTCTCGATGATCATCGCCTGCTTGGCCAGCTCGCTGACTTCAGCGTCGGTCAGGCAGAAACGTGCGCGTTCAGCCTTGTCCACGTCGACGGTCTTGACCGAACGACCGGCCTTGGCCTCGTCGCCGTAGATCATCTTGATGGCCTTGCTGCCCAGGTTGCGGCGCAGGATGGCCGGACGACCGGCTGCCAGCGTGCCTTTGTGGACGTAGAACTCATCCGGGTTCACTGCGCCTTGTACGACGGTTTCGCCCAGGCCGTAGGCGCCGGTGATGAACACCACGTCACGGAAGCCCGATTCGGTATCGAGGGTGAACATCACGCCGGCGGTGCCGGTTTCGGAGCGGACCATGCGCTGCACACCAGCGGACAGGGCGACCAGCTTGTGGTCGAAGCCCTGGTGCACGCGATAGGAAATGGCACGGTCGTTGAACAGCGAGGCGAACACCTCTTTGGCGGCGCGAATGACGTTTTCGACACCACGGATGTTCAGGAAGGTTTCCTGCTGGCCGGCAAAGGATGCGTCCGGCAAGTCTTCGGCGGTGGCCGAAGAACGCACGGCCACGGCCATGTCAGGGTTGCCGGCGGACAGCGTGGCGAACGCGGTACGGATTTCGGCATTCAGTTTTTCAGGGAACTCGGCTTCCATGATCCATTGGCGGATCTGGGCACCGGTCTTGGCCAGGGCATTCACGTCATCGACGTCCAGGGCATCGAGCGCATCGTGAATCTGCTGATTCAGGCCGCTCAGTTCCAGGAAGTCACGATAAGCCTGAGCGGTCGTGGCGAAGCCGCCGGGCACCGATACACCGGCACCTGCAAGGTTGCTGATCATCTCGCCCAGGGATGCGTTCTTGCCCCCCACATGCTCTACATCATGGACGCCGAGCTTATCGAGGGAAACTACGTACTCTACCAAGGTGATCTCTCCACTAACTGTGTTGGAAAAGCTCAGAAACCGGCTGCTTGAATGTGCATTTGCCGGCTATATGGCCTGGACCTGGAAAATAAGTGAGAATGCGGGCCAATGGCGGCCGGCAAATCGCGCCTATCATATCCAAGATTCGTCACTAGCTTAAGGCCCAAGGTGCAAATGAAACGATCTGCTTTCTTTATCTCCGATGGTACCGGTATTACTGCCGAAACCCTGGGTCAAAGCCTTCTGGCGCAGTTCGAAAACATTACCTTCAGCAAAGTCACGCGGCCGTACATCGACAACGTGGACAAAGCTCGGGCCATGGTACAACAAATCAACAAAGCCGCCGAAACCGACGGCTTCCGTCCGATTATCTTCGACACCATCGTCAATCAGGACATTCGTGAGATTCTCGCAACCTCGAATGGTTTCATGATCGACATTTTCTCGACGTTCCTGGCACCGCTTGAACAGGAACTGACCGAGCATTCTTCCTACACCGTGGGCAAATCCCACTCCATCGGCGCCAACACCAATTACATGGAGCGTATCGAGGCCGTTAACTTCGCCCTCGACAACGACGACGGCGCCCGCACGCACTATTACGACAAGGCCGACCTGATACTAGTGGGCGTGTCGCGATGTGGTAAGACGCCGACGTGCCTGTACATGGCGATGCAATTCGGTATCCGTGCAGCCAACTATCCGCTGACCGAAGACGACATGGAACGCCTGCAACTGCCGTCCGCCCTGCGCGCCCACCAGCACAAGCTGTTCGGTCTGACCATCGACCCCGACCGCCTCACCGCGATCCGCAACGAGCGCAAGCCCAACAGCCGCTATTCGAGCTACGCCCAGTGCGAGTTCGAAGTGCGCGAGGTGGAAAACCTGTTCCGCCGCGAGAACATCCCGAACATCAACTCCACGCATTTTTCCGTGGAGGAAATCTCCGCGAAAATCCTTGTGGAGAAAGGCGTCGAGCGGCGGTTCAAATAAATCTCTATTGCCTGTTCTGGCCTCATCGCTAGCAGGCTAGCTCCCACAGTTGATTTGTGTTCACCGCAGATCCCCTGTGGGAGCTAGCCTGCCAGCGATTGAACGATAACGCGGTCTCCTAGATAACAAACAAATCCACAAACCGGTTTACCGCTGTCGCCTCGAGTTTCTGCTGATCCTTGCACAGCGCGAAAATCTCCTCACTGCGCTGCCCGGTGAATCGTGTCAGCAAGTTCGCCCTGAACTTGTCCTCCAGCAACGGAATCCCTTCAGCCCGACGCCGACGATGCCCGATCGGGTACTCCACCACTACATTTTCGGTACTCGAACCGTCCTTGAAAAACACCTGCACCGCGTTGGCAATCGAGCGTTTGTCGGGCTCCAGATACTCGCGGGTGAAACGCGGCTCCTCAACAATCACCATCTTGTCGCGCAGCACATCGATGATCGGATGTGCCTTGTGAAAATCATCTTCGTAGTACTCGGCAACCAGATTGCCGAAAGCCAGCGGTACAGCCGTCATGTACTGGATGCAGTGATCGCGATCAGCAGCATTGGCCAGTGGGCCGACCTTGGAAATGATGCGAATCGCCGACTCGTGCGTAGTAATCACGATCCTGTCGATTTCATGCAGTCGATTGCGCACCTGCGGGTGCAGAGTCACCGCCGCCTCACAGGCCGTTTGCGCGTGGAACTCGGCCGGAAAACTGATCTTGAACAACACGTTCTCCATCACATAACTGCCATACGTCCGCGAAAAACTGAACGCACGCTTGTCTTCAGGCTTGAGCGCCAGATCATTGTTGGTGTGGCTGAACAATACGTCGTAAAACCCCCACTGCCTGGCACTCAATACACCGGGAATGCCCATCTCGCCGCGCATCGCCATGTCAGCCAAACGCACGCCACGACTGGACGCATCACCCGCCGCCCAGGATTTACGCGAACCGGCATTCGGTGCATGCCGATAAGTGCGCAATGCCTGACCGTCAGCAAAGGCATGAGACAACGCCGACAACAACTGCTCGCGATTGGCACCCATCAGCTTGGCTGTGACCGCGGTAGAGGCGACTTTCACCAGAATGACGTGATCGAGGCCGACACGGTTGAACGAGTTTTCCAGGGCGATCACGCCTTGAATCTCGTGGGCCATGATCATCGCTTCAAGCACTGTACGCATGGTCAGCGGTGCCACGCCATTGGCCAGGTGCTTTTGTGATAAATGGTCGGCTACGGCGAGAATACCGCCGAGGTTGTCCGACGGATGCCCCCACTCCGCCGCGAGCCAGGTGTCGTTGTAGTCGAGCCAGCGCACGATGCAGCCGATGTCCCACGCCGCCTTCACCGGATCGAGTCGGTAACTGGTCCCCGGCACCCGGGCGCCGAACGGCACGACGGTGCCTTCCACCACGGGTCCCAGATGCTTGGTGCACTCCGGAAAACGCAGGGCCAGCAGGCCGCAACCCAAGGTATCGATCAGGCAGTTGCGCGCGGTATCCAGCGCCTCTGCGGACTCGATCTTGTAGTTGAGAACGTAATCGGCAATGTCCTGCAGGACCTTGTCGTAGTCCGGACGGTTGTTCAGGTCGACGTTGGCACTCATGTTCGATTCACTCTATGAAGTGGGTCGTTGATGGGACCTCGGTTCAGGGCATTCTCAGTCAATGACAATTCTTACTATTGAAATCCATTCCACTGTGGGAGTGAGCTTGCTCGCGATGGCGTCGGCACATCCAGCATTGATGTCGTCTGACACTCAGCTATCGCGAGCAAGCTCGCTCCCACAGGGTTTTCGGTGATCTTAGAAAGAATCACCCGGCACACGCACAAAGCCTTCCATCAACACCCGCGCACTGCGGCTCATGATTGCCTTGTTCACAGTCCACTCGCCGTTCACCAGACTGGCCTCTGCGCCGACGCGCAAGGTGCCGGACGGATGTCCGAAGCGCACCGCGTTGCGTTCGATGCCGCCCGCTGCGAGGTTCACCAAAGTGCCGGAAATCGCCGCGGCCGTACCGATCGCCACTGCCGCCGTACCCATCATCGCGTGATGCAGCTTGCCCATGGACAACGCACGCACCAACAGGTCGACATCGCCTGCCGCAATGGCTTTGCCGCTGGACGAAACGTAGTCCGCCGGCTTGGCCACGAAGGCCACTTTTGGTGTGTGTTGGCGTTTCGCCGCTTCGTCGATATTGGCAATCAGGCCCATGCGCAATGCGCCGTAAGCGCGGATGGTTTCGAACATCAGCAAGGCTTTCGGGTCGCCATTGATCGCGCCCTGCAACTCAGTGCCCTTGTAGCCGATGTCTTCGGCATTGACGAAAATCGTCGGGATGCCGGCGTTGATCATGGTCGCCTTGAAGGTACCGACGCCGGGCACTTCCAGATCATCCACGAGGTTGCCGGTAGGGAACATCGAACCGCCGCTGCCCTCTTCGTCCGCCGCCGGATCGAGGAACTCGATCTGCACTTCGGCCGCCGGGAAGGTCACGCCGTCGAGTTCGAAATCGCCGGTCTCCTGCACTTCACCATTGGTGATCGGCACGTGGGCGATGATGGTCTTGCCAATGTTGGCCTGCCACACGCGAACCACCGCCACGCCGTTGTGCGGGATGCGGCTGGCGTCGACCAGGCCATTGCTGACGGCAAACGAACCGACCGCCGCCGACAGGTTGCCGCAGTTGCCGCTCCAGTCCACGAAAGGCTTGTCGATGGACACCTGACCGAACAGGTAATCGACATCGTGATCAGCCTTGATGCTTTTCGACAGGATCACGGTTTTGCTGGTGCTGGAAGTCGCGCCGCCCATACCGTCGATTTGCTTGTCGTACGGGTCGGGGCTGCCGATCACACGCAGCAACAAAGCGTCGCGGGCCGGGCCCGGGACCTGTGCCGCTTCAGGCAAATCCTTCAGGCTGAAAAACACGCCTTTGCTGGTGCCGCCGCGCATGTAAGTTGCTGGAATCTTGATCTGAGCTGCGTGAGCCATGGTGCTCTTACTCCTAACCTTGAAAACAGACACGGGACTCAAAGTCCCGTGTCTGCAAAGCGTGTGTTAAACGGCAACCGCCGATTCTTCGAGGAAGTCCTGGGCGAAGCGTTGCAACACGCCGCCAGCCTCGTAGATAGACACTTCTTCAGCGGTGTCCAGGCGGCAGGTCACCGGCACATCGACGCGTTCGCCGTTCTTGCGATGGATCACCAGCGTCAGCTCGGCACGCGGGGTGCGGTCGCCAATCACGTCGTAGGTTTCGCTGCCGTCGATGGCCAGGGTGTGGCGGTTGGTGCCCGGCTTGAATTCCAGCGGCAACACGCCCATGCCCACCAGGTTGGTGCGGTGAATGCGCTCGAAACCTTCGGCTGCAATCGCTTCCACACCGGCCAGACGCACGCCCTTCGCCGCCCAGTCGCGGGACGAACCCTGACCGTAGTCTTGACCTGCGATGATGATCAGCGGCTGCTTGCGCTCCATGTAGGTCTCGATGGCTTCCCACATGCGCATCACTTTGCCTTCCGGCTCGACACGGGCCAGCGAACCCTGCTTGACCTTGCCGTTTTCCTGAACCATTTCGTTGAACAGTTTCGGGTTGGCGAAGGTCGCGCGCTGCGCGGTCAGGTGGTCACCACGGTGAGTCGCGTAAGAGTTGAAGTCCTCTTCCGGCAGGCCCATTTTCGCCAGGTATTCGCCGGCCGCGCTGTCGAGCATGATGGCGTTGGACGGCGACAGGTGATCGGTGGTGATGTTGTCCGGCAGTACCGCCAGAGGGCGCATGCCCTTGAGCGGACGAGCGCCGGCCAGCGCGCCTTCCCAGTACGGCGGACGACGGATGTAGGTGCTCATTTCGCGCCAGTCGTACAGCGGCGCGACTTTCGGGCCGGTGTCTTCGTGGATGGCGAACATCGGGATGTACACCTGGCGGAACTGCTCCGGCTTGACCGAAGCTTTCACCACGGCGTCGATTTCTTCGTCGCTCGGCCAGATGTCTTTAAGGCGGATTTCCTTGCCATCCACCACGCCCAGCACATCTTTTTCGATGTCGAAACGGATGGTGCCGGCGATGGCGTAAGCAACGACCAATGGCGGCGACGCGAGGAACGCCTGCTTGGCATACGGGTGAATCCGGCCGTCGAAGTTGCGGTTACCAGACAACACGGCAGTGGCGTACAGGTCGCGGTCGATGATCTCCTGCTGGATCACCGGGTCCAGTGCGCCGGACATGCCGTTGCAGGTGGTGCAGGCGAAGGCCACGACGCCGAAACCGAGCTGATCCAGCTCTTCGGTCAAACCGGCTTCATCGAGGTACAGCGCGACGGTTTTCGAGCCCGGTGCCAGGGACGACTTGACCCATGGTTTGCGGGTCAGGCCGAGCTTGTTGGCGTTGCGCGCCAGCAGGCCGGCGGCGATCACGTTGCGCGGGTTGCTGGTGTTGGTGCAGCTGGTGATGGCGGCGATGATCACCGCGCCGTCCGGCATTTGACCCGGCACATCGTCCCATTGGCCGGAGATGCCTTTGGCTGCCAGATCCGAAACCGCGACACGAGCGTGCGGGTTGCTCGGGCCAGCCATGTTGCGCACGACCGAAGACAGGTCGAAGGTCAGGCCACGTTCGTACTGTGCACCTTTGAGGCTGTCGGCCCACAGACCGGTCTGCTTGGCGTAGTTCTCAACCAGTTGCACCTGCTCGTCTTCACGGCCGGTGAGTTTGAGGTAGTCGATGGTCTGCTGGTCGATGTAGAACATCGCCGCCGTGGCGCCGTATTCCGGGGCCATGTTGGAGATGGTCGCGCGGTCGCCGAGGGTCAGCTTTGACGCGCCTTCGCCAAAGAACTCCAGCCACGCGCCAACGACTTTTTGCTGGCGCAGGAACTCGGTCAGCGCCAGCACCATGTCGGTGGCGGTGATGCCCGGTTGCAGCTTGCCTGTCAGTTCGACACCAACGCTTTCCGGCAGACGCATCCACGATGCGCGGCCAAGCATCACGCTTTCGGCTTCGAGACCACCGACACCGATGGCGATCACGCCCAACGCATCGACGTGCGGGGTGTGGCTGTCGGTGCCGACGCAGGTATCAGGGAACGCCACGCCGTCACGCACCTGGATCACCGGAGACATCTTCTCCAGGTTGATCTGGTGCATGATGCCGTTGCCCGGCGGGATCACGTCGACGTTCTTGAACGCCTTCTTGGTCCAGTTGATGAAGTGGAAACGGTCTTCGTTGCGACGGTCTTCAATGGCGCGGTTCTTCTCGAACGCCTCGGGATCGAAACCACCGCGCTCCACGGCCAGGGAGTGGTCGACGATCAGTTGGGTCGGCACCACCGGGTTGACTTGCGCAGGATCGCCGCCTTGCAGAGCGATGGCGTCACGCAGGCCGGCGAGGTCGACCAGCGCGGTCTGGCCGAGAATGTCGTGGCACACCACGCGAGCCGGGAACCACGGGAAGTCGAGGTCGCGCTTGCGCTCGATGAATTGCTTCAGGGATTCGGTGAGCGTGGCCGGGTCGCAGCGACGCACAAGGTTTTCCGCCAGCACACGGGAGGTGTACGGCAGGGTGTCGTAGGCGCCAGGCTGGATCGCCTCGACTGCCGCGCGGACATCGAAGTAATCCAGGTGGCTGCCAGGCAGCGATTTGCGGAATTCAGTGTTCATCGGTCAGGACTCGGTCACGGTAGTTACAAAAGGCGGGGCCTGGCACCGGGTTCGAAATCAACACGATCCACTGTAGGAGCGAGCAGGCTCGCTCCTACAGGGATCTGCGTTGAATTCAGATCCCTGCGTCAAACCTCCACCATTCAGCGTTGTTCGATGGGTACGAACTTGCGCTGTTCAACGCCGGTGTATTCAGCGCTTGGACGGATGATGCGGTTGTTGGCACGTTGTTCGTACACGTGGGCGGCCCAGCCGGTCAGGCGTGAGCAGACGAAGATCGGTGTGAACAACTTGGTCGGGATGCCCATGAAGTGGTACGCCGAGGCATGGTAGAAGTCGGCGTTAGGGAACAGTTTTTTCTGCTCCCACATGGTTTTGTCGATGGCTTCGGACACCGGGAACAACACCTTGTCGCCCACTTCGTCAGCGAGTTTTTTCGACCAGCCCTTGATCACCTCATTGCGCGGATCGTTGTCCTTATAGATCGCGTGACCGAAGCCCATGATCTTGTCTTTGCGCTCGAGCATGCCGAGGGTGCCCTTGATCGCGTCTTCCGGCGACGAGAAACGCTCGATCATTTCCATCGCCGCTTCGTTGGCGCCGCCGTGCAGCGGGCCGCGCAGCGAGCCGATGGCCGCGGTGATGCACGAATACAGGTCAGACAGGGTCGACGCGCAAACACGTGCGGTGAAGGTCGATGCGTTGAACTCGTGCTCTGCGTAGAGGATCAGCGAAACGTTCATCACCTTGACATGCAGCTCGCTCGGCTTCTTGCCGTGCAGCAGGTGCAGGAAGTGTCCACCGATAGACTGCTCGTCGCTCACGCAATCGATGCGCTTGCCTTCATGGCTGAAACGATACCAGTAGGTCATGATCGCCGGGAACGCGGCCAGCAGTCGGTCGGTCTTGTCGTGCTGCTCGGAGAAATTGTTCTCCGGCTCCAGGTTGCCCAGGAACGAGCAGCCCGTGCGCATCACGTCCATCGGGTGGGCGTCGGCGGGGATGCGTTCCAGCACTTCTTTCAGTGCTTGCGGCAGGTCGCGCAGCTTGCTCAGTTTGTCGATGTAGGCGTTCAGTTGCGCCTTGCTCGGCAGTTCGCCGTACAGCAGCAGGTAGGCCACTTCTTCGAACTGTGCGTCAGCCGCCAGTTCACGTACGTCATAACCACGGTAGGTCAGACCGGCACCCGACTGGCCCACGGTGGACAGTGCGGTTTGCCCGGCGACCTGGCCACGGAGCCCGGCGCCACTGAGTACTTTTGCTTCGGCCATTTTTTGTCTCCAATATTCTTTTTGTCAGAGAAACCTGTAGGAGCGAGCCTGCTCGCGAAGGTGGATGTAACACCTCGGTGCATCAGGGACACCACGTAATCGTTGACGTCCATCGCGAGCAGGCTCGCTCCTACATATAAAAAGTTCGATTATTTCTTGGCAGCGAACAACGCATCGAGCTTCTGCTCGAAGGTGTGGTAGTCGATGCGATCGTAAAGCTCCATGCGGGTCTGCATGGTGTCGATGACGTTTTGTTGAGTGCCGTCGCGACGGATCGCGGTGTAGACGTTTTCCGCGGCCTTGTTCATGGCACGGAACGCCGACAGCGGGTACAGCACCAGCGATACGTCGGCAGCAGCAAGCTGCTCGGTGGTGTACAGCGGCGTCGCGCCGAACTCGGTGATGTTGGCCAGGATCGGCGCTTTCACACGGCTGGCGAACAGCTTGTACATTTCAAGCTCGGTGATGGCTTCCGGGAACACCATGTCGGCGCCGGCCTCGATGCACGCAGCGGCGCGATCCAGGGCAGACTCCAGGCCTTCCACCGCCAGGGCGTCGGTACGGGCCATGATCACGAAGCTGTCATCGGTACGGGCATCGACGGCCGCCTTGATGCGATCGATCATTTCCTGCTGGGTCACGATTTCCTTGTTGGGACGGTGACCGCAGCGCTTGGCGCCGACCTGGTCTTCGATGTGAATCGCTGCGGCGCCAAACTTGATCATCGACTTGACGGTGCGAGCGACGTTGAACGCCGAGGAACCGAAACCGGTGTCCACGTCCACCAGCAGCGGCAGGTCGCAAACATCGGTGATACGGCGCACGTCGGTCAGCACGTCATCCAGGCCGGTGATGCCCAGGTCCGGTACGCCGAGGGAGCCTGCAGCCACCCCGCCACCCGACAGGTAGATCGCCTTGAAACCGGCGCGCTTGGCCAGCAGCGCGTGGTTGGCGTTGATCGCACCGACCACTTGCAGTGGATGTTCGCTGGCGACCGCATCGCGGAAACGCTGGCCTGGAGTGCTCTTGTTCAAACTCATGACTCACCTCGTTTGGCTGTCGGGTTAGCGCCGTCCTGGTAATGACGGGCGATGTTGCGTTTGGAGGCGCCGATGTGACGGCGCATCAACAACTCGGCCAGCTCACCGTCACGGTCGGCGATGGCATCGAGAATTCGGTGGTGCTCGGCAAACGCCTGGTGCGGGCGATTGGGCGTGGTGGAAAACTGGATGCGGTACATGCGCACCAGTTGATACAGCTCGCCGCAGAGCATTTGGGTCAGCGTGCGGTTACCGCTGCCCTGGATGATTCGGTAATGAAAGTCGAAATCGCCTTCCTGCTGGTAGTAGCCTCTCCCGGCCTGAAACGCTTCATCGCGCTCGTGGGTTTCCAGGACCCGACGCAGCTCGTCGATTTCTTCGAGGCTCATGCGCTCGGCGGCCAGTCGACAGGCCATGCCTTCCAGGGATTCGCGAATTTCGTATAGCTCAATCAGTTCGGCGTGGTTGAGCGACACCACCCGGGCGCCGACATGCGGTACGCGAACCAGCAGGCGCTGACCTTCCAGACGGTGGATGGCCTCGCGCAACGGGCCACGGCTGATGCCGTAGGTGCGCGCCAGTTCCGGCTCGGAGATTTTGCTGCCCGGCGCGATATCGCCTTTGACGATAGCCGCCTGAATGCGTCGGAAGACGTTCTCGGAAAGTGTCTCCGTATCGTCTTGCGTAGAAACCGGGGGATCGAGTTGATCCAGCATATTGTCGACACCTTGTAAGCCAATGCCGCAAAAACTAACGAATACAGGCGGCACAGTCAAAGGTTAAATCGATATTGTCGACAATCTTCTGATAACCGGTTGCACCATTACGAAGCAACCCCCTCTATTTATAGCCACCGGCCAGCGCTGGCGCCAACAGACCACCGTGCTAGAATGCCGCCCGCATTTGTTTGTCACATCTGCACTGCCTGTCATAAAAACCTGACAGGCATACGAGGGAGCTTGCGCAGCGATGCCAGGGCCTTGAATCAAGTCGGACCGCTGCGCACCAGGATTTATGAGACTCAAGCCCTTCCCCACCTTCCTTTATTTCTTTTGCCTGCCCGGCTTCGCAATGGCCGGGGAAAAGACCGTGTATGGCCTCAATGAGTACGCATCGCTCAATGGCATCGATCTGGAAGTGGCGGCCAAACTCGACACCGGGGCAAAAACCGCGTCCCTGAGTGCACGGGATATCAAACGTTTCAAACGCAACGGCGAGTCGTGGGTGCGCTTTTACCTGGCCATCGACACCGCCCATTCACACCCGATCGAACGCCCGCTGGCCCGCGTCAGCAAGATCAAGCGCCGGGCCGGCGACTACGACCCGGAGGAAGGCAAGAAGTACACCGCCCGCCCGGTGATCGAACTGGACATCTGCATGGGCTCGGCCCTGCGCAGCATCGAAGTGAACCTGACCGACCGCAGCGCTTTCCAATACCCGCTACTGATTGGCTCCGAAGCGCTCAAGCGCTTCGATGCACTGGTTGACCCCAGCCTTAAATATGCTGCCGGCAAACCTGCCTGCACCACCGACGCTCATACCGCCGAGTAATTCAAATGCGCTCTCTTACCCTTCACCTGAAACTGCTGATCGCCATCCTGGTGGTGCTGGGCATTTCAATTACGGCCTACCAGATCTTCGTACTGGGCATCCCGGTGACCGAAGACGCCACCGACGACCTGTGGAACATCGACGCCAAGGTCGAGTTCGTCGCCAGTGCCAAAGACCCGGTCAAGATCCAGATGTTCGTGCCTCCGCTGAGCCGCGACTTCGTCAGCCTCAACGAGAGCTTCATCTCCAATAACTACGGCGTGGCCGTGAACCGGGTCGACGGCAACCGCAAGGTCACCTGGTCGGCGCGCCGGGCCAAAGGCAATCAGACGCTGTACTACCGCCTGGTGCTGACCAAGCGTTATTCCGGCGAGAAAGCCAAGATCAAAGGCCCGACCTTTCGCGACAGCCTGACCATCGAAGGCCCGGAAAAAATCGCCGCCGAAGCCCTGCTTGCACCGATTCGCCAACACTCGGCCGACGTCGAAACCTTCGTCGGCGAAGCCATCAAGCGGGTCAACAACCTCAACGACGACAACGTGAAACTGCTGCTGGCCGGCGACCCATCCGCTGCGCACAAGGCGAAAATCGTCGAGTTGCTGCTGTCCATCGCCCACGTACCGATCGAGAAGGTCCACACCATCCGCCTGGTGGCCGACCAGCCGCAAATGCCGGAACTGTGGCTGCGCAGTTTCAATGGCAGCGACTGGCTGTACTTCAACCCGGAAACCGGTGAACAAGGCCTGCCGACCGACCGCCTGCTGTGGTGGACCGGCGACGAAAACCTGATCACCGTCGATGGCGGCAAGAAAGCCAACGTGACCTTCAGCCTGAACAACAGCGAAATGAACGCCATTCGCCTGGCCAAGCTGACCGACGAAAACACCGACGCCAACTTCCTCGAATACTCGCTGTATGGCCTGCCGCTGCAGACCCAGCAGACTTTCATGATCATGGTGATGATCCCGATCGGCGTGCTGGTGATCCTGATCCTGCGCAACCTGATCGGCATCCAGACCCTGGGCACCTTCACCCCGGTGCTGATCGCCCTGGCCTTCCGCGAAACCCAGCTCGGCTTCGGCATCATGCTGTTTACCATCATCACGGCGCTGGGCCTGTCGCTGCGTTCCTACCTTGAACACCTGAAACTGCAAATGCTGCCGAGGCTGTCGGTGGTGCTGACGTTCGTGGTGGTGTTGATTGCGGCGATCAGCCTGTTCAGCCATAAACTCGGCCTGGAACGCGGCTTGTCCGTCGCGCTGTTCCCGATGGTGATCCTGACCATGACCATCGAACGCCTGTCGATCACCTGGGAAGAGCGCGGCGGTGGCCATGCCATGAAAGTGGCCATCGGCACGCTGTTCGCCGCGTCCCTGGCGCACCTGATCATGACCGTGCCGGAACTGGTGTACTTCGTGTTCACTTTCCCGGCGATCCTGCTGATCCTGGTAGGTTTCATGCTGGCCATGGGGCGTTATCGCGGTTATCGCCTGACCGAACTGGTGCGCTTCAAGGCCTTCCTGAAAAAGGTTGACGCCTGATGTTCGGCCTCTGGAAGACCTGGAAGGCCCTGGAAGCCCGGGGCATCATGGGGATCAATCGGCGCAACGCAGACTACGTGCTCAAGTACAACAAGCGCAGCCTGTACCCGATCGTCGATGACAAGATCATCACCAAGGAGCGCGCCATCGCCGCCGGCATTCATGTACCGGAACTCTATGGGGTGATTTCCACCGAGAAGGAAATCGATAACCTCGAAGAGATCATCGGCGCACGCAATGACTTCGTGATCAAACCGGCCCAGGGCGCTGGCGGTGATGGCATCCTGGTCATTGCCGACCGCTTTGAAGGGCGTTATCGCACGGTGTCCGGCCGGATCATCAGCCATGAAGAAATCGAGCACCAGGTTTCCAGCATCCTGACCGGCCTGTACTCCCTGGGCGGTCACCGCGACCGGGCGCTGATCGAATACCGCGTGATTCCGGACCAGATCTTCAAGAGCATCAGTTACGAAGGCGTACCGGACATTCGCATCATTGTGTTGATGGGCTACCCGGTGATGGCCATGTTGCGCCTGCCGACGCGCCAGTCCAACGGCAAGGCCAACCTGCACCAGGGCGCCATCGGTGTCGGCGTGGACCTGGCCACCGGCCTGACCCTGCGCGGCACCTGGCTGAACAACATCATCAACAAACACCCGGACACCACCAACGCAGTGGATGGCGTGCAACTGCCCTACTGGGACGGTTTCATGAAGCTCGCCGCTGGCTGTCATGAGTTGTGCGGCTTGGGCTACATCGGTGTCGACATGGTCCTGGACCAGGAAAAAGGCCCGCTGATTCTGGAACTCAACGCCCGGCCCGGGCTGAATATCCAGATTGCCAATGACTGCGGCCTGACGTTGCGCACTCATGCGGTCGAGGCACGGCTGGAAGACCTGAAGACCCGTGGCGTGACCGAAACGGTCGAAGAGCGCGTGGCGTTTGTGCAGGAGTTGTTTGGGCATATTCCTGCGGTCGAGGGCTGATCCAGAACCGAGTCGCCTCTTTCGCGAGCAGGCTCGCTCCCACAAGAACGGCGCTGAACCCTGTGGGAGCGAGCCTGCTCGCGATGACTGACTTGTATGCACCCAAAGCCCCCCAGCCTTGCCCCAATCTTTCAATTTCCGACATCCCTCTAGGACCAAATCCTGCAGAGGACTACAATCGCCACCCCGCCTCGATGGCTGACTTCCCCCGCCCATGTTGATCTGCTCCGTACACCCGCTGCCCTATCGCGCCAACCCCGCCGAATATTTCGCGGCGATTCGCCATGCGCCCGGCGCCGTCCTGCTCGACAGTGGCCGCCCCAGCGCCGACCGCGGTCGCTATGACCTGCTCAGCGCCTGGCCATTGGAGCAATTGACGGTATCACCCGACGAAAGTGGCGACGCTTTCCTGCAACGCCTGCGCGACAACCTGACACGACTGGGCGAAGCCACTCTGCCGGCACCTTATGAGTTGCCGTTTGCCGGTGGGTTGATCGGCTATCTGAGTTACGACTTCGGCCGACATCTGGAGCGCCTGCCGAGCCAGGCCCGTGACGACCTCCATTTGCCCGACGCGCGTTTCGGCTTGTACGGCTGGGCATTGATCAGCGACCACCTGTCGCTGAGCAGTCAATTGGTGTTCCACCCGACCCTGCCCGACAGCGAGCGTCAGCGCCTGATCGAGCTGTTCAGCCAGCCTGCCCCGCAAGAGGTCGCGCCCTTCAAACTGCTCACTCCGATGACCGCCGACTTGAGCGCAGACGAGTATCAACAGGCCATCGAACGCATCCAGCAGTACATTCAGGCCGGCGACTGTTACCAGGTCAATTTCGCCCAACGGTTTCGCGCGCCTTGCCAGGGTGATTCGTGGGCCGCTTACTGTGCGCTGCGCGCAGCATGCCCAACGCCTTTTTCCGGTTTTCAGAGCTTGCCCGACGGCGACGCCGTACTCAGCCTGTCGCCGGAACGCTTCGTCAAAGTCAGCCAGGGTCATGTGGAAACCCGCCCGATCAAGGGCACCCGCCCGCGGGGGCTGACGCCAGAGCAAGACGCCGCGAACGCCGCCGAATTGCTGGCCAGCCCCAAGGACCGCGCGGAAAACCTGATGATTGTCGACCTGCTGCGCAATGACCTCGGTCGCACCTGCCGCACCGGTTCAGTACGGGTGCCGGAACTGTTCAGCCTGGAAAGCTATCCGAACGTGCACCACCTGGTGAGCAGCGTCACCGGTGAACTGGCGGATGAGCGCGATGCCCTGGACCTGATCGCCGGCAGCTTCCCTGGCGGCTCGATTACCGGCGCGCCAAAGATTCGCGCCATGCAGATCATCGACGAGCTGGAGCCGACCCGGCGCGGCCTGTATTGCGGTTCGTTACTGTACCTGGACGTACGCGGCGAGATGGACAGCTCCATCGCCATTCGCAGTTTGCTGGTCAAGGACGGGCAGGTGTGTTGCTGGGGCGGCGGCGGGATTGTCGCGGACTCGGAGTGGCAGGCCGAATTTCAGGAATCGATCACCAAGGTGAAGGTCTTGCTCGATACGCTGCAAAACCTGTAGGAGCGAGCCAGCTCGCGATGGTCGTCAACGATAACGCCGGAAACCTGACACCCCGCGGCGCTCTCAGGCTCATCGCGAGCAGGCTCGCTCCTACAAGGTCGAGGTTACAGGCTCAAAGTGCGGTTCGAAGCCTTGATGAACTCCTGCTTCAGCGCTTCAAACGTATGCACCGCCGGGAACTGCGGGAACTGCGCAATCACATTGTCCGGCGCATGGAACAGAATCCCGGCATCGGCTTCGCCCAACATCGTGGTGTCGTTGTAGGAATCCCCTGCCGCGATCACCCGGTAGTAGAGGCTCTTGAAGGCCAGGACCGACTGACGTTTTGGATCTTTCTGACGCAGTTGATAGTCAGTGACTCGCCCGGTGTCGTCAGTAATCAGGCGATGACAGAGCAAGGTCGGGAAGCCCAGCTGACGCATCAGCGGCTGGGAAAACTCATAGAAGGTGTCCGACAGGATCACCACCTGGAAGCGCTCGCGCAGCCAGTCGACGAACTCGATGGCGCCGTCCAGCGGCTTGAGCGTGGCGATCACCTCCTGAATGTCGGAGAGCTTCAGGCCGTGCTCGTCGAGGATCCGCAGGCGCTGCTTCATCAGCACGTCGTAGTCGGGAATGTCCCGGGTGGTGGCCCTGAGGGATTCGATCCCGGTTTTTTCGGCGAAGGCGATCCAGATTTCCGGAACCAGCACACCTTCAAGATCCAGACAGGCAATTTCCACAAGACACTCCCATTTGTATTGATTATTGAGTCGAGCGAGCAAAAAGACTGCCGAACTCTAGCGACTCGGGCCTGCCTGCGCAACGCAGAGGATGCCCCGGCCCGCGCAGCTTTTTGTTACCATCGACCCCATATAGAGCGCCCAGCGCCACCGACCTGTAGGAAGCCGCCCTGATGAGCCCAACGTTCGACGTCGTGGAACTCGCCACGACCTATGCCAACAAGTCCGCCCAGGACATTCTCAAACTCGCTTTTGCCGAGTTCGGCGATGACCTGTGGATATCTTTCAGCGGCGCCGAAGACGTAGTGCTGGTGGACATGGCCTGGAAGCTGAACAAGAACGTCAAGGTGTTCAGCCTCGACACCGGCCGCCTGCACCCCGAGACCTACCGCTTCATCGATCAGGTGCGCGAGCACTACAAGATCGACATCGAGCTGGTGTCGCCGGACCACACGAAACTTGAACCGTTCGTTAAGGAAAAAGGCCTGTTCAGTTTCTACAAGGACGGTCATGGCGAATGCTGCGGCATCCGCAAGATCGAACCGCTGCGCCGCAAGCTGTCAGGCGTGAAGGCCTGGGCCACCGGCCAGCGCCGGGACCAGAGCCCCGGCACCCGCAGCGCCGTCGCGGTGATGGAAATCGACACCGCGTTCTCCACCCCGGAACGCACCCTGTACAAGTTCAACCCGCTGGCACAAATGACCAGCGAAGAGATCTGGGGCTACATCCGCATGCTGGAGCTGCCGTACAACAGCCTGCACGAACGCGGTTTCATCAGCATCGGCTGCGAACCCTGCACCCGCCCGGTACTGCCGAACCAGCACGAGCGCGAAGGCCGCTGGTGGTGGGAAGAAGCGACGCAGAAGGAATGCGGGCTGCATGCGGGGAATATCATTAGCAAATCCAAAGCGTAAACCCACTGTAGGAGCGAGCCTGCTCGCGATGAACCCGAGAACGCAGCCGGGTATCAGGCACCCCGCGTTATCGTTGACGACCATCGCGAGCAGGCTCGCTCCTACAGTGTTATCTGCAGCTTCAAAAAATGTGTACACAGGAATGTCACCATCAGTGCCATTTATGTGTGCACTTTTTGTTTCCGCGCCCCCAAAAGTTACATCCCTCCGCTTGCCTGGCGCCGCCACTCCCTCCTGAATCCCCTCCGGAAAATAAATACCTGATCAAACAGTCAATTTATATTGATTGCTTTTCAGTAACTTGGCGAAAAGCCATAACAAAAAGAAATGAGCAATGCCTTTCATAGAACTTCCGACTGGCATGGATCTGGCTTAAGTGCATACATGTTTTGTATACAATAAAATCAAAACATACACACACTTTAGATCCGCAAGCCTGAAGCGCCCTATCCCGTACAGGCTGCAGATGCCCCGTAATCAATGATATTCGCCACCCGCGACGAAGATTTGTCGAGCCGACGCTCATGCACAGTCATCGCGGCGTCGAGCATCAGGAGCCTGCCGGAATGCGTACTAGTCTCTCCAATAACAACATCGCGCTGGATCTACCCTCCTCCCATTCCACCCACACCGCCGACAATCAGGCGCATCACGCCCCCGTGGTGCTCAGCCCCCGATTGCACAACAAGGACCTGGCGCCGACCAAGGCCGAAGGTCGGCGCTGGGGCCGCTACAGCATCTTTGCCCTGTGGACCAACGACGTGCACAACATTGCCAACTACTCGTTTGCCATCGGTCTGTACGCTTTGGGTCTGGGTGGCTGGCAGATTCTCCTGTCCCTGGGGATCGGCGCGGCGCTGGTTTACTTCTTCATGAACCTGTCTGGCTACATGGGCCAGAAAACCGGGGTGCCGTTTCCGGTCATCAGCCGGATCAGTTTCGGCATTCACGGTGCGCAAATTCCTGCGTTGATCCGCGCCGTTATCGCCATCGCCTGGTTCGGCATTCAGACGTACCTTGCGTCCGTGGTCTTTCGCGTGCTGTTGACGGCGGTCCATCCCGGCTTCGCCGACTACGACCACGACTCGATCCTCGGCCTGTCGACCCTGGGCTGGGTGTGTTTCGTCGCGATCTGGTTCGTGCAACTGGCGATCCTTGCCTATGGCATGGAGATGGTGCGGCGCTACGAGGCATTTGCCGGCCCGGTGATTCTGCTGACCGTTGCCGCCCTTGCCGCGTGGATGTACACCCAGGCCGATGCGACCATCGCCTGGTCGATCCGCGAACCGCTGACTGGCGGTGAGATGTGGCGCAACATCTTTGCCGGTGGCGCGTTGTGGCTGGCGATCTACGGCACCTTGATCCTCAACTTCTGCGACTTCGCCCGCTCTTCGCCGTGCCGCAAGACCATCAAGGTCGGAAATTTCTGGGGCTTGCCGGTGAATATCCTGGTGTTCGCCAGCATCACCGTCCTGCTGTGCGGCGCGCAATTTCAGATCAATGGCCGGATCATCGAAAGCCCGACCGAAATCATCGCCTCGATCCCCAATACCTTCTTCCTGGTGCTCGGCTGCCTGGCGTTCCTGATCGTCACCGTGGCAGTGAACATCATGGCCAACTTCGTCGCCCCGGCGTTCGTGCTCAGCAACCTGGCGCCCAAGTACCTGACCTTCCGCCGCGCCGGGCTGATCAGCGCGACCATCGCCGTGCTGATCCTGCCGTGGAACCTCTACAACAGCCCGCTGGTGATCGTGTATTTCCTGTCCGGCCTCGGTGCCCTGCTCGGCCCGTTGTACGGGGTGATCATGGTCGACTACTGGCTGGTGCGAAAAGGCCGGGTCAACGTGCCGCAGTTGTACAGCGAAGACCCGAACGGCGCGTATTACTACAGCCGCGGGGTCAATTTGCGCGCCGTGGCGGCGTTCATTCCCGCCGCCCTCATCGCCATTGTCCTGGCCCTGGTGCCGGGTTTCCACAGCGTATCGCCGTTCTCCTGGCTGATGGGTGCCGGCATCGCCGGGATGCTCTACCTGATCATCGCCAAGCGCCAACCGCTCTACACCGATGTCAGCGGCGAAGCCATCGCGGTCGACAACGTCAGCCATTGATCCTGTCGCGGCCCGGCGATACCGGGTCGCAGAACCAACTGCAATAAGGACTCCCCATGCGCATTCTCGTGGTCAACGTCAACACCACCGAATCCATCACCCAGGCCATCGCCCGCTCGGCGCAGGCCGTCGCATCGCCCGGCACGGAAATCGTCGGCCTCACCCCGTACTTCGGCGCCGACTCCATCGAAGGCAATTTCGAAAGTTACCTGGCGGCCATCGCGGTCATGGACCGGGTGATGTCCTACGACCAGCCGTTCGACGCCGTGATCCAGGCCGGCTACGGCGAACACGGCCGTGAAGGCTTGCAGGAACTGCTCAATGTGCCGGTGGTGGACATCACCGATGCCGCCGCCAGCACGGCAATGTTTCTCGGTCACGCCTATTCCGTGGTCACCACCCTCGACCGCACCGTGCCGCTGATCGAAGATCGCCTCAAGCTCTCCGGCCTCTGGGACCGTTGCGCCTCGGTACGGGCCAGTGGTTTGGCCGTGCTGGAACTGGAACACGAACCGCAGCGCGCACTGGAGGCCATCGTGCATCAGGCCGAACTGGCGGTGACCCGGGACAAGGCCGAAGTGATTTGCCTGGGCTGCGGCGGCATGGCTGGGCTGGACGAGCAGATTCGCCGGCGTACCGGGGTACCGGTGGTGGACGGCGTGACGGCGGCAGTGACCATTGCCGAATCATTGGTGCGACTGGGGCTGTCGACATCGAAAGTGCGGACCTATGCGACGCCGCGGCCGAAAAACATCATTGGCTGGCCGGGGCGGTTTGCCCGGTAGACCGCGTTATCGCTCATCGCGAGCAGGCTCGCTCCCACAGGGGATTTGCTTGCGTCGCAGATCCAGTGTGGGAGCGAGCCTGCTCGCGATGGCCGCACCCCGGTTTCAAGACTTGCTCAAACAGCACTAAACCTCTGCCCCAACCCCCGCTCGGCAAACTGCTCAATGACGAATTCCACAAACGCCCGGGTCTTGCCAGGCAGCAGTTTGTGTTCGGCGTAATAGATGGAAATATTGCCATCGTCGACATACCAGTCCGGCAACACCCTCTGCAACGTCCCCGCCTCCAGATAGCCCACGGCAAACGGCATGCTCACCAGCGCAATGCCCAGGCCCTGGGTGGCCGTGGCGCAAGCGGCCTCCGAGTCGCTCAGGGTCATCCGCGTCTTGAGGGCCAACGAACTGTGTTGCTGGGTGCGACTGGTCAATTGCCAGGAGCGCACGCGACCGGTCTGCGGCGAGCGAATGAGGATGCCGTCGTGCTGCTTGAGATCATCGGGCTCGAGGATCGCTTCGTGCGCCGCCAGGTAACCCGCGGAGGCTACCAACACGCGATGGGCTGGCGTCAGCTTGCGTGCCACCACCCCTTGAGGCAGTTCGAATCCGCCACCGATCGCGGCATCGAAACCCTGGCCGATCAGGTCGACCTGACGGTTGTCGAAATGCCAGTCCGGATTGATCGCCGGAAAACGCCGCAAGAACTCCCCGAGCAGCGGCACGATATACAAGCGTCCGAACACCGTGCCCATGCTGACCTTCAAGGTGCCTGCCGGGCGTCCCTCGGCGCTGGCGAGATTAGCCACGGCATTCTGGATGGTGTGCAGACTGGCACTGACTTCACCAAGGAAAAGTTGACCGGCCTCCGTCAGGGTCAGGCTGCGAGTGCTGCGCTGGAACAATCTGACGCCCAGGCGCGCCTCGAGTTTGGCAACGCTCTTGCCCACCGCCGCCGGTGTCAGGCTCAAGCGACGCGCCGCTTCGGCAAAGCTGCCGACCTCGGCACTGCGCACAAAGCATTCGATACTGCTGAAGGTTTCCATAGGCGCCACTATAAACTTTTGGTTTACACAGACTATCGCAATTATGGTCTACACAGCAGGTAATCCTGAATCGATACTAGGCTCCATCAACCGGGACATCTCGCCTCGGGACTTGGAGATCGACATGACTACTCAGAACCTCAGCGGCAAAGTGGCATTGATTCAAGGTGGTTCCCGCGGTATCGGCGCCGCCATCGTCAAGCGCTTGGCCGCTGAAGGCGCGACCGTTGCCTTCACTTACGTCAGCTCCACGGCCAAGGCCGAAGAACTGCAAGACAGCATCATCGCCAAGGGCGGCAAGGCCCTGGCCATCAAGGCCGACAGCGCCGACGCCGACGCCATCCGCGGTGCCGTGTCCACCACGGTAGAAGCCTTCGGTCGCCTGGATATCCTGGTCAATAATGCCGGCGTACTGGCGGTCGCACCGCTGGCCGAGTTCAAACTCGAAGACTTCGACCAGACCCTGGCCATCAACGTGCGCAGCGTGTTCATCGCCACCCAGGCCGCCGCCAGGCACATGACCGAAGGCGGTCGCATCATCAACATCGGCAGCACCAATGCCGACCGCATGCCCTTCGCCGGTGGCGGCCCGTACGCCATGAGCAAGTCGGCGCTGGTCGGCCTGACCAAAGGCCTGGCCCGTGATCTCGGCCCGCAAGGCATCACTATCAATAACGTGCAACCGGGCCCGGTCGACACCGACATGAACCCGGCCCACGGTGACTTTGCGGAAAGCCTGATCCCGTTGATGGCCGTGGGCCGTTACGGCAAGGCCGAAGAGATCGCCAGTTTCGTCGCCTACCTCGTCAGCCCTGAAGCGGGCTACATCACTGGAGCCAGCCTGACCATCGACGGTGGTTTCGGCGCCTGATTCGTATCTGCCAACTGCAATAACTGTGGGAGCGAGCCTGCTCGCGAAGAGGGAGTATCAGACACCTTGATGTTGTCTGAAACACCGCCTTCGCGAGCAGGCTCGCTCCCACATTGGCCAGAGTCGAGCCGTCTTTTGGCTAGGTCCACTCAAGCGCCGGCAAACCAAAAGCACTCGGCACAAACGCCCTCAGCGTACGAAGAATGCCATCGGCATGTGCGTACCTGGCGTCGGCCATTGCCGCATCCGGAATTGCAATCGCCGTCATCCCCGCCGCTTTCGCCGCGGTGACACCGAAAGGCGAATCCTCGAACACCAGGCAATCTTCGGGTGCAACACCCAGGCGCCGCGCCGCCGTCAGGAAAATATCCGGTGCCGGTTTGGCCGCGCCCACCTCGGGGTCATCGGCGGTGACGATGAAGTCGAACAGGGCGAACCAGTCGCGGTGCAAGGTGGTTTTCTGGCCGAACGACTGACTCGACGAACTGGTGCCCACGGCAATGGGAATGTTGTTGGCCTTCAGATGCCGTACCAGTTCCTGTGCGCCGGGCATTGCCTGTGCTGTAGGAAAACGCTCGCGCATCAGCGGCTCGCGGATCACCAGAAATTCTTGCGCCGTAATCGGCAAGTCCAGCGCTTCAACCACATAGCGCGCCAGATCGCCTGCGCCCCGGCCAATGATGTTCTGTTTGATGCTCCAGTCGAACGTCCGGCCGTAACGCGCGGCGATGATGGACGTGACTTCGGTGTAAATGCCCTCTGTATCCAGCAACAAGCCGTCCATATCGAAAATCACGGCCTTGATCGGGCCGATTGCTTTCAGTGGTGCATTCATCGCATCTGATCCGTTTTCTAAGTCATCCCGGGCAGCTCAGGTACGGCCGATGCCCCATGGATTAAAGGATTCAGCAGCATAGCGAGCGCCACCGGTCCAGAGCAATGATCAAATCCCAATCGACGCCGAATGGCCCTCCGCGATTTAGCGAATCGCCCTACAGCAAGCGCCACCTTTCCCGACTTCTTTCCTCGCTGATCCCCCGCAGAGTTTCGCGCTCCATACTCCGCCAAGCGAAAGACAGCAGATGTTCGATCCCCAAGAGGTATTGGCATGCCCCGCCAGCGGTCCCCTGACACTTCGCTCCGGTAGGCAGGAACGCCGCGAGGACGCCTCCAGGCAAGCGAAAAACCCCAACGACGACAGCGCCGACACCGTCGAGCGAACCGCCACCCACAACGGCCCGGTGTCGATGGTTACCGGCGAAGGATTGCTGTCCCTCACCGACGGCACCCTCGACGGGATCCTGCCCTTCGATTTCACCCGCCTCTATCGCACCAGTGCCGTTGAAATCGACAGCGGCCTCGGTTTTGGCTGGAGCCATTCACTGTCCCAGCACCTGGAACTCCACGGCGATAAGGTACTGTGGATCGACCCCGAAAACCGCCGCACACCCTTTCCCCGCCCGACGGCGACGCGGCCGGTGCTCCACAACAGCCTGTCGCGGGCGGCGATTTACCTCGGCGAGAAGCCGGACGAACTGATCCTTTCCCCGGCCGGCGACCGCGCGCGGTTCTACCACTTTCATGACGGCCGGCTCAGCGCGATCAGCGACGCCTACGGCAACCGCCTGACAGTAGAGCGGGACCGCTGTGACCGGATCCAACGCCTGGACAACGGCGCCGACCGCGCCTTATTGCTGCGTTACGACCTCAAGCACCTGGTGGCCGTCGACTATCAGGTGTTTCAGCGCGGCGATCCCGAGACGAACACCTGGCGCACCGAACAGACACTGGTCAGCTACCGCTACGACGCCCGCCAGCGCTTGATCGAGGCAACCAACGCCGCGGGTGAAAGCGAGCGCTATGACTACGACGAGCAGCACGTCATCCTGCAACGGCAACTGGCTGGTGGCGCGAGTTTTTTCTGGGCGTGGGAACGCTCCGGCAAGGCAGCCCGCTGCATCCATCATTGGGCCTCGTTTACCCAAATGGAGGCGCGTTACGCCTACGACGATCAAGGCCGCCTGATCGCTGAGCAGGACGCCCTCGGCGCCGTCACCGGATACCAATATGACAAAGTCGGTCGGCTGGTTACGCTGCTTGCGCAGAATGAGGCGCCCACGTCCTGCGAGTATCGTCACGGCGTCCTGCACACCCACACGCGGGGTCAGGAGACGTGGACCTGTCAGCGCAATCTCCAGGGCGATATCACTGCCGTTACTGATTCGGACGGACAGATCACCCGCTATGTCTACGACCCGCAGGGGCGCTTGCTGACAATCCGATTCCCCGACCAGAGCAGTCACCGGTTTGTCTCGAACGCCTTGGGGCAACTGTTGGAGGAGACTTTGCCGGACGGTACCCAGCGCACTTTTTCCTACGATGTGCTGGGCCGGCGGATTACCGGGCAGGACGAACACGGTGCGGTCACCAGCTATGAGTGGGACGCCGTGGGTCGACTGACACGGACCACACTGCCCACCGGTGCCTGCCGTGCCTGTCGCTACAACGCCTACGGCCAGGTCACCGCCGAAACCGACGAACTGGGACGGGTAACCCGTTACGAATACGCCGACGACCTGCACTTGGTCAGCCGTCGGATCAACCCCGACGGCAGCGCACTGAAGTACGGCTACGATCATGCGCAGCTATTGCTCACCGAGATCGAAAACGAGGTCGGCGACACCTATCGGCTGGACTACACGCCAGGCGGATTGATCCGACAGGAAACCGGCTTCGATGGCCGTCGTACCACTTATGCGTATGACGGTAATGGTCAGTTGCTGGAGAAAACCGAGTTCGGCGACGACGGTTCGCAACTCGTCACGCAGTACCAACGCGACAGTGCCGGGCGCCTATTGCTCAAGACCCTGCCCGACGGGATCAAGGTCGAGTACCACTACGACAACTTCGGGCGACTGGTCCGCGTCGATGACGGTCAGGACCATCCGCTGGCGTTCGAATACGACTGCCAGGGCCGGCTGATCACCGAGCATCAGGGCCGGGTCACCCTGCGTTACGTCTACGATGCCTGCGGTCGGCTCAAGCGACTGCGCCTGCCGGACGACTGTGTCCTTGTCTACCACCATGCCAAGGGCGGCGTCCTCACTGCCATCGATCTCAATGGCACGCGCCTGACCAGCCACCGTTTTGTCGGCGGGCGCGAACAGCAACGCCAACAGGGCCTGCTGCTCAGCGATTACGCCTACGACGAGCAAGGCCGTTTGCAGGCCCATGCCGTCAGCCAAAAGCAACGACCGCTGTACAGCCGCGAGTATGCCTACAGCGCCAAGGGCAATCTCCTGCAGATTGCCGACAGCCGTCGGGGCCAACGCCACTATCAATACGATGCACTCGATCGCCTGACCGGCGCACACCACGCCCGCGACCCGTTCGCGGAGAGCTTCACCCATGACCCGGCCGGCAACCTGCAGATCCACGGCCGTCCGAGCCCGTTCGTGCACCAGGGCAACCGCCTGCGCCGCCATTGCAACAGCCACTACGTCTACGACGTCTTCGGCAACCTGATCCGAGAACACCGCGGTATGCCGCCTCAGGTCACCCAATACACTTACGACAGCCAGCACCGCCTGATCAGTATCAGCACCCCGGACGGTAAAGGTGTCAGCTACCGCTACGACGCCTTCGGCCGGCGCATCCGCAAAACCGTCGACGGCCAGACCACGCAATTCTTCTGGCAAGGCGACCGGCTCATCGCGGAAAGCGCTCCCCGACACTACCGCAGTTACATTTACGAACCCGGCAGCTTCCGCCCGCTGGCGCTGCTCGACGGCAAGGGCCGGGCAGACGTCCGCCCGTTCTACTACCAACTCGACCATCTCGGCACCCCGCAGGAACTGACCAGCTACAGTGGTGCCATCGTCTGGTCGGCGAAATACTCCGCCTACGGCAAACTCCGCGAACTGAGCCAGGGCGCCGGCGAACGATTCGAACAGCCGCTACGGTTCCAGGGGCAATACTTCGACGCCGAGAGCGGCCTGCACTACAACCGCCATCGCTACTACCATCCCGACATCGGTCGCTATCTGACACCGGATCCGGTCAAGCTGGCCGGTGGGTTGAACCCGTATCGGTACACCCGGAACCCGACAGGGTGGGTGAATCCATTGGGGTTGGACGGGAATTGCCCGCAGGCGAACAAGCCGGAATGCTCGGCTCCATTTGGGGAAGGAGGGGCAAAGGTTGATGTGGGGGAGCCTGGTGTGCCCTCTCCAACCTTCGAATAAATACGCGTATCACGCAGACTCACGGGAGTCCCGGGCTTGCTCACTGTCGTTTCGTAATAGCTGGCTCACCCGCACCCGCGCCATCGTCCCGATCATCGGAATCGGCCTCAATATCGTCCTCGCTCGGAACCTGCTCCACACCTGCATCATCATCGTCCGGCGGTCGTTGATCGCGGCTCAAGGAATCGGTAGGCGACGGCAGCGGATACTCCGGTGTTTCATCAGCGTCGGGGACTTTCCGATCAGTCTTCATATCGCACCTCTCGTGTGACCTGAAGTGCAGGTCACGACCTGACGAGGACCGGGCGATGGACGCGTTCGCTCAGCTGGACAACCAGTCAATCCACCAACTCGGCTCGATCAATCTTCGTCCTCCTCCTCATCGTCAAACTCGATATTCCCCACATCGCCCAAATCATCAGCATCATTAAGCGGCACCGTCGCATCATCCATCAGCGATCCCGGATCTTCATTGCCGGGATCGTTGATAGATGGCAGTCCGCTCGGGTCTTTTTCTTCCTTGCCTTTGCTTTTCACTGTCATGGGATGCCTCACTCAACTAGCGATGCTTTTTGTGGTGTTTGTTCGAATGTTTATAACCGTTACCGGAATGGGAATGACCGCTGTCACTCCCCAGATCATTGCCGACCGCACCGCCGGCTGCACCGCCCAGGCCTGCGCCGATGGCCGATCCGGTCGAACCGCCAAGACTGTTGCCGACCACCGATCCACCCGCCGCGCCCAAACCACCACCTACCGCCGCCTCGGTGCGACTGCGCTTGGGTGCGGCAATGGCACTGCCGGCCGCTCCGCCGACACCTGCACCAATCGCTGCTCCCGTACTACCGCCCACCTGACCACCGACAACGTTGCCCAACACCCCACCAAGACCACCGCCCACCGCGGCATCTCCATTACCTCCCGCCAGTGCCGCCTGAGAGATCAGCCATCCAAAAACAATCGCAGGCAACATCAATCGTCGAGCACTCAGGCTTGCGGTTTTCTTGCCGTTGGTTTTCGGGTCCATGGCGTGCCTCACATTTTTCAGGGGTATGGAAGATTTGAGCCGCGGCACCGTAAAACGTTCATAAATGAAAAAGCCCGGCATCAAGCCGGGCTCTTTTTAGATGCACAATCAGGATCAGTGACCCTTGTGACCCTTGGCCAGGTTGCTGCCTACGCCACCGCCCAATGCACCGCCCAGGCCAGCACCGATGGTGGCGCCGGACTTGCCGCCAAGGCTATTGCCGATCACCGAACCACCGGCCGCGCCAACACCGCCACCGATAGCAGCGCTGGTGCGATGACCTTTTTTGGCGGCAACTGCACTGCCCGCCGCGCCAGCGACGCCCGCGCCAATCGCTGCGCCAGTGCTGCCGCCCATCTTCTGGCCGACCACGTTACCCAATGCGCCGCCCAAGCCACCGCCCAGCGCGGCAGTGCCGTCACCAGCCATTGCACCTTGAGCAACCAGAAGCCCCAGAACCAGAGCGGGCAGTGTTAAACGCATGACAAAAACCTCAAAAAATAGGGGTACACAAAAAGGGGGCGAGATTGAATGCTTTTGCGCGGATAAAGTCCAGCACACCGATCCAACTTCGCGATTGGCGACGGTTGGACAGCGTTTACCGAAAAGGTTTTATCGCGGACAAAAAAAAGCCCGCTGGGGAAACGGGCCAGGTGTTGCTTTCTAACGGATGAGTCGAGATTACGAAGGGACCTGTGAAAAGTTTGTGAAAAATCACTCCCTTCAAAAAAATTGTCATGAAATTTTTCAGACACAAAAAACCCCGTTCTATGACGGGGTCTGTCTAACGTTCGGTTACTTCCTGACCGGTGCTGTCACCCTGGGTAAGAATTTGCCCTTCAGTACCCGGCACGCCCTGGTCTTGATCTTGCCGACCTCAGTCTGGTCCTCGCCGAAACTCGCCACATACTGGGTCTGACCACACCGCACGGCGTTGTTGATCGGAAATTCTGCGCCATCGTCCTCGATATATGGATCAGCCATCTCTTCACCCCTTTCAAAACGCGCGATCGACACCGGCAAACCCTTTGCCTGAAAGAATATCGATCGCCAAGGTTTTTCAGACTAGCCGGTCACCAACAGACCCGCTGTTCGGATTTTCCCGTGACCGACGAATGGCTTCTCACCTTTCACCTCAACTTGACCGCCGTCCCGGCCACAAACACCACGACCATCCCGCCCTTGCCGGCCGGCATGCTGATCTCATAATCAAGCCCGACCACCGCGTCCGCCCCAAGCGCCAGCGCCCGCTCCCTGATCTCATCGGTGGCCTGAATGCGCGCTTCCTTCAACGCTCGTTCCAGTGTCTGGGAACGCCCGCCGAAAAAGTCGCGCATCCCGGCAAACACGTCGCGGACAACATTGATCCCTTGCACCGACTCGGCGCTGACGATGTCCAGGTAGGCGGTAATTTGCCGGCCTTCGATGGCGTGGGTCGTGGTGATGATCATGGGGGTTCCTTCCTGTTCAGATATTCAGCCAACGCATCAAACGCCGGCAACGTGACGGGATCGTTGGCCGAGTTGCTGGCCGTTCGAAGAGTTTGAGCAGTCCACTGCCGGATATTCACTGCCTAAACATGGGCCTCGCGTTGAAGAACATCAGCGACCCACTGATTGATACTTTTGTGGGCTAACTGAGCTTTCACAGCAACCGTCGCGTGAAGGGCTGGGGCCAGGCGCAGACTGAGATGGCCTGAATAGGGTTTCTGTGGGTTGCGACCAAGCTTGGCGCAAGTCTCCAGATAATCGGTGACGGCCTCTTCGAATGCGGTGCGAAGTTCTTTGACTGACTCGCCGTGAAACCCGACAACATCCTTGATGCCCGCAATGTGGCCGACGAACAGGCCGTCTTCGTCGCTGTACTCGATCCGGGCTGAGTAGCCGTTGTAGTTCATTACGTTCACGGGATAACTCCTGCTTGTTCAAGGAAAGCCCTGGCGTCACGCACCTGGTAGGGTTTGGCTTCTTTGTCGGGGTGGGGCCGGTGAAAAGTGGCCACCACGCCATTCAGTTCAAAACGTACTCGCGAACCATGGCCTTCGACGGTTCTGGCCCCTGCAGCGCCGAACAAGGATTCGATGCGGGACCACTCCATGGTTGCCGAGGCTGGTCTTGAAAATAAGGCTTTGAGAGTGCTGAGCTGTTTATTATTCATGGTATTATATCATGATACCGAATAGGGTTTAGCAACCGCGAATGACATCGCTGATGCGTGGGAGAGGCCTCTAACGCGCGCTTAAAAAAACGCCGCTTATCCAGAACAGGAAAGCGGCGTTTTCGTGTGGAAGCGTTTGTTTTTCACGGCAGGCAGGATATCGGGGTGACTCTCGCCGGGGTTGTAGGCAATTTCCGAGAGTTGCGTAAAGCGTTACGCTTGCTGCGCTTTTAGCGGGTCACTACCTTGCTGGCCTAGCTTGGGCGGGATGCGTCTTCTTTTCAGACACCAAAAACCACAAACCCCCGACTTCCTCTAGGAAAGTCAGGGGTTTGTGCTTACTGAATGTGGCGGTGAAGGAGAGATTCGAACTCTCGATACAGTTTCCTGTATACACACTTTCCAGGCGTGCTCCTTAAGCCACTCGGACACTTCACCGTATCTCTTCAAACAAGTTCTGTCTGTCGAGGCGCGCTAATGTAGTCGAAAGCTTTTCCGATGGCAAATATTTTTTTCAGAATTTTCATGCGGTTAACGCGATTCAGCGTTTGCGGTCGTTCCGGGCCATGGCAAACCGGCCAATCTCCGGCTTCGTGCCCTCTTCTATATAGAGGGGAATGCGCGGCAGGCGCGGCGGGCTACGCTTGGCGAGCGGGAAAAGGGTGACTGGTGGGTCAGCCACGGCGCTTTACCTGGCCTGCGGCGGTGGGTAACGTCTGCCCAACTTTATTGAAAGGAATAGCGTCATGAGTGAGTTGATTTCTTACCATCTCGAAGACGGTATCGCGACCCTGACCTTGAACAATGGCAAGGTCAATGCCATCTCTCCGGATGTGATTGCCGAGTTCAACGCTGCGCTGGATCGGGCCGTGACGGATCGTGCGGTGGTGATCATTACCGGCCAGCCGGGCATTCTCTCTGGCGGTTATGACCTGAAGGTGATGACGGCCGGCCCCAGGGAAGCCGTGGCATTGGTGACCGCCGGCTCGACCCTGGCCCGCCGCCTGCTGTCGCACCCCTTCCCGGTGATCGTGGCGTGCTCGGGGCATGCGGTGGCCAAGGGTGCGTTCCTGCTGTTGTCGGCCGACTATCGCATCGGTGTAGACGGTCCATTCAGTATCGGCCTGAACGAAGTGCAGATCGGCATGACCATGCACCACGCAGGCATCGAGATCGCCCGTGACCGCCTGAACAAAGTGGCGTTGCAGCGTTCGGTGGTCAACGGCGAGATGTTCAATCCACAAGGCGCCGTGGCAGCCGGCTTCCTTGATGTGGTGGTCTCGCCTGAAGAACTGCAAGGCGCGGCGCTGGCGGCGGCTCGTCAGTTGAAGAAGATCAACATGACCGCGCACAAGAACACCAAACTGAAAGTGCGCAAGGCGTTGCTGGAGGCCCTGGACAACGCGATCATCCAGGACCAGGAACATTTGGGCTAAGCCCGGAACTGCTGCAACGAAAAGCCCGACCGTCGTGTCGGGCTTTTTCATAGGTGTCTTGGTTAAACGTCTGCAAACGCTCTAGACCGCGTCTGACCAAATAGTCGGCAACATCAGCTCAAACATCGGCCATCTCCCACTTCCCTGGGAGCAATTGCCGAAAACAGTGCACATCCGTACACTGCGCCACCTTTTGTCCCGGTGGGGCCTGTAAATGCTGTTTTTGTTCCGTATGTCATTGATGAGCCTGCACTTTATTGTGGCGGGGGTGCTGGGAGTGATTCTCGGCCTGTGTCGGCCATTCAATCCGGACAACAGCCGCCTGTGCGCACGCCTGTACGCATGGCCGGCCATGTGTATTTTGCGTTTGCGGGTGAAAGCCGAAGTCGGGCCGTTGATGGATAAACCCGACAGCTGCGTGATCATCGCCAATCACCAGTCCAATTACGACCTGTTTGTGTTTGGCAACGTGGTGCCCCGCCGCACCGTGTGCATCGGCAAAAAGAGCCTGAAGTGGGTGCCGCTGTTCGGGCAGTTGTTCTGGCTGGCCGGCAACGTGCTGATCGACCGTGGCAATGCGCAAAAGGCACGCCAGTCGATGTTGACCACCACCCACACCCTGCAAAACAAAGACACTTCGATCTGGGTTTTCCCGGAAGGCACGCGCAATCTGGGTGAGGACTTGCTGCCCTTCAAGAAAGGCGCGTTTCAGATGGCTATTGCCGCCGGGGTGCCGATCGTCCCGGTGTGTGTCAGCAGTTACGTCAAACACATGCGATTGAACCGCTGGCGCAGCGGGAAAATCCTGATTCGCTCGTTGCCGGCGATTCCCACCGCCGGATTGAGCCTGGACGACATGCCCATGCTGATCGCCCAGTGCCGCGAGCAGATGCGTGAATGCATCGAATCGATGGACCGGCAACTGCAAGCCGCCTGAAAAAGAAGACCCGCCTGGTGCGGGTTTTCTTTTGCCTGTGCGTCTTTGCCCAGAACTCGGCAGATTTAACTGACTCTCAAACACTGCGAGGCTAAGCTGATCCACACTGCCAATGCATTCGTTGCCAATTGAAAGCTGCCAAAAGAAGTGAACCACCATCATGGGTAGAGTTGTTGCTGCTGCGGTTTATAGCGCCGGTAAGAGAGTCACCAATATTACCCTTGACGAAGGCGCAGCCTGGGCGGCAAAGCCCGGGCACTTTGTCTGGATCGGCCTCGAAGAGCCGAACGCCGAGGAACTCTATAATCTGCAACGCCAGTTCAACCTGCACGAACTGGCCATCGAAGACGCCCTGGAAAAGCACAGCCGGCCGAAGCTGGAAACCTTCGGCGATGCACTGTTCATCGTGACCTACTCCCCCATCCGCCACGAAGGCAAACTCGAGTTCATCGAGACGCATATCTTTGCCGGCAATGGCTACATCATTACTGCGCGCAACGGTCACTCGGCGTCCTACGCCCATGTCCGACAGCGCTGTGAGGCGCGTCCGCTATTGCTTGAGCACGGGGAAGATTTCGTACTCTATGCCATCCTCGATTTCGTGATCGAAAACTACCAGCCGATGGGCGAAGCCATTCACGCGGAAATCGATGTGCTGGAGGGCAATGTGTTATGTGGCTCGCTGAATGATTACGACATCCAGAAGCTACATGGCCTGCGTCGTGATGTTTTACGCTTGCGTCGTTATGTGGCGCCGATGATCGAGATAGGAGAGGAACTGCAGAGGCTGAGCTTCCCGTTCATCGACAAGAACATGCGCCCGTACTTTCGCGATGTGCAGATCCATGTAACGCGGCAGATGGAAGACCTGACGACGCTGGCGGATATTGCCAGCCAGACGATTGAGGTCGGGGTGCTGTTGGAGGCCTCACGCCAGAGCGTGGTACAACGCAAGTTTGCGGCCTGGGCGGCGATCCTGGCCTTCCCGACGGCGGTGGCGGGGATCTATGGGATGAATTTCCAGAACATGCCCGAGTTGACCTGGCACTACGGGTATTTCGGGGTGCTGGGGTTTATTACGGTGGGTTGTCTGGGGTTGTGGGCAAGTTTCAAGAAGTCGGGGTGGCTTTAAATCCAAGGCGAGTGCTTCGCACTCGATCGCGAGCAGGCTCGCTCCCACAGTCGATCTTCGGTGTTGCAGAGATCAATGTAGGAGCGAGCCTGCTCGCGATGTTTTTAATTTCAATCAGCTGCTGGCTTGTGCGCCACAAACCGCATCATCCACTCGGCCACCGTGGTGCCGTGGTGTTCCTGTTCCAGGCTCGCAATACCCTTGGAGTAGACCTGCTCGCCCAGTGCCTGTTGGCGAATCTCCAACAAGGCGCGGGAGTAGTCGTGGATGAACTCCGGATGCCCCTGGAAGCACAGCACCTGATCGTTGATGTGGTAGGCGGCAAACGGGCAGAAATCGCTGGAAGCGATGACCGTGGCGTTTTCCGGCAGCGACGTGACCTGATCCTGGTGGCTGATCAGCAGCGTCAGTTCTTCGCGCACCGGGTTCATCCATGGCGCCTTGGCGGCCAATTTGTAGTTGTGGGTGCCGACGCCCCAGCCCTGGGTCGCACGCTCGCTCTTGCCGCCGAGCAGCAACGCCAGCAACTGATGACCGAAACAAACGCCCAGCAACTTGTCGCCGCGCTCGTAGCGGGTCAGCAGATATTTCTTGAGGGTTTCGATCCACGGGTCGGTGCCAAAGGAGTCGGCCTTGCTGCCCGTCACCAGATAGGCGTCGAACGTCAGGTCGTCGCTTGGGTATTCACCCTGCACCACGTTGTAGACGGTGAACTCGGCGGCAATCGGCTGCTGCGAAAACAGGTGTTTGAACATCTGCCCGTAGCCCTGATATTGGTCAACCAATTCCGGACGCAGGTGGTCGGTTTCCAGAATGCAGATGCGTAACGACATAAAAAATACCTGACACGTGATGGGAATAATGCACACCCCAGAGCCTGCCTTGAAACGCTGTGACAAGGCAAGCCCCGAAATGCATCATCTCTCCCCCCTTAGAACACCTCCCCTTTGGCCGCCTTCTCCAGCAGCAAGGCAGGTGGCGCGAACCGCTCGCCATATTGCTTGGCCAGATACTGCGCCCGGGCCACAAAGTCCTGCACGCCGTACTGGTTGATGAACTGCAGTGCACCGCCGGTCCAGGCGGCGAACCCGATGCCGAAGATCGAGCCGACGTTGGCATCCGCCGTCGAGGTCAACACGCCCTCCTCCACACAGCGCACGGTTTCGATGGCTTGCACGAACAGCAGGCGATCACGCACGTCCTTGGGAGAAATCTGCCCGTCGGCTTTCTCGAAGCGGGTTTTCAACTCAGGCCAAAGGTGTTTCTGGCCGCCCGCCGGATACTCGTAGAAACCTCCACCGCCAGCCTTGCCGGGACGCTTGAACTCATTGAGCAGTAAGTCAATCACGGAAAATGCCGGGTGTTCTGTCAGCGGTTTGCCTTCTGCTTGCAGGTCCTTGGCCGTTTGCAGACGGATATGGTTCATCAGGCTGAGGGAAACTTCGTCAGAGATCGCCAGCGGTCCTATCGGCATGCCGGCCTTGCGCGCTTCAGTCTCGATCATCGCCGCGCTCACGCCCTCGCCCAGCATGGCGATGCCTTCGTTGGTGAAGGTGCCGAACACCCTTGAGGTGAAGAAGCCGCGGCTGTCGTTGACCACAATCGGGGTTTTCTTGATTTGCAGGACGTAATCGAAGCCGCGGGCCAGGGTTTCGTCGCTGGTGTTGGCGCCCTTGATGATTTCCACCAGCGGCATTTTTTCCACGGGGCTGAAAAAATGCAGGCCGATGAATTTGCTCTGGTCGGGCACGGCGCACGCCAGGCCGCTGATCGGCAGGGTCGAGGTGTTGGAGGCGATCACAGCGTCCGGGCCGACGACCTTCTGCGCCGCCAACGAGACCCTGGCCTTCAAGTCTCGATCCTCGAACACCGCCTCGATGATCAGGTCGCAACCGGCCAGGTCGGCATCGCTTTCGCTGGTTTGAATCCGTGACAGAACGGTGTCGCGTTGCTCGAGGCTCATTTGTCCGCGAGCGACTTTCTTGTCCAGCAGCGCCGCCGAATGCGCCTTGCCCTTCTGCGCCGCCGCGAGGCTGATGTCCTTGAGCACCACCTCGACCCCCGCCAACGCGCTGACAAACGCGATACCGGCGCCCATCATCCCGGCGCCGAGTACGCCGACCTTGCGGGTGACATAGGGCGCAAAACCCTGGGGCCGCGAGCCGCCGGCGTTGATTTCATTGAGCTGGAACCAGAACGTGCCGATCAGGTTTTTCGAGACCTGACCGGTGGTCAATTCGGTGAAGTAGCGGGTTTCGATCAGGTGCGCCGTGTCGAAATCCACCTGGGCGCCCTCGACCGCCGCGCAGAGGATTTTCTCCGGCGCGGGCATCGTGCCCTGGGTTTTGCTGCGCAGGATCGACGGCGCAATCGCCAGCATCTGCGCGACTTTCGGGTTAGACGGCGTGCCACCCGGTATCTGGTAGCCCTTCACGTCCCAGCGCTGCACCGCCGCCGGATTGGCCAGAATCCACGCTCGCGCCTTGGCCAACAGGTCTTCGTGATCGCTCGCCAGCGCGTCGATCAAGCCTGCCTGCAACGCCTGTTGTGGCCGCACCTTCTTGCCTTCAAGCAGATAAGGCAGGGCTTTTTCCAGGCCGAGCATACGCACCATGCGCACCACGCCTCCGCCGCCCGGCAGCAGGCCTAGGGTGACTTCCGGCAGGCCGAGTTGCACCGACGGGTTGTCCAGCGCCACGCGATGATGGCAGGCCAGGCAGATTTCCCAGCCGCCGCCGAGAGCCGCGCCGTTGATCGCCGCAACCACTGGCTTGCCGAGGGTTTCCAGGGTGCGTAACTGGCCTTTGAGGCTCAGCACCATGTCGTAGAAGGCCTTGGCCTGGGGTTTGCCGACCTTGATCAGTTCATTGAGGTCGCCGCCAGCGAAGAAAGTCTTCTTGGCCGAGGTGATGATCACACCGGCGATGCTGTCCTTGTCGGCCACCAGGCGCGCAACGCTGTCAGCCATGGCCTCGCGGTACACCGCGTTCATGGTGTTGGCACTCTGGCCGGGCATGTCGATGGTCAGGACGACGATCTGGTCCTGGTCTTTTTCGTAACGAATGGCTTCGTTCATAACGGGGTTCCTTGAAGTCCGGGCTCAGAGGCGTTCGATGATGGTGGCAATGCCCATGCCGCCGCCGACACACAGGGTCGCGAGGCCATAACGCAGGCGTCGGGCTTCCAGCTCATCGAGCAGCGTGCCGAGGATGGCGCAACCGGTGGCGCCCAGCGGGTGGCCCATGGCGATTGAACCGCCGTTGACATTGACCTTGTCCGGATCGACGGCCATGTCCTTGATGAACTTCAACACCACCGACGCGAACGCCTCGTTGACCTCGAACAAGTCGATGTCTTCGACCCGCAGCCCGGCCTTGGCCAGTGCCTTGCGGGTCGCCGGCGCGGGGCCGGTGAGCATGATGGTCGGATCGGTACTGGTGACTGCCGTGGCGACAATCCGCGCCCGAGGCTGCAAGCCCAGCGCCCGGCCCTTGGCTTCGGAGCCGATGAGCATCAGCGCCGCGCCATCGACAATCCCGGAACTGTTGCCGGGGGTGTGAACATGGTTGATCCGCTCGACATGGCTGTAGACCCGCAGCGCGGTGGCATCGAAGCCCATCTGCCCCATCATCTCGAAACTCGGCTTGAGCTTGCCCAGGCCTTCCAGGGTCGATTCGGCGCGGATGAACTCATCGTGATCGAGCAGGATGATGCCGTTCTGGTCCTGCACCGGCACCAGCGACTTGTTGAACGAGCCATCAGCTCGCGCCCGCGCAGCCTTTTGCTGGGAATGCAGGGCGTAGGCATCGACGTCCTGACGGCTGAAGCCCTCAAGTGTGGCAATCAGGTCGGCGCCCACGCCCTGTGGCGTGAATTGACTGTGCAGGTTGGTCGCCGGGTCCAGCGCCCAGGCCCCGCCATCGCTGCCCATCGGCACCCGGGACATCGACTCGACACCACCGACCACCACCAGGTCTTCGAAACCGGAACGCACTTTCATCGCGCCGAGGTTCACGGCCTCCAGCCCCGAAGCACAGAACCGGTTGATCTGGACTCCCGCCACGCTGACATCCCAATCAGCCACCTGAGCGGCGGTCTTGGCGATGTCGGAACCTTGATCGCCGATCGGTGTCACGCAGCCGAGCACCACGTCATCGACCTGGCTGGTGTCCAGCGCAGTGCGTTGTTGCAGTGCGTTGAGCAAACCGGCAACCAGGTTCACCGGTTTGACGCTGTGCAAGGCGCCATCGGCCTTACCTTTGCCACGGGGCGTGCGTAACGCGTCGAAAATCAATGCTTGGGTCATGACGTCCTCGAACCGCAGTGCAGGTGGGTAAATACCGAGTGCCCACTCTTGGCCCGAGCCGCGTTTGATTCAATGACCGCAGCGCTCACAGACGTTGACGCTCACGCTCAGACGAACGGTAGTCAGCTACCATTCAGGACCCCAAGCTGTCTAGCCAACGGGCGCCAAAGAAGCTGGCAATAGGCCTCATGCCTTTTTTAAAGCGAATTGCAAGAACACCATACGAAATGGATCTAAACCAAGCTTAACGCGGGCTCTAAGGTGAACTTGTACGAAGTTGTCGTCGGGTTTTGCCGAGGCACTCGTCACTACAGGAAGTGCAACGCGCTGCCATCATGGAGCTATGCGGGCAGGCATCAGGAAATAACAAAAAAGGCGGTCAAGCCATGTTCAAACAATCGAAAGTACGTCAAGCCGGGCTCATCCTTTTCGCCACCACGCTGTTATTGATATTGCCGAACCTGACCAAGGTCATCGGCTAGTCGCGTCTAAAAGCTACGGCGTCACAGTTTTTGAATTGCCACTCTCAAAATGTGACTGGCCCGCTACCCGGGCCAGCGTGGCTGTGCCAATCTTTGCGGCACTTGCACACGACATGGACGACGATCACTTGAAAATGCTCATTCTCCTCGGGGCCACACTGTTCGGTTCGCCCCTGTATGCCGCACAGCTGAATCTGGAGCTGGGCGCGAACAGTCGCACCTGGCAGACCGAGCAATTGCTCAAGCATCCTCAGGTTCAAACCATCAACATCAGCAACGACGTTTCCTACAAGCGTGACATGAGTTACCGCGCCGTGCCGCTGTCGGCATTGCTGACCGGCATCAAGCCTGACGACCACCTGCAAGCCGTGGCCCTGGATGGCTTTGCCGCCGAAATGACAGCGGCGCCGTTGCTCAATACCCAGGGTGCGCAGGCATGGCTGGCGATTGAAGACCCGGCCAAACCCTGGCCGCCGCTCTCCGAAGGCAAGCCAGGCGCCGGGCCGTTCTATCTGGTCTGGAGCAATCCGCAGGCCGGCAACATCAGCCCCGAGCAATGGCCGTTCCAGGTGGCGAGCATCAAACGCCTGGCGCCCGTTGCCGAGCGCTTCCCTGCCCTGCTGCCCGATCCGGCGTTGAAGGCGGATGATCCGGTGAACAAGGGCTTTGCGTTGTTCCAGAAGAACTGCCTGGCCTGCCATCGACTCAATGGCGACGGGGACGCGCAATTCGGACCGGACCTGAATATTCCGTACAACCCGACCGAGTACTTCGGCGCGGACTTCCTCAAGCGCTACATTCGCGACCCACAGAGTTTGCGCCAGTGGCCGCAGGCGAAGATGCCCGGGTTCTCGGCCGAGGTGTTGCCGGATGGGGATCTGAGGATGCTGGTGGGGTATTTGAAGCACATGGTGGGGCGCAAGGTGAAGCCGTGATGCATTTACCTGTAGGAGCCAGCCTGCTCGCGATAGCGGTGTGTCAGCCAGCGAAGTATTGACTGACATGACGCCATCGCGAGCAGGCTCGCTCCTACAGGGTTCGGCGGTGTTTCCGTTATTGCTGTTGCACCGAGATCACCGGCGCGGGCGTCGGTGAAACCAGCACCTTGGCGTGCATCTGCTCACACCCGCCGCCCCGCCGCATCCCGCGCACCGGGCAGGCATCCAGGTAATCCAGGCCCACCGCCAGCTTCAGGTGGCGTTCCGGCCGGGCCAGTTCATTGGTCACGTCGAAGCTGTACCAGGCGTCGTCCAGCCAGGCTTCGGCCCAGGCGTGGCTGGCCAGGTGTTCGCTGTTTTCGCTGTACAGATAGCCCGACACATAACGCGCAGGAATGCCCAGGCTGCGGGTGCAGGCGAGAAACGCGTGGGTGTGGTCCTGACACACGCCGGCGCCTCCGGCAAAGGCCTGGGCCGCGCTGGTGTCCACTTCCGTGGAGCCCGGTGTGTAGGTCATATGCTGGTTGAGGCCGTGCATCAGATCGATCAGCGCCGTGCGGTCGCGGCGTTGCTTGCATTCCTTCTCGGCGAACGCCCGCAGGGCGGCGTCGGCTTCGGTCAAACGGGTAAAGCGCAGAAACGGCAGTGCCGACTGGCTCTCGTGTTCGGCCTCACGCCATTCGTCGATATCGACCTGGCCACGGGCGCCGATGACGATCGCCTCGTGGGGCTCGTCCATGGTCAACACATGCAGGATGTTGCCGAACGGATCGAGTTGCGCCCGCACCGGGCGCGGCAGGTCGAGCTGCCAACTGAGCACGTGCTGGCGCTCACTGTCGTGGGGCGTCAGGCGCAGATACTGGATGCTCGCCCGCACCTTGTCTTCGTAGTGATAGGTGGTCTCGTGGCTAATGGAAAGTCTCATGCGGCCTCCAGATAAGAACTGTGAATCGCGTTACCCAACTGGCGCACCAGCGGGATGAACTCGGTCAGCCAGGCGTGCAGACCTTCGTCGAGAATTTCGGTGATGCCGGTGTAGCGCAGACGTGCGTCCATTTCCGCCGCCAGGCGTTGTGCGGGACGACCGTTGGCCCCCGGCAATTGCGCCAGGATCTGGTCGATTTCTTCGGTGCAGGCGCGCAGGGATCGCGGTACATCGGCCCGCAGCAACAGCAATTCAGCGACATGCCGGGCACCGGGGGCGTCACGGTAGATTTCCGTGTAGGCCTCGAACGACGACAACGCCCGCAACAACGCGCTCCATTGGTAATACGCATGGGCGGTGCCATCGCTGACCGCTTCGGCCTGGTCGCCGGCCATTTCGTAGCGGGCATCGAGCAGGCGCAAGGTGTTGTCCGCCCGCTCGATAAAGGTCCCCAGTCGAATGAAGCGAAACGCATCGTTACGCATGATGGTGCCGTAGGAAGCGCCCCGGAACAGGTGGGAACGTTCCTTGATCCACTCGCAGAAACGGCTCATGCCGTAGCGACTGAGGCCCTGTTCGGCGATGCCGCGAATTTCCAGCCAGGTGGCGTTGATGTTTTCCCACATATCGGCAGTGATGCGCCCACGCACCGCATGGGCGCTGGCCCGTGCGGCACCGAGGCAGCTGTAGATGCTCGCCGGGTTGGCTGCATCCAGGGCGAAGAAATGCAGCAGCCGTTCGGCATGCAGCTCGCCATGGCGCTCCAGATAATCGTCCAGGGTGCCGGTGATCAACAGCGGCATGGCCAGTTCGTGCAAACCGTCGCCACGACCGTCTTGCGGCATCAGCGACAGCGAATAGCTGATGTCGAGCATCCGGGCGAGGTTTTCCGCCCGCTCCAGGTAACGCGACATCCAATACAAATCCGAGGCAGTTCTACTTAACATGGCACGCTTCCTTCAATCCTCAACCACCCAGGTGTCCTTGGTTCCGCCACCCTGGGAGGAATTCACCACCAGGGAGCCTTCGCGCAGGGCGACACGGGTCAGGCCGCCGGGCACGACCCGGGTTTCACGACCCGACAGGACAAACGGCCGCAAGTCGATGTGGCGTGGTGCAATACCGTTTTCGACAAAGGTCGGACAGGTCGACAGCGACAACGTCGGTTGCGCGATATACGCATGGGGCTTGGCGATGATCCGCGCGCGGAAGGCTTCGATTTCCGCCGCCGTCGCCGCCGGCCCCACCAGCATTCCGTACCCGCCGGAGCCTTGGGTTTCCTTGACCACCAGTTCCGGCAGATTGGCCAGCACGTGGGAAAGCTCAGACGGATTACGGCACTGCCACGTAGGAACGTTCTTCAGGATCGGTTCTTCATCGAGGTAGAAACGGATCATGTCGGTAACGAACGGGTACACCGACTTGTCGTCCGCCACCCCCGTGCCGATGGCATTGGCCAGCACCACGTTGCCGGAACGGTAGGACGACAGCAGCCCCGGCACACCGAGCATCGATTCCGGGTTGAAGGCCAGGGGATCGAGGAACGCGTCGTCGAGGCGACGATAAATCACGTCGACCGCTTTCGGCCCGTCGGTGGTGCGCATGTAGACCTTGTCGTCACGCACGAACAGGTCCGCGCCCTCCACCAGCTCCACGCCCATTTCCCGCGCCAGGAACGCATGCTCGAAGAACGCACTGTTGAAGCGCCCCGGCGTCAGCACCACCACGCTCGGGTTATCGATCGGGCTTGAGCTTTTCAGGGTGTCGAGCAGCAGGTTCGGGTAGTGGTCGATGGGGGCGATGCGTTGCGCCGCGAACAGCTCGGGGAACAAGCGCATCATCATCTTGCGGTCTTCGAGCATGTAGCTGACGCCACTCGGAGTTCGCAGATTGTCTTCGAGCACGTAGTAGGTGCCGTCGCCGTCGCGCACCAGGTCGACGCCGGAGATGTGCGAATAGATATCGCGGTGCAGATCCAGCCCTTGCATCGCCAACTGGTACTGCTCGTTGGCCAGCACCTGCTCGGCCGGAATGATACCGGCCTTGATGATGCGCTGCTCGTGGTAGAGGTCGGCGAGGAACATGTTCAACGCCTTGACCCGCTGGATGCAGCCGCGCTCGACAATCCGCCATTCGCTGGCGGGGATGCTGCGGGGAATGGTGTCGAAGGGAATCAGGCGCTCTGTGCCCTGCTCGTCCCCGTAGAGCGTGAAAGTAATCCCGGCGCGATGAAACAACAGATCGGCCTCGCGTCGCCGTTGTGCCAGAAGCTCGTCAGGCGTCTCGGCCAGCCAACGGGCAAACTCCCGATAATGCGGGCGGACCTGGCCGCCGGCATCGTACATCTCGTCAAAATAGGTGCGGATCATGCCGTACTCCTTGTCACTCGGACGTCCAGACCTTCGCAAGGCCCGTGCCATCGGCATAAACGCTTAGATTTCAATCAGTTGGATAATCAAGACGCACGCACCGCACCAATCCTGTGCGACAAATGCCCCAACCTGATCGCCCCCGCTTCATTGCAAGGCGCTGTGATCGCCTATCACCAGCATAGTCTGTAGGAGCCAGCTTGCTGGCGAAGGGGCCCATGAGTCATGCGTCGCTCTTCGGGGACGCCTTCGCTGGCAAGTCGGATCGCCGCACCGCAGCTCCTACGGGGTCGTGGTCAATGTCCTGTCGGCGAAAACGAAAACGGCCAACCCGAAGGTCAGCCGTCATTGCCGGTTGTCACTGTTCATAAGGTTATGCGAGTCGCCCTCGTACCTCCTGTTTCACACCCCAGCCTTCGATGACGCCGCCCAGAGGCTCGACCACTGCTTCGAAACCCTGTTCGAAGTCGCCGATGTCGTCGTAGGTGGCATACATGACCTTGCACAACTCCAGCGCCCAGGCGCCATCGTCGCGCACACTGACTTGCGCATCCAGGGATTCACCACGGTGAAAATGACCTGCCGCCCTGCGTGCCCGCTCCTCGTCCGGGAAAATGGCGTAGAACTCGATGGGATGGAACCGTGAAAAGTCAAAACCGCCTTCTTTCATGCGGCGCAGCACGCTGCTGCTGATGTCTTCTTGATAGGCTGTGCTCATGAAACGTCCTCCTCAAACCGATGGATAGACTTTCCGTACTCCCTCACCCGCAACCGAACAGCGCGAGCGACGGCAACCGATGTGCCGGCGGGAAACAAGCATGGAGCTGACAAGACCAGACCTTAGCGATTCATTCGCTGATCTCGCTTGCAGAGTAGCCTCAAGATAGAGCCCCTGCCAAGGGCTGGATGTGAATGCGACAGGTGTCGTTCAGATTGGAGTAATGCCGAGGATTTGTATGCTGTTCTGGGACTTGAGATCTTTGACGCATGCATCAGTGGTCCGCCCTTCCAGATCGTTCAGATCCAGTTCGGCGGCGACAGGAAGAAGCCGGGCCTTGATGAGCCTGGCGGCACGCTCGTAGTCCGGGCGCTCGGTGCACTCAAAGACTTCGTTGATGGTTTCGCCATGATCATCCACGAAAGTGACTTTCCACTTTTGCATTGGTGCCTCCTTGGTAAAACCCATGGATGGGCTTACCTCTATCTCGACCTTGTTAGCTGGCTGATTGTTCCGGTGGATCTGCACCCATCGTAGATCTCTGTAGGAGCGAGCCTGCTCGCGAAAAACTTGAGAACGCCGCGTTAAATCAGACATCCCGCGTCATCGTTCACGTCC
>NZ_CATKQD010000004.1:0-224095 GCF_949768175.1 Pseudomonas sp. IT-P74 | reverse complement strand
CGTCCTGTTTTAGGTGCGGATTAGTCGACACAATCGCGATCGACGTAGCAGCGTTGTCTGTTTTTTGTTTTGGACGACGGAAGATACGTGGGTACTGGGGGGGGGCTAGTCCTGAAACAGGGGTAAACCTGTTTCAGGACTAGACATCACTACTTTGGCGTTGTAACGGGTTTAGCGGGCTCACCCGGTTTCGGTGCCGGGTCATCAAACAGGTTCAGACGCTCACGAAGCTCGTGGGCCGGCAGCGGTTCCTTGTCCGCCGGCAACGCGTTCGGGTCGACCGGCTCAGCCGGTGCAGCTCCCGGAGCAGCCGAACCTTGCGGCGCATCAACAGCAGGCTCCGCACCTTGCGATCCTTCGATTGCACGCTGGGCTTTCTTCGTCAGCACCACGATGTCGATGCGACGGTTGACCGGATTGAACGGATGCTCGCGATCGAACAGGGCCGACGAGGCATAACCGACCACCCGCGCCACCTGTGCCTCCGGATAACTGCCCGCCACCAGCGCACGCCGTGCGGCGTTGGCACGGTTGGCCGAAAGCTCCCAGTTACCGAAATCACCGGTGCCGGTGTATGGCTTGGCATCGGTGTGGCCGCTGATGCTGATCTTGTTCGGAACCGCCTTGATGGTGTCGGCCATGGCCAGCAGGATGTCTTCGAAATACGGCTTCAAGCGAGCCGAGCCTGAATCGAACATCGGGCGGTTTTCCGCGTCCATGATCTGGATACGCAGGCCGTCCGGCGTGATTTCGAACAGGATCTGGTCCTTGAACTTCTGCATCTGCGGGTTTTCTTCGACCTTGTTCTGCAATTCTTGCAGCAACAGTTCGAGGCGCTCTTTTTCGACCTGCTCGGCCATGCCTTCGACCTGGTCGGTATCGATAGTGACCTTGTCCGGCTGTGGCTGGGACTTGACCTCGGGGTTGAGGGTGTTTTCCGGCGCCATGGTCGGCGTACCACCCAGATCGATGATGTACGGCGTGCCGCTTTCGGAAAAGCCGATCGGGTCCTTGAAGTAACCGGCGATGGCGATCTTCTGTTCCGGCGTGGCGGTGGACAGCAGCCACAACACCAGGAAGAACGCCATCATCGCCGTGGCAAAGTCGGCGAAGGCGATTTTCCACGCGCCCCCGTGGTGCCCGCCGGCAATGCGCTTGACGCGCTTGATAATGATCGGCTGATTGTTTTCCATAACTTAACGACCGCGAACCGCTTGTTCCAGCTCGGCGAAGCTTGGACGGTGCGCCGGGTACAGAACCTTGCGCCCGAACTCCACGGCCAGCGATGGCGGCATGCCGGACGCCGACGCTACCAGCGAGGCCTTGATGGCTTCATAGACGTTCAGCTCTTCCTTGGCATCGTGGGCCAGGGAATGAGCCAGCGGGCCGAAGAAACCGTAGGCGGCGAGAATACCGAAGAAGGTACCCACCAGTGCCGCACCCACGTGCAGGCCGATGGACTTCTGGTCACCTTCACCCAGCGAAGCCATGGTTACCACGATACCCAATACCGCCGCGACGATACCGAAACCGGGCATGGCGTCGGCGATGCCGTTGACGGCGTGGGATGGGTGTTCCAGGTCTTCCTTGAGGCTGAACAGTTCCATGTCGAACAAGCCTTCCAGCTCGTGGGGAGCCATGTTGCCGGAGGACATGATGCGCAGGTAATCGCAGATGAACGCGGTCATGCGCTCGTCCTTGAGAACGGTCGGGTACTTGGCGAAGATCGGGCTCGCGGCGGCATCTTCGATGTCGCCTTCGATGGCCATCATGCCTTCGCGGCGGCTCTTGTTGAGGATCTCGTAGATCAGGCCCAGCACTTCAAGGTAGAAGCCGTGGTTGAAACGCGAACTGAACATGCTCAGGGACTTCTTGAGCACGTGCATGGTCATGTAGCCGGGGTTGGCCTGCAGGAAAGCGCCGAGGGCCGCGCCGCCGATGATCATGACCTCGAAAGGCTGGATCAGGGCGGCAATCTTGCCGTGGGAAAGCACGTATCCGCCGAGCACGCTCGCGAATACGACGATGATGCCGATAATTTTAGCCATAGGTTAGGAGAGCACTTACTGAGTCGGGTTCAAGGTCATATTCGGAAGTTAAAAAATCTCTTCTTCTACTTATCGGCAAAACTGCGCCAGACTATAGCCAGTTCAGGCGAAAAGCTAATTTGACCCCTTCCGGGCCCAGGTAATGTTGACGATGATCGCCTCCCACCATGGTTAACGAAACGAACGTTCCAACCCCGAAACCGACCACTCTCGAAGGCTGGGTCAAGCTGCTCGATGGCGTGCGCCTGCCGGTTCCGCAAGCCAGTCACGACCGGGTCTGCAAGGCCATCGGCGACAGCCGCAGCTCGCTGCGCGATATCGCCGACCTCATGCAAGGCAGCCCGGCACTGGCCTTGAGCGTGATTCGCGAAGCCAACCGGCATACCCATGGCGGCATGATCGAGCCTGCGGAAAACCTCGAGATTGCGATCAATCGCCTCGGCCTGAAGCGCACCGAAGAACTGCTCGCGCGGTTGCCCGTCGAACCCCAGTCCGAGATCCCCAAAGCCCTGCGTCAGTTGCAGATGATCAGCCAGCACGCCACGCAACAGGCCAACGGTTTTTTTGCCAGCCGCCTGGCGCGGCTGTGGCAGGACATCCATTGGGGCAGCCTGCTGTTTCTTTCGCCCCTGTGGCCGTTGGCGCTGACCCATCCGAAACTGCTCGAAGACTGGGAGCTGCGGGTCATCCATAAAGGCGAGTCGGCACGCAAAGTCGAGCAGCAACTGTTTGGCGTACGCCTGCTGGACATCGGTCAGGCGCTGGTAGAGGTCTGGCGCTTGCCGATCTGGGTGCAGCAGGGTTATCGCCTGCTGCTCACCGAACAGCGGGAACTGGTGAAAGTCCTGCGCATCGCCCGTGACAGCGAGCATCCACTGCGTCAGCAGAACCGCCTCGATGACGATCCGACCCTGCGCCGCTGGCTCAATCAACCGGCCAATACGGTGCTGCTGGCCAACGGGCTGGCACTGTCGGCGCAACACGCCTGGGACAGCCCCCACAGTGAGCGCTGGCAGTACCTGACCTGCCTTTACCTGCAAATGCCGATGGACGAGCTGCAGCAACAACTGCACCAGCAAGCCGCCAACAGCGCACGCCATCACGCCATGCCCGACCTCTGGCACCCCGCCGAATCGCTGATCTGGCCGTGGGGCATGAACCGCGTCCACGCAGGCTTACTGCCAGCAGCGGCACCCACCGCCGAAGACCTGGCGAAGTGGCGCAAGCAATGCGCCGAATTGCTGGTCGAGCCGAGTCGCTTCACCAACGCCATGCACTTGACCATCGCCGCCCGGGACGCCCTCGTGGCCTGCGGCATGCGTCGGGTGATGATCCTGATGGCCGACCGCACCCACACCAACCTGCGTGTGCACCAGACGGCCGGCCTGCCGAAGGAGGCTGCCGGGTTGAACTTCGTGGTCAGCCAGAGCAACGTGTTGCAACGCCTGCTTGCGCAGCAGGCCCAGGTGCGCCTGACGCCAGCCAACAACGTGCAATTCTCGGCCCTGCTACCCAACAACCTGCGCTCGCAGTTCAGCGGCGAACACCTGCTGCTGCGTTCGCTGGTCAACAATGGCCGGGTGATCATGATCGTCGTGGCGGATCAAGGCGGCGGGCCGTTTTCGGAAATCTCCGTACAGGCCTTCGGCAAAACCGCGCAATGCATCGAAAAAGCCCTGCACAGCTTTAGCCACCGAGGCCAATAAGCTGCGTTACAATCCTCCCTTTTGTGCTCTGGAGACCTCACATGTCTGACTTCTCTGGCTTGCCGCTGGTGATCGAGCCGAGCGACTTGCTCCCTCGCCTCGACGCCCGCGAACTGATTCTGGTGGACTTGACCAGTCCCGCCCGCTACGCCGAAGGGCACATTCCCGGCGCGCGCTTTGTCGATCCGAAGCGCACGCAGCTCGGCCAGGCCCCCGCCCCGGGGCTGATGCCCCCGAAGGCAGCACTCGAAGCGCTGTTTGGTGAGCTGGGACACAACCCCGACGCGGTCTACGTGGTGTATGACGACGAAGGCGGCGGTTGGGCCGGGCGCTTCATCTGGCTGCTGGATGTCATCGGCCACGGCAAGTACCACTATGTCGACGGCGGCCTCATGGCCTGGCTGGCGGAAGGCTTGCCCATGTCGATCCAGATCCCGCCACCCGTGGGCGGCCCGGTTCCACTGACCTTGCACGACGAACCCACCGCCACCCGCGAATACCTGCAAAGCCGTCTCGGTGCCGCCGATCTGGCGATCTGGGATGCACGCGGACCGCTGGAGTTTTCCGGCGAGAAAGTCTTGGCAGCCAAGGGCGGACACATTCCCGGCGCGGTCAATTTCGAATGGACCGCCGGCATGGATAAGGCACGCCAGTTGCGCATCCGCACCGACATGCCGCAGATCCTCGAACAACTCGGGATCAGTAAAGACAAAGAAGTGATTACCCACTGCCAGACCCACCATCGTTCTGGCTTCACCTATCTGGTGGCCAAGGCTCTCGGTTATCCGCGGGTCAAAGGCTACGCCGGCTCCTGGGGCGAATGGGGCAACCATCCCGATACCCCGGTAGACATTTAAGATTTTTAAGGACCGTTAATGAACAAGCGTCTGTTTCTCCTCGGCCAGTACCTGCTGCCCCACAACTTGCTCTCGCGACTGGCCGGCTGCATCGCCGAATGCCGCGTGCGCTGGTTCAAGAATGCCTTTACCGCCTGGTTCGCCAAGCGCTATCAGGTGGACATGTCCCAGGCGCTGGTCGAAGACCTGACCGCCTACGAGCACTTCAATGCGTTCTTCACCCGCGCGCTGAAAGACGGTGCCCGCCCGCTGGACGAGACTCCGGGCGCGATCCTCAGCCCGGCCGACGGCGCGATCAGCCAGCTTGGCCCGATCGAACACGGTCGTGTGTTCCAGGCCAAGGGCCACAGCTTCAGCGTGCTGGAACTGTTGGGTGGCGATGCGGCAAACGCTGCGCCGTTCATGGGTGGCGACTTCGCGACCATCTACCTGTCGCCGAAGGACTACCACCGCGTGCACATGCCACTGGCCGGCACCCTGCGCGAGATGGTCTACATCCCGGGTCGCCTGTTCTCGGTCAACCAGACAACCGCTGAAAACGTTCCGGAACTGTTCGCCCGCAACGAGCGCGTGGCGTGCATATTCGACACCGAGCGCGGACCGATGGCCGTGGTGCTGGTGGGCGCGATGATCGTTGCGTCGATTGAAACCGTTTGGGCCGGTCTGGTCACGCCGCCGAAACGCGAGCTGAAAACCTTCCGCTACGACGAAACCGCGCGCGCGCCTATCCATCTGGAAAAAGGTGCGGAACTGGGTCGCTTCAAGCTGGGTTCGACCGCCGTCGTGCTGTTCGGGCCGGATCAGGTCAAGTGGGCTGAAGAAATGACCGCCGGTACAGCGGTGCAGATGGGTCAGGGCATGGGCCTGCCGAAGGCCTGATATGTAGGAGCGAGCTTGCTCGCGATGAACGGCGAGGCGACGCGGGCATTCAGATTGCCCGCGTCATCGTTAACGCCCATCGCGAGCAAGCTCGCTCCTACAGTAGTTTGCGGTGTTAGAGCTGTCCGTCGCGATCGCGGAAACCCAGCAGATACAGCACGCCATCCAGCCCCAGGGTCGAGATCGCTTGCTTGGCCGACTGCTTGACCAGCGGCTTGGCGCGGAACGCCACACCCAACCCGGCAATCGCCAGCATCGGCAAGTCATTGGCACCGTCACCGACCGCAATGGTCTGCTCCAGACGCAAACCTTCCTTGTGTGCCAGTTCCTTCAGCAAGTCCGCCTTGCGCTGCGCATCGACAATCGGCTCTATCGCCACGCCGGTGACTTTGCCGTCGACCACTTCCAGTTCGTTGGCGAACACATAGTCGATACCCAGCTTCGCCTGCAATTGCTTGGCGAAGTAAGTGAAGCCGCCCGACAGAATCGCTGTCTTGTAGCCCAGTCGCTTGAGTTCAGCGAACAGGGTTTCGGCGCCTTCGGTCAGGCGCAGCGAGGCGCCGATGGAGTCCAGCACATTGACGTCCAGGCCTTTGAGCAAGGCCAGGCGCTCTTTGAAGCTGGCGCGGAAGTCCAGTTCGCCGGCCATTGCCCGTTCAGTGATTTCCGAGACCTTGTCGCCGACACCCGCCGCTTTGGCCAGTTCATCGATGACTTCGGCTTCGATCAGGGTCGAATCCATGTCGAACACCGCCAGACGACGGTTGCGACGGAACAGCGAATCTTCCTGGAAGGCGATGTCGACGTTCAGTTCCTGGGCAACGCTGAGGAATTCGGCACGCAGCGCCTGCGGATCAGCCGCTTCGCCACGCACGGAAAACTCGATGCAGCCCTTGCCCTTGTCGGCCGGAGTGTCCAGCGGCATGCGCCCGGACAGACGATCGATATGGTCGATGTTCAGGCCATATTTGGCGGTGATCGAGCTCACGGCCTGCAACTGCCCGGCTGTCACCTTGCGGGTCAACAGGGTCACGATGTGGCGTTTTTTGCCCTGGTTGCCGACCCACTGCTGGTAATCCACTTCGGACACTGGCGTGAAACGCACCTGTTGATCGAGCTCGTACCCCTTGAACAGGATGTCCTTGAGCACGGACTTGCCTTGCTCGGTGTCGGGAATTTCAACCAGGATGCCGAACGACAAGGTGTCGTGGATCACCGCCTGACCGATGTCGAGAATGTTCACACCACCCTGGGCCAGAACGCCGGTAATGGCCGCAGTCAGACCCGGACGGTCGACTCCCGTGATGTTTATCAGGACGATTTCGCGCAAGGCGCACCCCCGCAGGTGGAAAAAAACCGCATTCTACCCACTTTCAGTGACCATCGGGCACCGTGAGCGCTTTGACGGTCTAGGGCCTGTCGCTATACTGCGCGTCAACTCCACGGACAAAAGAGCCGAGCTCAAGTGAACCGGCCTACGCCAGTAAAAACCGATAACTTCTTCCTGCTGATCTTCCGGGCACTGCGCCACCGCCGTGTACCGATTGCATTGCGCATCGCCAGCCATAACGTGATTCTGGTCGCCCTGGCCCTGGTCATCTATGCCGGTGTGATGGGCCTGCAGTTCAAGCAGGCCATGCACGAGCAGGCGGATGCGCTGGGCGAAAGCCTGACTACGCAGACGGCCACCTCGGCCACCGAGCTGTTGGTGTCCAACGACATCCTCAGCCTCAATGTGCTGCTCAATAACCTGACCAAGAACAAACTGGTGGCCCACGCCGCCATCTACAGCCCGGACAACCGCATCCTCGCCGAATCCGGCCAGCGTCCCAAGCATGGCCTGCTGGGCGAAGCCGAGGGCATGTACCAGAGCAAAATCACCTTCCAGGACGTGACTGCCGGGCAATTGCGCATCAGCCTGGACATGGACCAGTTCCAGCAGCCGATGACCATCAGCCTGCAAAGCATGGGCATTCTGAGCGCCATCCTGCTGGCCCTGTCCCTGGCCCTGAGCCTGCGCATGGGGCGTTATCTCTCCACGCCGCTGCTGCAATTGCGGGTGTGGCTGCGCAACATCGACGAATACACCCCGGGCACCGACCGCCAGGACGAAATCGGCGACCTGGCGCGCCAGCTGCACGCCAACTTCGCCCCGGAGCCCGCCCCTGTGCCGGAACCGGAACCGGAATTCGACGACGTCGATGACGAGGCCGACCCGGCCTTCGAAGTCCGTAACCTGCGCGACCCGAGTTTCGACGAGAGCCGCCCGGTAGCGGCGCTCAAGCCAGCGCCACGGCAGATCGTCAGCACTGTTGAAGACGACGATGATGAAGACCCGTTCGCCGATCTGCGCGACGAGTCGCTGGACAGCCCTCCACAACCGGTGATTCGCAAGGCCACGCCGAGCGTGCCGCAACACAGCGCGGTGCTGGCGGTGCAACTGGGTTCCCAGGAGCAACTGCGACGCCTGCCGCGTGCGCGACTTGAAGAGCTGCTCGAACGCTATCGCGATTGCCTCGACCAGGCCGCTTCGCTGTATCAAGGCGAAGTGGAGACCTTGAACGATGGCAGCACGTTGATGCTGTTCCACACCGAAGACAGCGGCGACGATTACCTGACCAACGCCATCTGCTGTGGCGAGCTGCTGCGGGCTCTAGGCCACCAGTTGCAGATCGAAGTCGCGGACAGCGGCATTACCCTGCAGTTGCAGCTGGGCCTGACCCTGGGCGACGAACTGTTCGGCCTGAGCCAGATCGACCTGCTGCTGACCGACCCCGCCCAGGACGCCCTGGCACTGTCACAACACAGCCGCAACCTGCTGCTGGTGGAGCGCAAGATCAGTGACGACGCGTTGATCCGTCAGCGTGCACGGATCCGCCCGATTGCCAGCCCTGAAGGTGCATGCTGCGTGGAGCGGTTGATGGAGCCGTATCCGTCGATGCTCGAGCGGCAACTGGCGCGGATGCACGAGCGCCGCGCTTAAGCCGCAGGCCCCGATCTGAAGAAGCCCGCAGATGAGCGATCGTCTGCGGGCTTTTTTGTGGCCTGTTCTGGCCTCATCGCGAGCAAGCTCGCTCCCACAGGGGATCGTCAGTGACCCCCCTCCTGTGGGCTGTCCGGATCAATTGTGGGAGCGAGCCTGCTCGCGATGAGGCCGGAACAGGCGCTAAAGATCTCCAGCCCGCAGAAACAACAAAGCCCGCATCAATGCGGGCTTTGTTTCAAATCCATCCAGGGTCAGAAGCGGAACACTTCCATATCCGTACGAATAGGCGCGGCCATCGGGATCTTCGGCTGCTTTTCCTGCTCTACCGCAGGTGCTGGCGCCTTGGCTGCCGGTTTGCGCGGAACTTCGGCGATCGGCGGCTGATTGGCCAGGGGCTTGAGCGCCACCGACAGTTGTTCGGCCAGTCGTTGCAACAACACACCCTGTGCCTGGACCTGCGCCGCCGTGGTACCGGCATGCTGTTCCTGCAAATGGATGATGCGGTTGTCGCGGACCTGCCCGCGACGGTCGATCAGGCGCCATTGCGCGTCGAGGATCGCCGGTTGTTTTTCACCCGAGTCCAGGCGCGTGATGGTCAGCAGTACCTGAACATCCGGCGTGAAGCCCACTGTCGCCGGGGCCAGCACTACGCGCTGGCTGTCCAGGCGACCTGCGACCTGACGCAGCAGCAGCTGATCGATATCCGACGAAAGGCTGCCAGCCCAACGACCGTCAGTCGAGGCCTGCAGGCTGCCATCAGGCTGACGCTGCAACAGGGTCTCACGTTGCAGGTAGTCGGCCACGGTGACCGGCCCCAACAATACCGCCATGCCCGCGTTCTGTGCGGGCTGAACCGGACTACCAGCGTCCAGCTGATACAACGACACCGGCTGGTGAACGCTGCAACCCGCCAGGCCAAGAACGCCGACGAGCAAAAGAATAAAAGGAAGGCGCAGAGCAGTCATCGTCCCATCCAGGTGATCGCAAAAAGGCTGATCACAGTAAAAATACTCAATAAATATGAAGAACGCGCGGCAGTGCCGGCGCTTGAAAGGCCATATCATCCGTGAATATGCGTTCCGACTCCAGCGCAAAGCGCCGAACTACGGGTTAAATCGTAGATCGGCGCCTCAAACTCGCGTTCTTCGGTCAACTGAACGCAGTAGCGCTCAGTTGACCGGGCTTTCGACGAGCAGTGCATCTACCCGCTGGAAACCACGCGGCAATTTGTTACCACGACGACCACGCTCACCCTTGTAGTGCTCAAGATCGTCCGCTTTCAGTGACAAAGTACGTTTTCCGGCCTGCAACACCAGTGTTGCACCGTCCGGCAATACGGCGATGTCCGTCACATACTCTTCACGACTGGCCACTCGCTCACCGGGAATCCCGATGATCTTATTGCCTTTGCCTTTACCTAATTGTGGCAGGTCGCTGATTTTGAAGATCAGCAGGCGACCTTCGGTCGTCACCGACGCCAGCCAGTTCTGCTCACGATCGGCCACAAGGCGCGGCAGCATGACCTTGGCGTTGTTCGGCAGGCTCAGCAGGGCCTTGCCCGCCTTGTTCTTGGCCTGCAGGTCTTCTCCCTTGACCACGAAACCGTAGCCGGCGTCGGAAGCGATCACGTACAGCGCATCGTCTTCGGGCATCAGCACGCATTCGAAACTCGCCCCTGGCGGCGGCGTCAGGCGACCGGTCAGTGGCTCGCCCTGGCCACGGGCCGACGGCAAGGTGTGGGCGGCCACCGAATAACTGCGACCGGTGGAGTCGATAAACACCGCAAACTGGTTGGAGCGCCCGGCTGCCAGCGCCTTGAAACCGTCCCCGGCCTTGTAGGAAAGCCCGGTGGCGTCGATTTCGTGGCCTTTGGCGGAGCGAATCCAGCCTTTTTCCGACAGCACCACCGTCACTTTCTCGTTCGGCAGCAGATCGTGCTCGGTCAGGGCCTTGGCTTCGGCGCGCTCGACGATAGGCGACCGGCGGTCATCCCCGTAGGTTTCAGCGTCCTTGATCAGTTCGCTGCGCACCAGTTTTTTCAACTTGGTTTCGCTGCTCAGCAGGGCTTGCAGCTTGGCTTGTTCCTTGAGCAGTTCATCCTGCTCGGCACGCAGCTTCATCTCTTCCAGTCGCGCCAACTGACGCAGACGGGTGTCGAGGATGTAGTCGGCCTGGATTTCGCTGAGGGCGAAACGTTCGATCAACGCGGCTTTCGGATGCTCCTCGGTACGGATGATGTGGATCACTTCATCCAGGTTGAGGTAGGCAATCAACAAACCGTCCAACAGGTGCAGGCGACGCTCGACCTTGTCGAGGCGGAATTGCAGGCGACGACGCACGGTCTGCACCCGGAACTCCAGCCATTCGACCAGCAGCGCCCGCAGGTTTTTCAACTGCGGCTTGCCGTCCAGGCCGATGATATTGATGTTGACCCGGTAGCTCGACTCCAGCTCGGTGCTGGCGAACAGGTGCTGCATCAGGGCATCGTGGTCGAAGTTTTTCCGCGCCCCCGGAATGATCACGATCCGGCACGGGTTTTCGTGGTCGGATTCGTCACGCAGGTCGGCAATTTGCGGCGCCTTGGACGGCTTGGCCTGCATCATCGCGGCGATCTGCTCCAGCACCTTGGCGCCCGAGACCTGATGCGGCAGCGCGGTGACGATGATGTCGCCGTCTTCGATGTGATACACGGCGCGCATGCGCACCGAACCGCGACCGGTTTCGTAGATTTTCAGCAGGTCGGCGCGCGGGGTGATGATTTCCGCTTCGGTCGGGTAGTCCGGGCCCTGGATGTGCTCACAGAGCTGTTCGACCGTGGCCTTGGGCTCGTCGAGCAAACGCACGCACGCCGTGGCGACTTCCCGCAGGTTGTGCGGCGGAACGTCGGTGGCCATGCCCACGGCGATACCGGTGGTGCCGTTGAGCAGGATATTCGGCAAACGTGCCGGCAACACCAGCGGTTCGTCGAGGGTACCGTCGAAGTTCGGGCCCCAATCCGCCGTGCCCTGGCCCAGCTCGCTGAGCAGCACTTCGGAATAACGCGACAGCCGCGCTTCGGTGTAACGCATGGCGGCGAAGGACTTGGGATCATCCGGCGCACCCCAGTTGCCCTGGCCGTCGACCAGCGTGTAGCGATAGCTGAACGGCTGGGCCATCAGCACCATGGCTTCGTAGCAGGCCGAATCGCCGTGGGGGTGGAACTTACCGAGCACGTCACCGACGGTACGCGCCGATTTCTTGTGCTTGGAATCGGCGTCCAGCCCCAACTCGCTCATCGCATAAATAATGCGGCGCTGTACCGGTTTCAGGCCGTCGCCGATATGCGGCAGGGCACGGTCCATGATCACGTACATGGAGTAGTTGAGGTAGGCATTTTCGGTGAAGTCAGCCAGTGACCGGCGTTCTACACCGTCCAGGCTGAGATCAAGGGAGTCGCTCATGCGGGCCTCATCGGTTCGTTGTCTGGCGCAGCAGCATGGTGCCACCGCGCTGGGTAAATTCAAGTTTGTTCAGTGCGCTCATGCCGAGCAACACCTGATCGCCATGCAGCCCCGGGGCCACCAGTGCGCGTACATCCCGCAGCACGATGTCGCCCAGTTGCAGGCGTTCGATACGGGTGCGATAGCCCTGGCTCAGGCCATTGGCCGTGCTCAGGGTCACGCCGAATCCTTCTTCGAGCTTCAAGCGCTTGGCCAGGCCCGCCGGAATCGACACATCGGTCGCACCGGTATCGAGCATGAAGTCCACCGGCTGGCCGTTGATCTGGCCGCTGGCGACGAAATGCCCCTGCACATTGCTCACCAGTTTCACCTCGATGAAACCTTCGCCCTGCTCCGAACTGACCACCACATTCGGATTTTGCTGACGCGCTTCCCACTGGGCGAAAAACCGCGTGGCCAGAAACAGCGCCGCACACCAGGCCAGCACCATGAACACCCGGCCGATACGCTGCCCCGGGCGTTGTTGTCTCATGGTTTGGCACTCCAGCCACCTTCCGGTGCGGCGAAGCGCCAGACCACCGGGCGGACTTCGCCATCGGCGCGTGCGCCGAAATTATTGTCGACACCGATCCAGGCGCCATCGGCATCCACGATCAGCGCTTCTTCCAGCCCGTAGTTCTGTGAATAACGACGGTTTTCCTGCAACAACTCGGCGGCGTACGACCAACAGCGCTCGACCTTGGCCGTCTGCGCATCCCGGCGGCAGATCTGGAAGGCATTGCGTTCAAGGGTGAACAGCTTGCCGTTGAACAGCGACAGATCAGAGAAGTCCCGTGGGACAGCCTTGGCATGGGGAAACTGCTCGGGCTGCATTTCCATGCCCGCCTCGCTCAGCAGCACGCAGCCACCGTCGCAATCCCACAACGTTTGCTTGCGCTTGATCATCAGCAGTCCCCGACCTTGACGCTCGGCGGCGAGCCACATCTGATCCCCCGCCGGATTGATCGCCAGCCCTTCGAACAACGCGTTGAATTGCAAGAGCAGGCCTCTGGCCCGTGCTTCGCGAACCATCATCGGCGAAATTTTCAGCCAGGTGGCAGGCCCGGTTGGCGGCACTTGCAAGACAGCGGCATGGCCTTCGCTGACGATGTAGCGATTGCCGGCGCTGTCGCAGGTGATGCCTTCGAAGTCCAGATCGCCGCCACGCACGAACGAAGCTACCCAGACGCGGGACTTCAGCCCCCAGGGCAAACCGCTGTCAGGCACCAGCGGTACGTCGATGCGCACTGTTTGTGCCTGCCACACGGATTCGCGGGTATCGAGGCGGTAGATCTGGTCATCGTCGCGGTCGGAAACCGCCCACAGGTCATTGCCGCACTGCGCCAGGCCGGACAGGTTGCCGCCGCGCATACCCTCGATGACATGCCCGGACAACACGCGCAGCTGTGGCGCCGGCTCGGCAGATACCGTAATCGACGTCAGCAGCAACCCACAGGCCAGGGCAAAGCCCAGACGCATCAGCCCAGCACCTCGGCCAGGTTGCCCTTGGACTCCAGCCAGGTCTTGCGGTCACCGGCGCGCTTCTTCGCCAGCAGCATGTCCATCATTTCCGAGGTCGCCTCGAAATCTTCCAGGGTCAACTGCACCAGACGCCGGGTGTTCGGGTCCATGGTGGTCTCGCGCAGCTGCGGCGGGTTCATTTCGCCCAGCCCCTTGAATCGGGTGACCTGCGGCTTGCCGCGCTTCTTCTCGGCCACCAGGCGATCGAGGATACCATCGCGTTCGGCTTCATCGAGGGCATAGTAGATCTCTTTGCCCAGGTCGATGCGGTACAACGGCGGCATCGCGACATAGACGTGACCGGCATCCACCAACGGGCGGAAATGCTGGACGAACAAGGCGCACAGCAAGGTCGCGATGTGCAGACCGTCGGAGTCGGCGTCGGCGAGGATGCAGATCTTGCCGTAGCGCAGTTGGCTCATGTCCGCCGCGCCCGGATCGACGCCGATGGCCACGGCGATGTTGTGCACTTCCTGACTGGCGAGCACTTCGCTGCCGTCGACTTCCCAGGTGTTGAGGATCTTGCCGCGCAACGGCAGGATCGCTTGGAATTCCTTGTCCCGCGCTTGCTTGGCGGAACCGCCGGCGGAATCACCTTCCACCAGGAACAGCTCGGAACGCATCGGGTCCTGCCCGGCACAGTCGGCCAGTTTGCCCGGCAGCGCCGGGCCTTGGGTAATGCGTTTGCGCTCGACCTTCTTGCTGGCCTTGAGGCGACGGCCGGCGTTGTTGATCGCCAGTTCCGCCAGCAGCATGCCGGTTTCCGGGTTGGCATTGAGCCACAGGCTGAACGCATCTTTGACCACACCGGAGACGAACGCCGCCGCTTCACGGGACGACAGGCGCTCCTTGGTCTGGCCGGAGAATTGCGGTTCCTGCATCTTCATCGACAGAACGAAGGCGATGCGTTCCCAGACGTCTTCCGGCGCCAGCTTCACGCCGCGCGGCAACAGGCTGCGGAATTCGCAGAACTCGCGCATGGCATCGAGCAGGCCCTGGCGCAGACCGTTGACGTGGGTGCCGCCCTGGGCCGTCGGGATCAGGTTGACGTAGCTTTCCTGGACCGCGTCGCCACCTTCGGGCAGCCACAGCAGTGCCCAATCCACCGCTTCTTTATTACCGGCCAGGCTGCCGCAGAACGGCTCGTCCGGCAGGCGCTCGAATTCGCTGACCGCATCCACCAGATAGGAACGCAGGCCGTCTTCGTAATGCCATTCGACTTTTTCGCCGGTGGCCTTGTCTTCAAAACTGACCAGCAAGCCCGGGCACAGAACGGCCTTGGCCTTGAGCACATGCTTGAGGCGGCTGATGGAGAATTTCGGCGAGTCGAAGTATTTCGGGTCCGGCGCAAAGAATACGCTGGTACCGGTGTTGCGCTTGCCGACGGTACCGATCACTTCCAGCTCGGTCTTTTTGTAACCGTCAGCGAAAGTCATCTGATATTCGTTGCCGTCACGTTTTACACGCACCCGAACTTCGGTGGACAAGGCGTTGACCACGGAAATACCCACCCCGTGCAGACCGCCGGAGAACTGGTAGTTTTTGTTGGAAAACTTGCCGCCGGCATGCAGCTTGGTGAGGATCAGCTCGACGCCCGAAACACCTTCCTCGGGGTGAATGTCCACCGGCATGCCACGGCCGTCATCGCTGACTTCCAGGGAATGGTCGGCATGCAGGATCACCTGTACCGATGAGGCATGCCCGGCCAAGGCTTCGTCGACGCTGTTGTCGATGACTTCCTGGGCAAGGTGGTTCGGCCGACTGGTGTCGGTGTACATGCCGGGGCGCTTGCGCACCGGGTCGAGGCCCGAGAGGACTTCGATGGCGTCTGCGTTATAAGAGCTAGCGCTGGGAGTGGCCATGGGGTCTCGTCGTCAGTGTTCGGTGAAAAAGGAATTCATGGGGCTATCGCTCACAATGCGGTGAAATCGATTGCCTGATACAAATCGGCGCCAATGCCGGCAAAACTCAACATGGCCGGCAGTCGCGTGGCAAAACCCTGGAAACTGTGGTCGCCACCGGCCTGAATACGCAAGGCGCATGCCCGGTAATACTGCTGGGCGAGGCGATAGTCCAGCGTTTCGTCAGCCGTCTGCAACCATACCTGATAACGCTGTGGATCCTGGGGCGCCGGCACTTCCAGTTCAGCCAGGGCTGTCACGTGGTCGTGGGTCATTTCCCAGGTCTCATCGGTATACAGATTTTTCTGCGTCCCCAGAAAGCCGTCGAACATCCGGTGCGGGCTGACGGCAGGGTTGATCAACAGGGCTTTCAAGCCAAGGCGCTCAGCCAGGTGAGTGGCATAGTAGCCGCCGAGCGAGCTGCCGACCAGCAGTGGCCGCCCCAGCTCGGCAATCGCCTGCTCCAGCTGCTCGATAGCCCGGCGCGGGTGGTGGTGCAACGCCGGAACACGCAAGTATTCGCTCAGGCCCAGTCGCTCCATCACGTAGATCAACTGGCAGGCCTTCTTCGACAACGGCGAGCTGTTCAAGCCGTGGATATAAAGGATCGAACCGGACATTTGAGCTCCCTGTGCGTCGGCTAAAGAGGCGGAGTTTACAGGGACCCGGGGGAATCGGGGATATCCACGAAAATCAGGGTGTCGGTGAGGACGCCATCGCGAGCAAGCTCGCTCCCACAGGTTTTTTGGAGCGCCTCAGGTCCCTGTGGGAGCGAGCCTGCTCGCGATGACCGCGCCTCGGTTTCTGGAAATGAAAGAGCAATCAGTAGCCGTTGGAGCCGTAATCCACGGTGAAATCGAAGCCGATGACCCGTTCTACCCCGGTTTCCAGCCGTCCATCGGGTAGCAACCGCAACCAGCGATACCCGGGTGCCTGTTCGCCAACCTTGAAATCCTCGCTGCCCGGCTCGAACTGGATGCAGGTCGACGGCGAGGCGATCAGACGCACGCCGTTACGTATTTGATCGATTTCCTGGTGCACATGCCCCCACAGCACGGCGCGCACCTGCGGAAAACGATCCAGCACTTCAAAAAACGCCTCGGGATTGCGCAGACCGATAGGCTCCATCCACGCGCAACCAATCGAGACCGGATGATGATGGAAGCACACCAGATGATGACGCTCCGGCGCTTCGCTCAACGCGCGGGCGAGCAACTGCAACTGTTCATCTTCCAAATAACCTGGCACCGAGCCTGGCACCGCCGAATCGAGCAACGTGACTCGCCAGTTGCCGATATCCACCACAGGTTCCAGCAAAGCGCTCTGCACCGCCGCCTTGGCCATGATTCGCGGCTCATCGTGATTGCCGGGAATCCAGCGTGCCGGCGCATCGAGCTGGCGCGTCATGTCGCGAAATTGCTGGTAGGACTCCAGCGTCCCGTCCTGGGACAGATCCCCCGTGGCCAGGATCAAGTTAATCCGCGGCTGTTGCGCGCGCACCAGTTCGATGACCTTTTGCAGACTGTCGCGGGTGTTCATGCCCAGCAACGCGCCGTCCGCTTCGGCAAACAGGTGACTGTCGGAGAGTTGCACCAATAACGCCGGATCGGCGGTGGTCAATGTGGATACGCTCGGCAAGGCGTTCTCCCAGGGCGTGATCACGGGGATGGGTAAGTGCCGCAATTATGCTGGGGGATGACCGAAAGGGGAAATCCGAGAACCTGACAGGGTTCACAACTAACGTACTACTTCGTACTCATGCCCCAGCGCCAGGCAATGGCTCAGCCATTCGCCCAGAAACATGTTCAGTTGGGCCTTTTCGTCCGGCTGATGCATCGAGGCATTCGGGTAAGGATAGATGCCGCGAAAGCGTCGTGCATGTTCGGCGCTGACCACTTCGGCCATACGGGCGTCGTGATAGACCTGCACTTCCAGTTGCGGCACCGGCAGCCAGGGCAGGCTGTGCTCCTGACGCACTTGCAGGGTCGTGGTGTAAGGACAGGTCAGCAGCACCTCCAGCGCCAGCACGCCGAGCATCTGGTCGCCATGGGTCACGGCGATGCGCCGCGCGGCGGGCTCGCTGCGCATGTCCGGCAGCAGTCGCATCAAGCGCGCGTAGTTCGCCTCGCAGGACGCTTGCAGCCCCACCAGGTCCACCCGATAGCGATCGCGCAGCTTGTTTACGACCATAACCCCCTCACTTCAACGCGGTTCAAAGCCAGCCATTGCAAGGCAATGATGCTCGCCGCGTTGGCAATACGTCCGTCGCGTACGGCTTGCAGGGCATCTTCGAACGCCCAGACCGTGACGCGAATATCTTCTGCCTCTTCCTCCAGCCCATGCAGGCCGCCAACCCCGGTAGTGTCGCAACGCCCCAGGTACAGATGCACGAATTCGTTGCTGCCGCCCGGCGATGGAAAGTATTTGGTCATCGGCCAGAGCGCCCCGATTTCAAGCCCAGCTTCCTCCTGCGCCTCTCGGTGAGCAACTGCTTCCGGCACTTCATCCTTGTCGATCAGACCAGCGACCAGTTCAATCAGCCACGGGTTGTCGGTCTTGTCCATGGCACCGACGCGAAACTGCTCGATCAGCACCACTTCATCGCGTTGCGGATCGTAGGGCAGCATGCAGACCGCGTCATGGCGAACGAACACTTCACGATTGATCTCGCGGCTCATGCCCCCGGCGAACAATTCGTGGCGCAAGTGCACGCGTTCGAGTTTGTAGAAGCCCTCGTAGCACTTTTCGCGCCGCACGATATCAACGGCGGTCGGAATGGCGTTGGTAAAATCCGTCATGACTATCCTCGTTACTGCAAATCCTGTTCGAGGCTGCTTTTTTTCCGGGCCTCGACTTCGCGCCATCCTAACGCGCCCGTGACGTTTGATGCAGCCCCTTTCCCGTCAGTGGGATAGACGGTGAGGGTGAAACCCACTCTAATTAGCTTAGTGGCGAACTGACTGCTTTGTTGAGAGTCGAAGCCGGTAACTTTTTGCCTTCCCCTGTTTCAGAAAGGACGCTCATGTCGCTTTTCAAAATCGCCTCCGTGGCCGCTATCGCCCTGACCCTGGGCGCTTGCGCGAGCCTGTTCCAGCCCAACTACCGGACGCCGCTGGAAACCACCCGCGACGCCTCCGAGCAACTCAAGCCCGGTTGCAGCAACCCGGATTGCCCGCTGGTCAACATCGACACCCTGCACTTTGCGGACGAGCCCGCACTGGACGGCATCATCGAAAAGCGCCTGCTGCAAATGACCCGCACCTCGCCCGACGCACCGGTCGCGCCGACCCTGGCGGCCTACCGCGAAGAGTTTTTGCGCACCGCCGGCCCGCGCTACAGCAGCTATCTGCAGGCGAAGGTACGTGAGCAGCATGACGGATTGGTGATCGTCGAATTGTCCAGTTACCTGGACACCGGCGGTGCCCATGGCACCCCGGGTCGAGGTTTCATCAACTATTCGCGCCAACAGCATAAAGTGCTGACGCTGTCGGACATGCTGGTGCCGGGGCAGGAAGACGCGTTCTGGAAAGCCGCGCAAGTGGCACACAACAGCTGGTTGATCAGCACCAAGCTCGATCAGGAACCGGAGTTCGTGAAGAGCTGGCCGTTCCAGAAAACCCGGAACGTGGCGCTGACCTACGGTGGGGTGATCCTCAAGTACGAAACCAGCACCATCGCGCCTTACGCGCTGGGCCATGTCGAACTGAAGATCCCCTACCCTCGCCTGAACGGCATCATCAAGCCCGAGCTGTTTCCCGGCCGTAACTGAAGGCCCGGCCCAGCACCAGCTGGAGCAACCCTGCCACTACCAGTGCCGGCAGGGTTGCGCCGATATCCGGATACAGGTTGGCCAACAAGTGATAGGTGCTGACCCCGCCCAGCCAGGCGAGCAGCGCTGGCCAGCGCAATGCGGCCCAGGCCACCTGGGCACTGCGCTTGCGCAGGATGAAGTGGTCCACCAGCACCACGCCGAACAACGGCGCAAACACCGAACCGATCAGCAGCAGGAAGTTCTGGTACTGGGCCAGCGGCGCCAGCAGGGCAATCAGCGTGCAGATAACGCCGATGGCCAGTGCCAGGTGTTCGACCTTGGCGCGCAACAGAATCCCGCTGGACACCGCCGCCGAGTGAATATCGGCAAAAGCGTTTTCCGATTCATCCAGAAGAATCAGCAGCAGCGGAATCCCCAGGCCGGCCCCGGCCAGCGCCAGCAGCAAGGCATTGACTTCACCGCTCGGCGCGAACGCCAGGGTGTAAGCCACGCCCAGGCTCATCAGCCAGAAATTACCGATGAAGAAACCAATGGCGGTGCCACCGAAGACGCTTTTCGCCCGCTTGCCGAAGCGCGAGTAGTCGGCAATCAATGGCAACCACGAGAGCGGCATGGCAATGGCGATGTCGAAACCCACGGCGAACGGCATCGAACCGTCACCGGCCTGGGCCCACAACGCGGCCAGGTCAGCCTTGGCGAACAGGTTCCAGGTCAGCCAGGTGCACGCGGCCAGCAGCAGCCAGATACCCCATTTGCGCAGGATCTTCCGCACGAAAGTCAATGGACCGCTAACGGCCAACAAGGTCGCCAGTGCGCCGAAAAACAGCGTCCACAGCACGGGATTGGACAGCAGGCTGCCTTCGCTGAAGGCCTTCGCGCCCAGCAGGCTGGCGGCATCGCGCATGACGATGATTTCAAACGAACCCCAGCCGATCAGTTGCAGCAGGTTCAGCACCGCCGGCAGGCTCGCGCCTCTGGCACCGAGGCTGAGCTTGAGCGCGGCCATCGACGACAGGCCAGTGTCACTGCCAATCACGCCGACCGCCGCCAGCAGCAGAACGCCAACCAGCGTGCCGAGAAAAATCGCCAGCAACGAACCGGACAGGCCCAGGCCTGGTGCGAGCAATGCACCGGTCTGCAACACCATCAGGCCGATGCCGAGGGAAAACCACAGGGAAAACAGATCGCGGCCGCCGAAGACACGTTTGTCGCTCGGCACCGCGATATCGGGGGAGTAAGTGCTGGGTTGAATGCTCAAGGGTGTTATCTCAGAGGGACATTTGTTGTTGTGTTGACCGCTATCGCCAGCAGGCTGGCTCCCACATAGAACTTGCGAACAGCACAAATCCCCTGTGGGAGCCAGCCTGCTGGCGATGGGGCCTATGCAGGCCCCGCCCTTTCAGGTCAGATCAAACTTTCTGATACAGCTGACTGCCTTCCTGCTTGAAGCGCTCGGCCTGTTCGGCCATGCCCTGGGCAACGTCCACGTCGACCGCCTCGATCCGCTGGTTGGCCGCATACTCGCGGACTTCCTGAGTGATCTTCATCGAGCAGAATTTCGGCCCGCACATCGAGCAGAAGTGCGCGACCTTGGCCGAGTCCTTCGGCAGGGTTTCATCGTGATACGAACGCGCGGTGTCCGGATCGAGGCCCAGGTTGAACTGGTCCTCCCAGCGGAACTCGAAACGCGCCTTGCTCAAGGCATTGTCGCGGATCTGTGCGCCCGGGTGCCCCTTCGCCAGATCGGCGGCGTGCGCGGCGATCTTGTAGGTGATGATCCCGGTCTTCACGTCATCCTTGTTCGGCAGGCCCAGGTGTTCCTTCGGCGTCACGTAGCAGAGCATGGCGCAGCCGAACCAGCCGATCATCGCCGCACCGATACCGGAGGTGATGTGGTCGTATCCCGGCGCGATGTCGGTGGTCAGCGGGCCGAGGGTGTAGAACGGCGCCTCGTCGCAGCACTCCAGCTGCTTATCCATGTTCTCTTTGATCAACTGCATCGGCACGTGGCCAGGACCTTCGATCATGCACTGCACGTCGTGTTTCCAGGCAATCTTGGTCAGCTCGCCGAGGGTCTCCAGTTCGCCGAACTGCGCTTCGTCGTTGGCGTCGGCAATCGAGCCCGGACGCAGGCCGTCGCCCAGCGAGAAGCTGACGTCGTAGGCCTTCATGATTTCGCAGATGTCTTCGAAATGGGTGTAGAGGAAGTTCTCTTTGTGGTGCGCCAGGCACCACTTGGCCATGATCGAACCGCCGCGGGAGACGATGCCGGTCACGCGCTTGGCGGTCATCGGCACGTAGCGCAGCAACACGCCGGCGTGGATGGTGAAGTAGTCGACGCCCTGCTCGGCCTGCTCGATCAGCGTGTCGCGGAACAGCTCCCAGGTCAGGTCTTCGGCCACGCCGCCGACTTTTTCCAGGGCCTGGTAGATTGGCACCGTACCGATCGGCACCGGCGAGTTACGGATGATCCACTCACGGGTTTCGTGGATGTGCTTGCCGGTGGACAGGTCCATGACCGTGTCCGAACCCCAGCGAATGCCCCAGGTCAGTTTCGCCACTTCTTCTTCGATGGACGAACCCAGTGCGCTGTTGCCGATGTTGCCGTTGATCTTCACCAGGAAGTTACGGCCGATGATCATCGGTTCCAGTTCGGTGTGGTTGATGTTGGCCGGAATGATCGCGCGGCCACGGGCGATTTCGTCACGGACGAATTCAGGGGTGATGATTTTCGGCACGCTGGCGCCGAAGCTGTGGCCGGCGTGTTGCTGGTCCAGCAGGCCGGCGGCACGGGCCACTTCCAGCTTCATGTTTTCGCGGATGGCGACGTATTCCATCTCGGCGGTGATGATGCCTTGGCGGGCGTAGTGCATCTGGCTGACGTTGGCCCCCGGCTTGGCGCGGCGCGGGTTGTTGACGTGGGCGAAGCGCAGCTTGGTCAATTCCGGATCGGCAAGGCGCTCCTGGCCGAAATTCGAGCTCAGGCCGCTCAGGCGCTCGGTGTCGCCACGGGATTCGATCCACGGCGAACGCACATCGGCCAGGCCTTTGCGCACGTCGATGATGACATTGGGATCGGTGTACGGGCCCGAGGTGTCGTACACCACTACCGGTGCGTTGACCTCGCCGCCGAAGTCGGTCGGCGTCACGTCGAGGCTGATTTCGCGCATCGGCACGAGGATGTCCGGGCGAGTGCCCTGAACATAGATTTTTTGCGAGCGGGTAAACGGCTGCACCGATTGCTGATCGACCTTGGCCGAGTCACTCAGGTTGGTGGCGATTTTTGATTTTGTAGTCATCACGGGCTCTCCAGACACACATCCAGGCAGTGGATTTTTTGTCGGAGCGAACCTGTAAACGAATGGACGCACGGGCGCTGGAGAAACCAGCTGTGCTGTGCTCAGTGCTCGAGGGGTGTTCGATTGTCGAACAACATCCCGGACGAAGCACAAGAGGACTCGCCGGGTGACGAGAAATCTTGTTCCCTACGCAGGCGCTAACCTGATCAGGTTCAACGGGATCCGAAATTATTCGATCTCAGCCTCATAGCAAGGCACCCCGACAAGAACCCGGCCAGTCTAGACACAACTGGCAAAGAACGCCAACCCCACTGCAAGTGCCGTGATGAATGGCGTAATTACACGCAGTATCAGGATTGTTGCCGTACCAATGCACAACTACACTCGCTACGCTGAGCCGCGCATTGACGCTGTCAAACCATGGCCTTAGCCTTGGCGCTCAAATTACCTCCGTAATATCAATTCTAGGGATCGTCTATGCTGCGCAAACTCTCACTGGCCCTTGCCGTGTCTTGTGCGTCCAACGGAATGGCCTGGGCAGCAGATGTGCCCTTATCGGCCAAGACGGACCTGGTCAGCGTTTATCAGGAAGCCGTCAACAACAACGCCGACCTGGCGGCTGCCATTGCCCAATACGGCGCGCAGAAAGAAGTCGTGCCCCAGGCCCGTGCCGGGCTGCTGCCGAACCTCTCGGGCGGCGCCAATATTTCCGAGGTGCGTACGTCGCTCGATCAACCTTCGAGTACGACCAACCGCGATGCTCATTCGTACCAGGCCACCCTGGCGCAACCCTTGTTCCGTGCCGATCGCTGGTTCCAGTTCCAGGCCGCCAAGGAAGTCAACGAACAGGCTGCCCTGCAACTCTCGGCGACCGAGCAAAACCTGATCCTGCAAACCGCTGACAGCTATTTCAATGTGCTGCGCAGCCAGGACAACCTGGCCTCGACCAAGGCCGAAGAAGCGGCGTTCAAACGCCAGCTCGATCAATCCAACGAGCGTTTCGATGTCGGCCTCTCGGACAAGACCGACGTGTTGAACTCACAGGCCAGCTACGACACCGCACGCGCCAACCGCATCGTTGCGCAGCGCCAGGTGGACGACGCCTTTGAAGCATTGATCACCCTGACCAACCGCCAGTACAACTCGATCTGGGGCATCAGCCATAACCTGCCGATCCTGCCGCCAGTACCGAACGACGCCAAGGCCTGGGTCGAAACGGCGGGCCGACAGAACCTCAATCTGTTGGCCAGCAACTATGCCGTCAGCGCCGCCGAGCAGACCCTCAAGCAACGCAGGTCCGGGCACTTGCCAACGGTTGATGCGATCGCCAAGTACGAGAAAGGCGACAACGATGCGCTGGGCTTCAGCAATCCGGTTCCCTTGGGCCAACCATCCTATGGCGGCAACGTCGAGCAAACCACCGTGGGCCTGCAACTGAACATCCCGATCTACAGCGGCGGCCTGATCAATTCCCAGGTGCGTCAGTCCTATGCACAGCTGGACCAGACCGAGCAGCAACGCGAATCCCTGCGCCGCAGCATCGTGGAAAACACCCGCGACCTGCACCGCGCGGTAAACACCGATGTCGAGCAGGTACAGGCGCGCAAGCAATCGATCATCTCCAACCAGAGCGCGGTGGAAGCGACTGAAATCGGCTATCAGGTAGGTACGCGAAACATCGTCGACGTGCTGGATGCGCAGCGCTCGCTCTACACCTCGGTGCGCGACTACAACAACACCCGCTACGACTACATCCTCGACAACCTGCGTTTGAAGCAACAGGCCGGCACGTTGAATCCGGGGGATCTGCAAACCCTGGCACGCTGGCTCAACCCGAACTACAACCCGGACAAGGATTTCTTGCCTCCGGATCTGGCCAAGGCGGCAGAGGAGCAATTGAAGGCGCGGCCTGATCAGTAAAAGCTAAAGCTTCGCGAGCAGGCTCGCTCCCACAGTGTTTCGAGTGTGGGAGCGAGCCTGCTCGCGAATGAATACAACTCGGTCTAACGCTCGATCAACCGCCCCAACCCGTCCAGCAACCGCTGCAATGCCCCCTGATTGGCACGCATCACGTTCAACCCGGCCTCTGCCATGCGCTGCGCATCTCGCGGCAGTTCGAACAGCCGCTGCACCGCCACCGCCAGCCCTTCGGCATCTTCCACTTCCTGCAACGCCCCGGCACTGCGCAACTGCGCGGCGATTTCGAGGAAGTTGAAAAGATGCGGACCGCTCAACACCGGTTTAGCCAGGGCCGCCGGCTCCAGCAGGTTATGCCCGCCATTGGGCACCAGGCTGCCACCGACGAAGGCACTGTCAGCCAGGGCGTAGAGAAACAGCAACTCGCCCATGGTGTCGCCCAGCAACACTGAAGTATTCGCGCTGACCGCATCGCCACTGGAACGCCGGACCGTGGCAAACCCTTGTTGCTGGCACAACCCGTACACCGGATTGAAGCGTTCCGGATGACGCGGCACCAGAATCAGCAGGGCATCGGGGTGACTGGCCAACAACTGACGATGAGCCGCCAGCACCACCTCGTCTTCGCCGTCATGGGTACTGGCCGCGATCCACACCGGTCGTTCCAGCGCCTGCCATTGCCCTCGCAGCTCAACAGCGCGCTCCAGCAGTTGCGGGTCGATGGTCAGGTCGAACTTGATCGAACCGGTCACTTCGACGGTTTCGGTCCGTGCGCCCAAGTCGCGCAAGCGTTGCGCCTCGGTTTCGGTCTGCACCGCAAACAGGCTCATCTCGGCCAGCATCGGCTGGGTCAACTTGGGGAACCGACCGTATCCCCTGGCCGAACGCTCGGACAGCCGCGCATTGGCCAGCGCCACGGGGATCCCGCGTTTGGCGCATTGATGGATATGGTTGGGCCACAGCTCGGTTTCCATGATCACTGCCAGTTTCGGCTGAACCCGATCGAGGAAACGCCGGGCAGCGCAAGGCAAGTCATAGGGCAGATAACAGTGCTGGATGCGCGGCTCTTGGGCGAACAGTGCATGGATGCGCTCCGAACCGGTCGGGGTCATGCAGGTCACGGTGATCGGCAGATCCGGATAACGCGCCAGCAAGGCACGAATCATCGGTGCCGCCGCAATGCTTTCGCCCACCGACACAGCGTGCACCCAGATGCCGCCCGGTTTCATCGCCGGCATCCCGCAGGAGAAGCGCTCGCCGATGCGCCTGGCATATGCCGGCGCCTTGCGCGCACGCAGCCACAGCCGAATCGCTACCAATGGCAGCCCCAGATAAAACAGCGCGGTGTAGAGAGTTCTATTCATGGCGGCGGAGTTTATCGGCTTTTTTCGCCTATCGTCTGCAAGTGCACGGCAAAACGTTCGGCGAGCCAGCGCGCGGCCGGACCAAGCGGTTCATCCCGGCGCCACACCAGTTCCACTACCAGGGCCGGCGGGGTCCATTCGCTGACCAGTTCGACCATCTGGTTCTGATAGGTCGGGTACTGCACCACGTGGCGCGGCAACCAGGCCCAGCCGAGGCCACGCACCAGCCATTCAGCCATCACATAGAAGCTGTCGGCGCGCCAGACCTGCGGGCTGGCCGGATCACTGCCGGGATAAATGCTCGACTCCGTGGACATCAGCAACTGCCGATGTAGCGCCAGTTGTTGGCCGTCCACTGCGCCTTTGTCCGCCAACGGATGATCCTTGCCACACACCGTGACCATTTCCACGCTGCCCAGCACCCGCCGCTCAAGCGCCTCGGGAATCTGATCGTGAAAGAAAAGCAGCCCCAGATCGGCGCGCCGCTCCACCAGCTTGCGCGCGACATCGCCTTGGGCGGCGCTGGTCAGTTGCACTTCAAGGCTGGGGAATTTTTCCGCCAGGGCTTCGAAGCTTTCGATGATCGGCTGATAAGGCATCGCCTCATCCTGTGCCACGCGCAGTCGCGCCTCTTGCCCGCGCATCATCGCCAATGCCCGGCCGTTGAGCCTTTCGCACTGGCGCAACACCTCCCGTGCTTCGTCCAGCAAAGCCGTACCGGCTTCAGTGAGTTTCGGCTGACGGCCACTGCTGCGGTCGAACAGGCTGACGCCCAGGTCTTCCTCCAGCAACGCTATCGAACTGCTGACCGCCGACTGCGCCTTGCGCTGACCGCGCGCCACGGCAGAAAACGAACGCTGCTCCGCTACGCTGACAAACAACCGCAACTGCTCCAGATTCCATTGCATGCTCATGGCTCAACCCATCTCTTAAACAGATAGGTAATGACTTTACCGCATCTGGCGAATCTCTAGAATGCCGACCTCAGAGAGCAACACTTCACACGAGGATTGACCCATGACCGCCTACTACTACCTGGCCATTGCCATCTGCGCCGAAGTGATTGCCACTGTTTCAATGAAAGCGGTCAAAGGCTTCAGTACCCCGCTGCCACTGGTGCTGGTCATCGTTGGTTACGGGATCGCCTTCTGGATGCTGACCCTGGTGGTGCGCAGCGTTCCCGTGGGTGTGGCGTACGCCGTGTGGGCCGGCATGGGGATCGTGATGGTCAGCGTCGCGGCGCTGTTTATCTACGGGCAGAAACTGGACGTGCCGGCGATGCTGGGGATGGCGTTGATCGTGCTGGGCGTTGTGGTCATCCAGTTGTTCTCCAAGACTGCCGGGCACTAAATTCGAATCACGACTCATTGTAGGAGCGAGCCTGCTCGCGATAGCGGTGTATCAGTCGACATTGATATCGACTGACACGCCCTCATCGCGAGCAGGCTCGCTCCTACAGGTTTTGCATCCGCCAACAAATCTGCTCTTCGTCGAGTCTGTATACTGCGCCCTCGTCTTGAACACAGAGGTCGCCGAATGCCATCCGTTATTTCCACCGACGTTCTGATTGTCGGCGCTGGTGTCGCCGGCCTCTGGCTGAATGCGCGCCTGCGTCGCCAGGGTTTTTCGACCGTGCTGGTGGAAAGCGCCAGCCTCGGCGGCGGGCAGAGTGTGAAGTCCCAGGGCATCATCCACGGCGGTGCCAAATACGCGCTGCATGGTGCCCTGACCGGTGCCTCGGAAGCCATTGCCGACATGCCGCGCCGCTGGCGTGAAGCCCTGGCCGGTGACGGCGAGCTGGACCTGTCCGGCGTACGCCTGCTGTCCGAGGCCCATTACCTCTGGTCCCCCGGCACCCTCGCCGGCAACCTCACCAGTTTCTTCGCCAGCAAAGCCGTGCGCGGTCGCGTCGATCAGGTCAAGGGCGAGCAATTGCCGCCAGCTCTGCAGGACAAGCGCTTCAAGGGCAAGGTCTATCGCCTGGCGGAACTGGTGGTCGACGTGCCGAGCCTGATCCAGCGCCTGGCCGAGCTGGCCGGAGATGGCTTGCTCGCCGGGCAGAAGATCGAGCCGCTGCTGGAAGGCGGCGTGCTGGTCGGCCTGAAGGTGGACGAGCGCGAGATCCGTGCCCAGCGCATCGTCCTGAGCGCCGGCGCCGGCACCGCGGCATTGCTTGAAACGCTGGGTCTGAGCCAGCCCGCCATGCAGCGCCGCCCGTTGCACATGATCATCGCCAAGGGGCCAAGCCTCAAACCGCTGTACGCCCACTGCCTGGGCGGTGGCACCAAACCGCGCATCACCGTGACCACGCACCCGGCGGCGGATGGCCAATGGGTCTGGTACCTGGGCGGCGATATCGCGGAATCCGAAGGCGTGACCCGTGAGCCCGCCGAGCAGATCGCCACCGCACAGAAAGAACTCGGCCAGTTGCTGCCATGGATCGACCTGAGCACGGTGCAATGGGCGACCTTGCGCGTGGATCGCGCCGAGCCCCTGCAATCAGGCCTGACCCGTCCCGACAACGCCTTTGTGGCCGAGGAAGGCCGACTGCTGGTGGGTTGGCCGACCAAACTCGCCCTGGCGCCGGACTTCGCCGACCGCGTGATTGCCAGCCTGAACCGCGACGGTATCCAGCCAGGCCACCCGGCAGCGCTGCCTGAATTGCCGAAGCCGCCGATGGGTGTACCGGCCTGGGAGCAACTGCTGCCATGAGCCAACCAACCCTGCACGACTTGCATCGCCCGCTGGGCAGCACCGGCCTGCTGGTTTCCCCCTTGGGCCTGGGCACGGTGAAACTGGGCCGCGACCAAGGGGTGAAGTACCCCAACGGCTTCCGGATTCCCGATGACGACGAAGCACGCATGCTGCTCAAACTCGCCCGCGACCTGGGCATCAACCTGATCGACACCGCCCCGGCCTATGGTCGCAGCGAAGAACGCCTCGGCCCGTTGTTGCGCGGCCAGCGTCAGGACTGGGTGATTGTCAGCAAGGTCGGCGAAGAGTTTGCCGACGGCCAGTCCCGCCACGATTTCAGCGCCGCGCACACGCGAATGTCCGTGGAGCGCAGCCTGCAACGCCTGGAAACCGACTTCATCGACCTGGTGCTGGTGCACTCCGATGGTAACGACCTGGCGATCCTCAATGACTGCGAAGCCTATGAGACCCTCGCCGCGCTCAAGGCCGAAGGCAAGATTCGCGGTTTCGGGTTTTCCGGCAAAACCGTCGACGGTGGCCTGAAGGCACTGGAGCAAGGCGACTGCGCTATGGTCACCTACAATCTGAACGAACAAAACGAGAAGGCCGTCATTGACTATGCTGCTGCACACGGCAAAGCCATTCTGGTCAAGAAAGCCCTCGCCAGTGGTCATGTCTGCCTGAGTCCGGGCGTGGATCCGGTGCGCGCCAGTTTCGAGTTGTTGTTTGAACATCCGGGTGTTGCCAGTGCTATTGTCGGGACCATCAATCCGCTGCACCTCGCCCACAATGTCGCGACCGTTGCCCAGGTCCTACGTAGCCACTGACGCCGCCCACGCGGCCTTAAGCAGGAGCCGACATGTCGCGTACGCTCATCAGAAAGAACCCGAGCAACTTCAAGACCCTGCCATTATTCGTCGAAGCGACCCCCGAAGGCCTGGCTTATCAGAGCGTTGGCAGGCCGCTGAATTTCTCCCAGACCCTGCAACGTCGTCGCCCGGTGACGGTCGGCGACAGCGAACGGTTTGCCCTGGAGCTGGCCAATCTCGGGGTTTCGGTGCGCCTGACCCTGCATTGGCAGAATCGCGACTATTGGGTGCTGGTGCGCCAACGCCGGCAGGACCGTGGCGATGTGGTGCTCAAGCTGATCTCCGGGTACGTGCCGGCCCACGAACTGAACCTGCCCTTGCACACGGCGATCCAGGAGATAGCCGAAGAATGCCTGCTGGAAACCCCGGAAGGCTGGCTCAGTGGGCGATTCAACGACACCTGGCTACCAGCGCCCTACTCGGCCGCCCTGCATTACCGTGAAGCCCTGCCGTTTCGCCTGTCGCCACTGTCCGGCTCGGCACGGCCGGTACGTTGCGCCAACCTGATGCTGATAGAGCGCCCACGGGCTTACGTGCATTTGCCAACGGCGTCGCTGCAACTGATCTACGACTTGCGCCTGGACGTTCCCAAGGAAGCCAAATCACTGAGCCTGTTCCATGTCGATGAGCGACTGGAAGGCGACCAACTCGTTGCTCGCCTCGACCGCAAGCGCCCCGATCTGTACTTGATGCCCTTGCAGGACGGCCACCCGATGGCTGAGCTCTACACCTTGAAAAAGGATCAGCTGTACCCCGCCAGCACGCGAGGACTGTACCTGGCCGAGAGTTTCGCCCAACAGGAGGGCTGGCTGGTTCGCGATGAGCGGATTCGCTGGAAGGACTGGGTGAGACAGCAGGGTCTGACCCCGCCGGGGAAGGATTCGGGCCTGGCGCGGTTGCGCGGCAAGGCCAAATTGCTGCTGAAGAAAATCGTGCCGCGTAAAAAAGTCAGCTCCTGAAGGCGTGCACATAACCCTGTAGGAGCTGGCTTGCCAGCGATGGTCGTTAACGATGACGCGTATCTACTGATTCAACGCGTGCGCCCTGACTCCATCGCGAGCAAGCTCGCTCCTACAAAAGCTGCGTCACTCGGACTTGCGGATCTTCTCGACAATCGCCGTGGTGGAGCTGTTTTCCACCAGCCCCAGCACTTTCACGGTACCGCCGTAGGCCTTCACGATGTCCGCGCCGACCACCTGGTCGATCCCATAGTCGCCGCCCTTGACCAGCACGTCCGGCTTGACCGCGCTCAGCAGGTTTTCCGGAGTGCCTTCCGAGAAACTGATGACCCAGTCCACCGCACCCAGGCCGGCCAGCACCGCCATGCGCCGGTCGACACTGTTGATAGGGCGGCCCGGCCCTTTCAGGCGGCTGACCGATGCATCGTCGTTGATCGCCACGATCAGGCGATCACCCTGTGCCCGCGCCTGCTCCAGATAGGTCACGTGGCCGGCGTGCAGAATGTCGAAACAACCGTTGGTGAACACGATCCGCTCGTTGTGCGCGCGGGCATCATCAACCGCCAGCAACAGTTGCTCAAGGCCCAGTACACCGCGCTCAGAACCCTCCTCGCGCTGAATCGCACGACGCAGTTCCGGCGCACTGATGGCCGCCGTACCGAGCTTGCCAACCACGATGCCCGCCGCCAGGTTGGCCAGGGCCACCGCGTGGGGCAGTTCTTCGCCAGCGGCAATCGCGGCCGCCAGGGTGGAAATCACCGTGTCGCCGGCACCGGTCACGTCGAACACTTCACGGGCCCGGGCCGGCAAGTGCAGCGCCGGATGATCCGGGCGCAGCAAGGTCATGCCGTGCTCGCCACGGGTCACCAGCAAGGCACCGAGGTCCAGGTCGTGCATCAGTTGCGCGCCCTTGCTCACCAATTCGTGCTCATCGGCGCAACCACCAACGATGGTTTCGAATTCGTTTAGGTTTGGCGTGATCAGGCTCGCACCACGGTAGATCGAGAAATCCTTGCCCTTGGGGTCGGCCAGCACCGGAATGCCACGGGCACGGGCGGCCTGGATCAGCGCCTGATGGTTTTTCAGCGCGCCTTTACCGTAGTCGGACAGCACCAGCACCTTGATGCCTTCGAGCAACTCATCGACCTGCGCGGTCAGCGCCAGCGCGTCGGTGGCGAAGGGTTCTTCGAAGTCGATACGCAGCAATTGCTGGTGACGGCTCATGACCCGCAGCTTGACGATGGTCGGCTGGTGCGCAATGCGCTGGAAGATGGCCCGCACGCCGGCGCCCTTGAGGCTGTTGACCAGGCTGTTGGCGGCCTCATCGTCGCCGGTGACGCCGACCAGCGAGGCCGGAGCCCCCAGGGCGGCAATGTTCAAGGCAACGTTGGCAGCACCGCCCGGGCGGTCTTCGATGTGATCGACCTTGACCACCGGCACCGGTGCCTCAGGAGAAATCCGTGAGGTACCACCATGCCAGTAACGGTCGAGCATGACATCGCCGACTACCAAGACAGGGGCTTGATCGAATCGCGGCATGGACAACTTCATGGTGCAACCCACATACAGAATGAACAGGGGCGCGATATTAACACAGGGTTGGTGTCGGCTTGTGCGGTGGCTGCAACCGGATGATTCGCCGGGTTTTATTGCTCAATTTTTGAGCAGGAATTCGTCAGGTGACGACACGCTCCGGCTTCATTCAAATCCCAGCATCTCGTAATCACGCTGATAGGCCCGCCGCACCAGCCGGCGGGTGCGTACCGTGCAGAACTCACGCGCCAGCATCGGGCGCCGCTGCTGCGACCGGTTGATGTGGGGCAGCTCTACCGGATAGCCCAATTGCTCGCAAACCAGCCTGAAATCCCGTTCCAGATGCTCCTGGTAGCCGACAAAATCCAGCGCCAGATGGCCCATGGAGTCCGTCAGGAAATCCGTTTGCGCGGCGAAGTGCAACTGTCGCTGGATCGTCTCCGGGTGCAGCCAGCGGCCCACGAAGTCATCAAAGTCACGGTAGTGGCTGACCAGTTTCTGCGCCGCGTGATCCCGCTTCCCCAAGGTGTTGCCCCGCAGGAATGCGTAGGCCGAGTAGGCCCTTTCCAGGGGATCGCGAACGAACGCGAACTTGAAACTGGCGGCAAACTGCTCGGGAAATTGCTGCTCGTACCAGTACAACGGCAAGTGGCCCGGGCTCCAGTCGTCAAACATGGCCGCACAGACACTGCTGCCGGCACATTTGGGGACGTGGATGAACAAGCAGGAACGCTGCTCGAAGGGCTTGGGGAAACTGACGCTGGCCGACATCGACTTGTTCACCACTTGACGGTCCACGACCGACAGGCGCCCCAGCAGAAAAACCCGTTGCGACTTGGGCAACAGCTTCCAGAGATAACGTTGCAACATCCAGACACCCGCGGGAAAGGGATGGCCCTCTCGATTCAAGTCAAAGTTCGTTCAGGAACCTTAACAAGCAAGTTGCCGAGATTTATTCCGGTTTGGTCAAGAAGCGTAAAGGACTGGATACAAATCACCGGGCGCGTTGCGCGCCAGGTGTGCGAAAGGGCGAGCCAGGCTCGCCCTTTCGGGGTCAGGCGATGTCTTCGGCCGGGGCGTCGAGGCCCATCGCGTTGAGGCGCGAGTAGTAGCCGTTTTGCGCCAGCAGTTGTTCATGGGTGCCGCGCTCGACGATTTTCCCCTGATCCATGACCAGGATCAGGTCGGCCTTCTCGATGGTCGACAGGCGGTGAGCGATCACCAGCGTGGTGCGACCTTTCATGACCTGATCCAGGGCGGCCTGAATATGCCGCTCGGACTCGGTATCGAGTGCCGAAGTCGCCTCATCGAGAATCAGCAGCGGAGCATTCTTCAACAGTGCCCGGGCAATCGCCAGGCGCTGACGCTGACCACCGGACAGCAGCACGCCGTTTTCCCCGACCTGAGTGTCCAGGCCTTCCGGCAATTGAGCAATGAAGTCCATCGCGTAGGCATCTTTGGCCGCTTTTTCAATGTCTTCACGGGGTGCGCCAGCCAGGTCGCCATAGGCGATGTTGTTGGCCACTGTGTCGCTGAACAGGGTCACGTGCTGAGTCACCTGGGCGATATGCCGACGCAGGTTCAACAGCTTGTACTGTTCCACTTCGACGCCATCGATGAGGATTTCGCCCTTGTCGTGGTGATAGAAACGCGGAATCAGGTTGGCCAGGGTCGACTTGCCGCTGCCCGAACGCCCCACCAGCGCGACCATTTGCCCGGGCTCGACCGAGAAGCTGATGTCATTGAGCACCTGACGCTCGGTGTCGGGGTAGGTGAAGCTGAGGTTGCGCACGTCCAGGCGACCGCTGACGACATCGCGCTCGACGGTGCCGGTATCGACTTCAGGCTGGACATCCAGTTGCTCGAAGATACTTTCAGCACCAGCCACGCCTTTCTGGATGGTCGAGCTGACTTCGGACAGCTGGCGAATCGGCTTGGGCAGCAGGCCGGCCAGAGTGATGTAGGCCACCATGTCGCCGGCAGACGCATCGCCACGCAGGAACAGCACCAGGAACATCAGTACGGCCATGGCGGTGTAGATAACCAGTTGCAGCAGCGGCGTGTAGATGGCACCGGTGCGGGTCATGCGCAGCTGCTTGTCGGTGTTGCCCTGGCTGGCGTCGAAGAAGCGTTTCTCTTCGTACTTTTCACCGCCGAAGCTGCGCACCACGCGATAGCCCTGGATCGTTTCGGACGCCACATGCGTCACGTCCCCCATGGCCAGCTGGATTTTCTTGCTCTGCTTGCGGAATTTCTTGCTGGCCGTGCGCACCATGAGGGCGATCAGCGGCAGGATGGCGACCATGACCAGCGTCAGGCGCCAGTTCATGTACAACAGCGAGGCAAACAGGAAGATCACCGTCATGCCTTCACGGATTACGACCTTGATCGCATCTGTTGCCGCCCCCGTGACCATGGTCACGTTGAAGGTGATACGTGAAATCAGGTGCCCCGAGTTATGCTTGTCGAAGTACCGGTTTGGCAACACCAGCAGGTTGTTGAACAACTGGACCCGCAAGTCATGGACCAGGCCCAGGGAAACCTTGGCCAGGAAGTAGTTGCCCAGATACGACCCCAACCCCTGCCACGCGGCGATCAGGATGATCAACAACGGCACCGCCTGCAACAGTTGCAGATCCCGCAGGTAGGGTACGGTTGGAAACAGCACCGCTTCAGGGTTGGACAGACCGTCGACGAAGTACTTGAGGATGTAGCCCAGCATTGGCTGTGTCGAAGCGAAAATCAGAAAACCGACGATGCTGATCAGAAACAGGCTGATATACGGCCGGACATAGCCGAGCAGGCGGAAGTAGATTTTCAAGCTCGAGGGGCTTGCGGAGAGACTGGAGTCGGTCATATCACGCGAAAGTCGATGAAAAGGACGCTGACTTTACCACAGCTTCCCCAGGGTTCTGGCAATCGCATACAGTCTGTGTATTGTGGCGCGTCAAATAGCTTCCAGTTGTCCCTGCCTTGGTATGGTCGCTCAATTCAGGAATAAGTTAACCAGCATGCAATTAAACGCTTTGAACAGCACCTCCAACAGAATCTTCGATTTCATTTGCTTGTGGATCCTTCCGCTCGGTTATTTATTACTGCTTTGTGCGTTGTTTTTCCTGCCGGGGCGCAATGTGCATCACAAGCTTTACTACGGTCTGTTCAGCATTCCCGCTCTGATTGCACTGTGCCTGCGTCCACGGATCGGCAAAGAGTTGTTGCACGAACCGATCGTCATTGCAGCCCTGCTGTTTGTGGCGTGGGCACTGCTTAGCCTGAGCTGGGGGCCGGACGCATTCGACTTTGGTCAGGTCAAACCGTCATTGCATACCCTGATGCTGTTCGTTGGCTGTTACCTGCTGGTGCGCTATCGCAGCGAAATCATTCAGCCCCTGCTGTTCTGCGCCGCGACGGTGGCGCTCGTCATCTCTATCTACAACCTGTACTGGTTCGACCAGATCTATCAACCGGAAATGCGTCTGATCGGCCTGGGCGCTTTCGACAATCCACTGCTCAGCTCCCACGTTTTCGGCTTTTTTTGTACCTACTGGCTAAGCCTGAGCATGATCTGCAAGCGACGCCAGATACTTTGGCTGAGCGTACCGGCGATGGCGATCATGTTCGCCACAGTGCTGGCCACCGGTTCCCGGACCCCACTGGTTGCACTGACGCTGGCTGCGCTTTGGCTTTGTGTGATCTGCTGGAATAGACGCTCGGCTTTCATGCTGGGTGCCATATTCCTCTCCGGTACGGCGACTTTCGCGTTATTTGCGGACAAGATCATCGAAAGAGGCAGCTCCTTCCGCCTCGAGCTCTGGCAATTGACCCTGGGCAGGATCGCCGAACACCCATGGATCGGGCACGGCTACAACGCCAAGCTGACCCTGGACCCCGGCGTCGGCTACAGCCTTCAGGAACCCCATAGCTTTTCCTTGGGCGTGCTCTACTACGTCGGCGTGATCGGCCTGTTGCCATGGCTGTTCTTTCTCACATGGAGCTTCATCAGCAGCCGGCGCCACCGCGTGCAACCGCTGTTCATCATTGCCTCAGCCTGGCTGGCCTTCGGTATCGGCGCGGGCCTGACCGAAGGTGGCGGAATTATCTCTCGCCCCAAGGAGCACTGGTTCCTGCTGTGGATCCCCTTGGCACTGATTGCCGCATTGAGCATCAATCAACGGGCCCGACGCCTGCTGGACACGCCGATCAAGACCGCGACACCTGGCGCCCTGCAACAGCTGACAGCCGATGCCCAAGTCATCGAAGAGGATGGTCTGGGCCCCAAGGTCCTGCGCCTGACCGATGGCAGTTTTCTCAAGCTGTTCCGCCGCCGCCGCTGGTATACCTCGGGCAGCTTCACGCCCTACTCCGATCGTTTTGCCGTCAATAGCGTGCAACTGCGCAGCATGGGCATCCCGACGCCGCACATCCTCGACCTTTACCGGTTCGAAGACGGCAGCACCGCTGTGCATTACTCTCCACTGCCGGGCAACACGCTGCGCCAGATCCTGCAAGGCATCACTGCCCCGGCGGTGCGCCAGGCACTGGTGGAGCGTTTCGGCAAATTCATGGCTCAACTGCACCAGCAAGGGGTCTACTTCCGCTCCCTGCACCTGGGCAATGTGCTGGTGCTGGAGGACGGCGAGTTCGGCCTGATCGATCTGGCCGACTTGCGAATTTACCCTTCATCGTTGAGCCCTTCCCTGCGTCGGCGTAATCTGCGCCACATGCAGCGCTATGCATCAGATCGCCACTGGCTGTTCGAGGATCACTTCGAAGCACTGCTGCAGGGATACGCCGCGGCGGCTTCGAAAGCCGACGTGGATCATTTGCACAGGCACGTGCTGGCCGGGAGCCCTCCGGCCCAGGTTCACTGATGATAGAAATCAACCCACTTATCGCGATGACGGCCTACCTGCTGGCCATCGCGACCGCTGCGCTACTGTTGCGCAGCGTGCCGAGACTTACCCGACAGCTGAAGCATTCCGGCGAAAGCCGTTTTGCCGGTATCGACGGCTTGCGCGGGTACCTGGCCTTCGGCGTGTTCGTGCACCACTCGATCATTACCTGGATCTTTCTGCAAACCGGCGTGATCGATTTTCCGCCGAGCAACTTCTACTCGCAGCTCGGCCAGGGCAGCGTCGCCCTCTTTTTCATGATCACCAGCTTTCTGTTCTGGGACCGCTTGCTCACCCACGGGCGGCAACACGACTGGCTGGCATTTGCGGTATCGCGGCTGTTTCGCCTCTATCCGCTCTACCTGCCGCTGATGTTGACCGTGTTTGCCTGCGTGTTCTATTTGCAGGACTGGGAACTCAAGGATTCCGGCACCCAGGTCATCGGCCAGGCTCTGGCCTGGCTGACCTTCGACCGGCCAGACGTCAACCAGTACCACCAGAGCGGCATGCTGATTTCCAACGTCACCTGGACGCTGGCGTATGAGGTGTTTTTCTACCTGGCCCTGCCACTGGCCGCCATGGTGTTCATATATCGCGGCGGCTGGATGCAGACGGTGCTGTGCCTGATCGGCATCTACACCCTGTACCAGGTGGTCGGCTGGGAACACTCGCTGAAGAAGCACTTCCTGGCCAGCTTCCTCGGCGGCATCGCTGCGGCGTACTGGATTCGCCGTCCACAATTCGTCGCCTGGAGCCAGTCTCCGCTGGCGGGCATCATCGCCCTGCTCGCCTTGGCGATCGCCTTTACGGCGTTCAACCGGGCATTCAACCCGGGAGCGCTGCTGCTGCTTTCACTGTTCTTTGTGATTGTGGCGTCCGGCAATACCCTGTTCGGCGCCCTGAGACCACGCAGCATCCGCTGGCTGGGGGAAATCAGCTACAGCACGTATTTGCTGCACGGTTTCGTACTTTGGGTACTGGTGCAGCGACTGCCGCCGATATTGCACGTGGACGCCCGGCAAGCCTGGGTCTTCCTTCCGTTGCTGGCCGTGTGCAGTTGCCTGCTGATCATCATCAGCAGCCTGACTTACCTGTACATCGAAAAGCCCGGTATCGATGCCGGCAAGAAAACCCTGCACTGGTTGCGCCAGAACAGGAAGCCGAGCAAAGAACCTGCGGAGGAGACGGCTCAACAACGTTGAGCAATCACCGGGGCATGTCGCCGAGGACAATGCCCCGCCTTTTATCCCCTCTTGATCCAGCCTTTGGCTCAGCCTTTCTCCAGCCGTGAGAAGAGCATACGGCCCAACCCACGCCAGGTTTTCTTGTTCCAGGCCTTGAGCGGAATCTGCGCCAGCAACTCCCGCGCCAGTTTGCGGTCACGGTTGGCAGTCTTGAGGAACATGGAATTGAGAAACTTGTAGCGCACCTCGTCATACAGCGGGTGATCGCTGAAGAGCGCGTAAGTGCGCAGGATGCTGTCGATCATGAAGCGGTGGTTCTTGTAGGAGTTGGTGGCGTGCTTGCGATAGCGCGCCATCAACATATTCAGACCATCGATGAAGTAACCGGCGTGGGTCACCTTCAACTCGATCAACAAGTCTTCCAGGCGAATGGTCGGGTCGAAACCGCCCACCTTCTCCAGCGCTTCGCGGCGGATCATCAGGGTGGGTGCCGGAGGATAGGGCTTGCGCTCCAGGAACATATCATCGAAGTCCAGACGACGGAACGGCACATCCCGGCGCTGGCGCTTCTCGGGGTAGAGATTGCCGTCGGCATCGATCAGTTCGATGTTACCGGCGCAAATGCCGACCTCGGGTTTGCCGTCCATATGCGCGACCTGGGCGGCGATTCGCTCCGGCAGCATGATGTCATCCGAACCGAACGGCACGATCAGGCTGCCCTTTGCCCGGGCAATCGCACCGTTGAGGGTGTTGGTCAGCCCCTGGTTTTCCTGGACCCGGAAGTCGAAACCATGGACGGCCTGCAACGCCTTGATCCGCTCGACACTGTCATCCTTCGAGCCATCGTCGACCACCAACAACTCGATGTTCCGATAGGTCTGGTTGAGGACGCTGAGAATGCTTTCCTCGATGTAAGGAGCGTGGTTGTACGACGCGATAATGACCGTGACGATGGGCTGCGCGTCGTTCATGGCTGTTCCTTGCGGGCCTGTTCCAGGCCGGAGTCGATCAGATTGAGGTATTCGCGACGGAACTCTTCAATGTCATGGTGCTGTTGCAGATAACGGAAAGCCTGCTCGCCCCTGGCCTTGAGCTCGTCATCTGACAGCCCCAGGTAAGTGTCCAGCGCCGCCTGCAGCGTCGGCACATCCTTCGGCGTAATCGCCAGGCCACCGGCGCCTTCGATGAGCGGCAACATGGCCGGCACGTTCGAGGCAATCACCGGCAAATGCCCGCTCATGCCTTCAAGCAGCGCCAGCCCCAGGCCTTCGGCCAGGGAGGGCATGGTCCAGATATCGAAAGCGCGAATGTACTGCAGGGCAATTTCCTTGAACCCCAGCAAATGGGCGCGGCCACTGAGGCCGAGGCGGTCGATTTCCGCCGCCAGGCGCAACTCTTCGCGGCCGGCACCGATGATCGCCAGTTGGGTATTGGGGTATTTGTCCTTGAGCGCGGCAAAGGCCTGCAGCAAATAGATATGACCCTTGACCGGCACCAGTCGCCCCAACGCACCGATCAGCCGCACCGACGGATCGATGCCCAACAGTTCACGAGCCTTTTCACGGCTGTGTTGCAGACCTTCGGCTTGCTCGATGTCGATGGCATTGGTGATGGCATAGGTATTCTGGTCGGTGAAGCCGCAGTCACAGTCCAGCAGATACTGTTTCACCGCAGGCGACACGCCGACAAAGCGCCAGTGACGATCGATCAGGCGCTGGGTCTGGCGGCGTCGGTAAAAACGGTCGTACTCGCCAAATCCGTGGGAAATGCCGATGCACAACGGCACTTTCAACCAGCGGTTGAGCGTCAGCATCATGTTCACTGGCTTGAAGCGGTTGCAGATCACCACATCGAATTTTTCCCGACGGCAGAACTTGTACAACTGCCACATGACCCGCAGGCGCATGCCCTTGAGGGACTTGTCGGAAAACTCGAAGTACACCGAACGGTCGGCCCGGCTCACTGCTTCCCCCGGCCCGGGCTTGCCGCGCAGAAACGCAGCGGTCACCTCATAGCGATCACTGGGCAGGGCCTTGACGATTTGCTCCGCGAGGTCGGCGAAATCATGGGCTTTGACGTTGTAGTCAGGCTGCAGTTGCAGGACCTTTGACCGCTGACTCATAACTCTCCCCGCTGAGAAACATTGCCTGGTGTGTGCTTGATGGACCACAAAAGCTCGTGGCGCCGGACTGCCTTGCGAAAGAATTCGTTCTGGCCATAGGTAGGCGGCAACCGGCCGGCCAACAAGCGTTGGATCAACCGACGCAAGCGACGCTTGAACGGCATCGCCGGCTGCAGGTCGTGCATCATGCCCAATGCCATGGCCTTGTCGTGCTGTTGCTCCAGCGGCAAGGGCAGGCAATAAGGCTGCATCGGTTGGGCCGGATCGAAGGCCGGTGGCAAGGCGATGCCATCACCGGTATCGCCCATCGGCCAGCGGTCGTTGTCGTGCAGGTGGTTGGCATAACCCAATAGCGTGGTCGGCTGCCAGTCCAGGCCTTGCAAAGCTTCAAGGACTGCCGCTTGGGCGCAGACATGATCGGGATGCGGATCGAGGGTCGGATGCGGCAAAACGATGACCTCGGGGCGGGCCCGCAACAGCAACTCTCGCAAATCCGCCAGCAGGTTGTTCCAGGTCGGCGCGCCATCGGCATCGCCGGGCAGCGTGAAAGGATTCAACTGACGGAACAGGCGGGTATCGTTCAGGTCAGCTTCCCGCGATCCCGCCGCCACCGCTGGCGCGGCCTGCATGCTCGCCAGTTGCAGGCAGAAATAACCCAGCTGTACGCAACGGGCCTCGGGGACACCGGCCCAACGTGGCACGGCGATGCTGTCCCAGGTGCGCAGGCGGCCTTTCAAGCGAGCCGCATCGGCCTTGTTCAGGCCCATCTGCTGATAATGTTCGGCTTCGATTTCGCCCGCCGTCAGCGTGACAACCCAGGTTTCGTCGGCCTGGCTGTACAAACCGTAGGCCGCCAGCTCGGCGTCATCGGCGTGGGGCGCGATGACCATGACCCGCTGACGCCGGTAATCCGGATGTTCCAGCGCCCACAGCACAGGCTCACCGAACACGCGACAGAAACGCCCGCGCAAACGCAGGTCACCACGGGACAGCGCCTGAGCCTGACCACTGAGATTGAGGTAACGCAGGCCGTTCACGCCCCGTTCGAAGGTTTGTCGGTCAGGGTTTTCGCCACCCGCCAACTCGACCACCGGATCGATAAAGCGTCCCAGCCAGGTGCTTTTTACCCGCAGAGCCAGCACCAGCGTCGCGTCGTCGACCAGCATCACACCCTCGTCCAGCCGCAAATGCTCACCGTTCAGGTGCACCTTGGGCTGCGGCGTGTAGGGGGGAAAGCTGTACTGGTAATCGTCTTTCGGTGAGTAGAACAGGTGGTCGGCAAACCAGGCTTCATGGGCAATCCAGCCCAGAACCGCCAGCACCAGCGGCAACCACCAGGCCACCAGCACACCGATGACGATCAACAGCACCAGCGCAATCAACAGACCGATACGTTTGTTGCGCCGATGGCGCTTGAGCAGTAGCTGTTTGCGGCTCATGGCTTGGCTCATACGGTGAAGACCGGCACGGGGTTGCACCAGCGATCCTTGTATTCACGGTCGGCGCGCCCGAAGGAAAAGCGCAACGGTTTGTCCTGCGCCCGGGCATGCTCCCAGGCGCTTTGGGTATTGAGGAAACTCAGCACGCTGCCAGGGCTGAACTCGCGAGTTTCGGGATCGACTCCGCCGTTGATGTACTCGACGCTGATCCACTGCGGAGTTTCGACGCGGTACACCAGTTGAATCGCAATCGGCGCATCGTTGAGGAAAATCACCGAGCCGATCAGCAACTCGCGCAGCAACTCGATGACCTCGGCCATGCGTTCGGCACCCGTCGCCGGGAAGCCCCAGCGGCGCTGGAACAGGTCGCAGTAAATCGCCGCCAGCTCAGCGCTGGAAAATTCGGACACCGGCCGCACCACGCCACCGGCCTCTTCCAGCAGGCGCAATTCGCGGCGCTGGTTATAGCGGAATTTTTTCGACAGTTCTTCGGGCGTGCGGGCCATGGCCAGCTGTTCGGCTTGCAACTTGATGCCAGCGAAACGGCCTTCGTTCAGCGCCGACAGATAACGCGCGCGATGGCGCAAAGGCGCCTGGGTATCGGCAGCGGCCGGCAGGATGATCTCGGCGTTGCCCAGGTCGAACAGACCTTTCTTGCCGCGACGCTTGAGCACGTCCTTGGACAAGGCCAGGTCGCGGCCCCAGGTCGGGATCGCCGCCTTGACCTCATCGCCCTGCACCCAGGCCAGGTAACGCACCGGAATGTCAGCCAGTTGCGCCAGCCGCTCGACCACAATTGGATGAGTCGCGACGCTGCCGCCATAACGCTGCCAGGTTTCGGCGTAAGTCGAGGCGTCGACGACCGCCCAGCCACGCTCGCGCCAGCCTTGAAATCGGTTGAGCATCAGCCCCTCTGTGCCAGTTCGGTAACGTGCGGCAAATGCCAGAAAGCATCGCGCACCGCGCGATCGGAGAAGCGTTCGCGCAAGCGCTCGAGCATCAACTCGGCACACTGCCGGCGTTGCTGATCATCCATGCCGGCCAGATGTTGCAGCCCCTGGGCCAGACGCTCGGCATCGCCCAACGGGAACAGGATGCCCACGCCTTCCACCACCTCTTTCGCTCCGCCGCACGCCGTGGCCAGCAAGGGTACGCCAGCGGCCATGGCCTCCAGCAGCACCATGCCGAACGGTTCGTGATCGGAACTCAGTGCGAACACATCGAAGGCACGGAAGTAGTTACGCGCATCCGGCACCTGACCGAGGAACAGAACCCGGTCACCGATGCCCAGCTCCCGGGCCTGGGCCTTGAGGTTTTCCTCCAGGCGCCCCTTGCCGAGAATCACCAGCTGGCTGTTGGCGGGCAAGCCCGGCAATGCCTCGGCGAAACCCTGCAGCAGCGTGGCCTGGTCCTTGTCCGGATGCAGCCGCCCGACGTTGCCGACGATCCAGGCATCCGCCGCCAAACCGAGGGTTTCCCGGGCCTCGCGAGCCGACACCTGGGTCGCCTGCAAGGCGTCCACATCGATACGGTTGTACAAGGTCTGGATCCGCGAAGCCGGCCACTTCGGCAGGCATTGACGCATGTCGTCGCGCACGGCGTCGGACACACCGAGCAGACTCAAACGCTTGCGGAAAACATGCGCGAACAGTTTACGGCTGCCACGCTTGTAATCGTCAAAAGCGTGATGCACGCCAATGACCGGCAACGACGTGCCGAGCAAGGCGATATAGATCGGCTTGAAGCGATGGGCGATGCAGAAACTGAAGTTGCGCGAGGCGGCGATCTTGCGCAGATCGCCGATGGCACCCAGCTTCAGACCACGAATGGCCTTGGAGCTGTACTCCATGAACAGCACTTCGTCGGAGGCGCAGCCCGCGGCGACCTCGGCATCGGCAACCCCGGTGAGAAACACCGTGGTCACTCGATAACCGGTCCCCGCGAACAGGCTGGCGTACTGCCGTGCGCAGTCCAGGAACGGCCCGTCATAGCCGTGGCAGAACTGCAGCACATGGCGTTCAGCCGAACGTGTCATAGGCGTTTGCGCCCTCTTTGACCACCAGGATGTCTTCCATGATCAGATACTGTAGATCCGAACCGAAGAACATGTTCAGAGCGTCGGTCGGCGAGCAGATCATCGGCTCGCCACGACGGTTGAGCGAGGTGTTGAGCGACACGCCGTTGCCGGTGAGCACTTCCAGCGCTTTCATCATGTCGTAGTAACGCGGGTTGTATTCGCGCTTGAGCACCTGGGCGCGAGAGGTGCCATCTTCATGGACAACTTCCGGCACGCGGGTCTTCCACTCTTCCGCCACTTCGAAGGTGAAGGTCATGAACGGAGCCGGGTGATCGATCTTGATCATCTGCGGCGCCACGGTGTCGAGCATCGACGGGCAGAAAGGCCTCCAGCGCTCGCGGAATTTGATCTGGTGGTTGATGCGGTCGGCCACGCCGGGAATGCTCGGGCAACCGATGATCGAACGACCGCCCAGTGCACGCGGACCGAACTCCATGCGCCCCTGGAACCAGGCGACCGGGTTGCCATCGACCATGATCCTGGCGATCTGCTCCGGCATGTTGTCGAGCTTGCGCCAGGTCGGCTTGTTCTCGTGACGGGCGCATGCGGCAATCACGTCTTCGTTGCTGTACGACGGGCCGAGGTAGACGTGTTCCATCTTCTCGACCGGTACGCCACGGGCGTGGGACACATAGGCCGCCGCGCCGACTGCGGTGCCGGCATCACCGGATGCAGGCTGTACGAACAGCTCTTTGACGTCGTCGCGGGCGATGATTTTCTGGTTCAGCTTGACGTTCAACGCACAGCCACCGGCATAGGCCAGTTTGCCGGTTTGCTTGAGCACGTCGCCCAGATAGTAGTCGATCATCTGCAGCGCAATTTTTTCGAACAGCGCTTGAATGCTGGCAGCGTAGTGAATGTAAGGCTCATCAGCGATATCGCCTTCGCGCTTTGGACCCAGCCACTCGATCAGCTTCGGCGAGAAGTAGTAACCCTTGCCCTTCTCTTTGTAGCGACGCAGGCCGATGACGTTGGCGTAGTCGGTGTTGATCACCAGCTCGCCGTTCTCGAACGAAGCCAGGCGCGAGAAATCGTATTTGCTGGCGTCGCCGTACGGCGCCATGCCCATGACCTTGAACTCACCGTCGAGCATATCGAAACCGAGGAACTCGGTGATCGCGCCGTACAGGCCGCCGAGAGAGTCCGGATCGAAGAATTCCTTGATCTTGTGGATCTTGCCGTTTTCGCCATAACCGAAGAAGGTCGTGGCGTACTCGCCCTTGCCGTCGATGCCCAGGATCGCGGTTTTCTCTTTGAAACCGGAGCAGTGATAAGCGCTGGAGGCGTGGGCCAGGTGGTGTTCGACCGGCTCGATCTTGATCTTCTTCGGATCAAAACCCAGTTGTTCCAGGCACCAGACGATCTTGTTGCGATAGCGCTTGTAGCGACGGTTGCCCATCAGGATCGCGTCGAGGGCGCGGTCCGGGGCGTACCAGTAACGCTTGGCGTACTGCCAGCGGGCCTTGCCGAACAGGCTGATCGGTGCGAATGGAATCGCCACCACGTCAACGTCGGACGGCTTGATACCGGCCTGTTCCAGGCAGAATTTCGCCGATTCGTAAGGCATGCGGTTCTTTGCATGTTTATCGCGTACGAAGCGTTCCTCTTCAGCCGCCGCGACCAGCTTGCCATCGATATACAGGGCTGCGGAAGGATCATGGCTAAGGGCGCCGGACAGGCCAAGAATCGTCAATGCCACAGGGGTCTAGCCTCTTTAGTCTGCATGCAGGCGCAAGCGCCTCAAAAATTAATGTGCCCTCGCAAGGGGCGAGAGACAGCTAAAGGGCGGGATTATAGCGTAAAAGCAGCGGCAAACCTCTAGCCGCAAGCGGCATGCAACTGCGGCCGGGGCCTCGCGGTATTTTTTATCCGCGCGCAGGTCGCCAATAGATGGAAATATTGCCGTCCACGCTTTGCCGGTAAATCGTGTACGGCAAGACAACGGTGTCCAGCGCGCCAGACAGGGCCAGGTCCACCAATACGAGCGGTACAAGGATGCCCGTAGGGTCTGGTGGTGCATTCAATACACAGAAGTCGTAGGCCAGGCCGCTGTAGACCCGGGGAATGGATTGGCAATAGGTCTTTTGCCTGCGCAGCCCCTGCGCGGCTTCGGCTTCATCCTGCAAGACGGTGGCGGCGGTCCCGCAGCCCGTTAGCGACACTGATAAAACACCCGCTGAAACTGCCATTTTGATCGTCAAAGCCTGCCCTCCGAGAACGTCAGGCAAACTAGCATCGGGGTGATTTGGGCTACAGGTCATGACTTCCCAAGAACGCGTAGGACGGTTCACAAAAACTTGTCTGCTTTTCTGAGTGGCCTTGCGGGCCTCTTCGCGAGCAGGCTCGCTCCCACATTTGGACCAAAGTGCTCACAAGTTTTGTGTTCACCACCAATCCCTGTGGGAGCGAGCTTGCTCGCGATAGCGGTTTAAGCAGCGCTGGAGATGTCTTTGGGCAAGCGCTGATCAATGACCTGATAAAGGGCACTACCTTCAGGCCAATTGCGCATGAACCGTGCGCGATCCCTGGCATACGCTGGGGCGAAGCTGCCGAGAGAGCCGTGCTGGCACATCGAATCGAGGTCGATCAGCGCCCAGCGATCCTGCTGCCAGAACAGGTTATGCCCCTTGAAGTCGCCATGACTGATGCGCAGGCGAATCAACTCGGCGAACAGGTGATCCAGTGCCAGCAGCTCGGTTTCCGGTGCGTCGCCGTTTTCAACATACGGTGCAAAACGCTCGATGATGTCCGGACCCGACAGGTACTCGGTGATCAGGTAGGCCCGGCTTCGCAGCCACAGGAAACGCTTTTCCAGCAACGCCAGCGGCTTGGGCGTGGCAATCCCGAGGAATGCCAGCCGATTGCCTTCGCGCCAGGAATGCCAGGCCCGGCTCGGACGCCAGAAACGCTTGAGCCAGTGGGCAAAACCCTTGATGTTGTAGCGCTTGATCACCAGCGTGCGGCCATCCACCTCGACCTTGCCGACGCTCGCCGCACCGCCGGTCTTGTACAGATGCCCCTGATCGAGCAGGGCATCGGCCTGCTCCAGCACAGGCACCATCGACGGCACTTCCTCGCGGCGAATCGCCCGCAATTCGAAGGCCCCGCGCTGGACACTGAACAGCGTGCACTCGCGGCCGACCTTGATCAGGAAGTCCTTGAGGCGCCAGCTGCGGACCTTGTCGATCTGCTTCTGCAACGCTTCCATGGGCAAGGCGTGTTCGCCGTTGCTGAGCAGGTAGTACACCAGCAACTCTTCAATGAAGGGTTCGATCGACTTCGGCAACTGGGCGAAGAACACCCCGAGGTTTTCCAGGACCTTCTGCCGGGACAGCGGCTGCCCCGGCGTTTCGGAGCAAATCCCGGCGCCGTCGATCAAGTACAGACGACCACGCTGACGCAGCAGGTTGTCCAGGTGCAGGTCCTCCTGCCACAGACCTTTGCGGTGCATCTGGCCGATCGCCCCTAACGCCTCGGCCAGCACTGCCCCTTGCCCATCGGACAGTACCGGTTGCTGCTCAACCTGCTTCCAGGTATCACCCAGGCTTTCGGCGCCCTCCAAAAACTCGAACAACAGCCAACCGCCCTCGCCTTCTTTCAGGCCATCGGCCAACAGCTGCGGCGTGGTCAATCCTTGAGCGGCAAGCAAACGCACGCCATCGAGCTCACGCTGGAAGTGCCGCGCAGCCTTGCTGCCGACCAGCAACTTGGCCAACACCGGCCGGCCGCGCCAGACGCCGGCACCGACATAACGCTGCCCCGGCAACACCCGCAACAGGCTCAGCAGTTGCAGCTCGGCAGGGCCGGCGGCGTCGGCCAGCGAAACGCTCAGCGGCAAGGCCGGGCTGCGGCCGGTGGACTTCAATTCGGATAAACGCATCAGCGCGGCCCCTTCTGGCTGCGCCGCGCGGTCAGACGCTGCAGCCAGCTGTCGATCAGCGAGCTGTCCTGCGGTTGATCCAGATAGGCGGCCAGCAATTGCCGCAGCTGCGACTCGCCCCACTCGGGCGCACGGCGCGTCAGCGGTTCCAGATCCTTGACTCGGTCACGCTGCCCGTACAGCAGCGGCCGGGTCTTTTCCAGGTCGATCAATTGAGCCTGATAGCCGTTGCCGGTGGCGCGCATGAAAATGTGCTTGGGATAAAAGCACCCATGCACCTGGCGTGCAGCGTGCAGCTGCCGGGCCAGTTCGCCACTGGCCTTGAGGATTTCCGTGTGCTGCTCAGGGCTCAATTGAGCCCAGCGCTGCAGCAGCGAGTCGAGGTCGTCCCAACCGTCCAGGGCACGGGTCATCAGGATCGCACGGACTTCGCCATCGACCTTGCGCTCGCCGTAGAACACCGCTTCGAGCGCCGGAATACCCATCTTCCGGTAACGGGAGATGTTGCGAAACTCGCGAGCGAAACTCGGCTCGCCGAACGGGGCGCGCAAGGTGCGGGTCAGGTAGTTGCTTTGACGCTTGAGGTAGAAACCATGACCTTCCAGATCCAGCCGAAACACACTGCTCCAGCCGCCGCGACCGGTGTTGGGTTCGTCCACCGCATCGAGCTGTTTGGCCCAGAGCGCCTCGAACGTGCCGAGGCCATGGCGCTCAAGCAGCGCTCGGTCTTCAGCGGCCAGAAAATCAGTCATTCGCGTCCCTCGAAAAATCTAACCACGTGCCGGATGCGTTTTTTGTCCGCGGCGTTGAGCCGGGTCCGGTTGCGGTATTGCAGGTAAAAGCGCAGGCGCTGGGTAGCCGACAATTGATACTTGGCGACCTTGTCCAGGCACGCCAGATCCTTGGTAATACGGTACTTGAGCCAGAAACCGCGCCAGAAATCGCCGTTGGGGCAATCGATCAGAAACACTCGAGCCTCATCGTCGATCAGCAGGTTGCGCCACTTCAAATCATTATGGGTGAAGTGGTGGTCGTGCATGGTCCGGGTGTATTGGGCCAGCTGGCGACTGACGGTATCGACCCAGGCGCGATCCGACAGCTTCGGGTCGCGGCGCTCGGCCAGTGCCGACAAGTCTTCGGTGCGCGGCAGTTCCCGGGTAATCATCGCGCCGCGAGCGTAGGCCGCACCGCGCCGCTCCAGCCCCCAGGCCACCACTTCGGCAGTGGGGATGCCCCACTTGGCGAACCGCTTGAGGTTCTGCCATTCCATCTTCACCCGAGGCTTGCCCAGGTAACGCCGCAAGCCTTTACCAGCGCCCACATACCGCTTTACGTAATAGTTGACGCCCTTGCGCTCGACCCGGATGACCTCCGAGAGCACGTCACTGGTCAAACGTTCGCCTTGCAGCGCAAACACAGCCTCGAGGCTGCCAAAGTCATCGGCCAGCTCGCTGTAGGCCGGATCCAGTTTCCAACCCGACATCAGAGCGCATCCCCGTATCGCTGTTTACGCTCGTAGAGCTTGTTGGCCTTGCCGTCGAGCCAGCTCAGCAACCCGGCTTCTTCGCTCAGTATCAGGCGTAGCGGCTGCTGGAAATAGCCTTTGAGGAAACGCAACTTGTCGCGACGGGTCAGGCCGATGTCCAGCGCGGAAAAGTACAGCGCGGCCAGGTCCTTGTTGCGCCAGCGCGAGGTGATCGCCGGACGGGTCTGGGCGCGGTGCAGGTCGATCACCGAGAGTTTGAAGTCGTCGGCAGTCACCGGCTTGTCGGTGTGCAGCAGGAAATGGCAGATGTAGCAGTCGCGGTGGTTGACCCCGGCACGGTGCATCATGCCGGTCATGCGTGCGACTTCGGCGATCAGCGCGCGCTTGAGTTTTGGCTCGGGCGGCTGCTTGACCCAGTTGATACTGAAGTCTTCCAGGCTGACCGTCGGCGCCAGCTCTTCTGTAACGATGAAGGAGTGCTGGTCGGCCGGGTTGCTGCCCTTTTCGCCATACGCGACGGCGGTCATGGTCGGCACGCCGACTTCCTGGAGGCGTTGAATGGCCTTCCATTCCTGGCCGGCCCCCAGTACAGGAAGCTTGGCAGTGAGCAGGTTCTTGAAGATTTCGGCCCAGCCGATGCCACGGTGGATTTTCACGAAGAACCCGTTGCCGTCGACTTCCGTGCGTAATGTCCGGCGCGCTTCCAGCTCGCGGTACACCTCGCCCTTGAGTCCCTCGACTTCGGCGAACGGGTCGCGTCCAGCCCAGAGGCTCTTGAACGGTTCAGCCAGCATCAACTTCATTTAAGCGTGCTCCGCCAGAATCACATCGGCCGCGTGCTGCGGCATGCTGTAGAGGTCGGCCGTTTCGGCGAAGGCCAGACCATTGCGGCTCCAGGCCGCCCTTGCTTGAGCGTCGTTCAACATGCCGGTCAGGTACTGCGTCAGTTGTGCCTGATCGAACGGTTCGTCCAGCACCAGACCCGCATCGGCCTCGGCGATGTAATGGGCATAACCGCACACCGCACTCACCAGCACCGGCAGGCCGGCCACCAGGGCTTCGAGCAAAACCGTCCCGGTATTTTCGTTGTACGCCGGGTGGATCAACAGATCGGCACCCAACAGGAAACGCGGGATATCGCTGCGGCCCTTGAGGAAGGTGACGTTATCGCCCAGCCCCAATGTCGCACTCTGCATCTGGAATAACTTGGGGTCATCCTGGCCAATTACAAACAGCCGGGTGCGCTTCTTGAGATCAGCGGGCAATGCCGCCAACGCCTTGAGGCTGCGATCGACGCCCTTGGTCTTGAACCCGGAGCCGATCTGCACCAGCAGCAGTTCGTCGTCCTTGAGATTGAATTCAGCGCGGAACCCGGCGCGAATGTCATCGGCATTCACCGGCCGGCGACGATCCTGGGCGATGCCCGGCGGCAGCAGGTGAAAGCGCTCCAACGGCGTGTCGTAATGCTTGATGAACAGCGGCTGCTGGACCTCGGAAATCATCAGTACTTCGGTCTTCGCCTCTTTGGCGAACACCGCCCGCTCGTATTCGGCGAAGTGGCGATAGCGGCCCCAACGGCGATACAGCGAGTTACGCAGGTTCTGCGCCTTGTCTTCGAAACAGCCGTCGGCGGCGTAGTAGACGTCCAGGCCCGGCATCTTGTTGAAACCGATCAGGCGATCCACCGGGCGCTTGGCCAGGTCCGCCTCCATCCATTCGCTGAGCTTTTCGTTGCGCCGATGGTTGAAGAACGCCTTGACCGGCGCCACCAGCACTTCGAAACCCGGCGGTACGTCGCCTTCCCAGATCAGCGTGTAGACGCGAATCTGATGGCCGCGCTTCTGACACTCCAGGGCGATTCGCATGAAATCGCGCTGCAAGCCGCCAAACGGAAAATACTTGTACAAGACAAATGCCAATTGCATCAGCGCAGCTCCTCAGCCATTAACAACGTGCTCAGTCGGCTGGCGACACGCTCGGGATTCAGACGCGTGAAGCACAACGGCCACTCGCGTTTGAGGTCAAATTGACGGGCATCTTCAGCCGTCGGTTGATAAGTGCATTTCTTTTGCAGGCACGGCGCACAAGGGAAGTCGCTGGCCAAGTGAATCTGCACTTTGCCATAGGCGCCGGTCAGGCCCGGATTGGTCGGGCCGAACAGCGACAGCGTCGGTACATCCAGCGCGGCGGCCAGATGGCCGAGGCCGGTGTCCACCGCCACGCAGGCTTGTGCACCTGCCAACACCTTGCCGACACCGGCCAGGTTCAGCTTGGGCAACACTTCGGCGTGTTTGAAACCGGCAGCGATGCGCTCGGCCCGGGCTTTCTCCTGCGCATTGCCCCACGGCAGCTTCACCCCGACGCCCAGGTAGCCGACCCGCTCGGTCAGTTCGCGCCAGTAGGCTTCGGGCCAGTGCTTGGTGTCCCAGGTGGTGCCATGCAGAAACACCACGTACGGATTCTTGCGCGGCAATTCCACCAGGCGCTCGATATTCAGGCCGTAGTCACCCAGGCCTTTGGGCAAGTCATAGCCCAACGCGATGGCGAACAACTGACGCACTCGCTCCACCGCATGCTGCCCGCGGGCAACGGCCAGGCGTCGATCGTAAAAGCGCGCAGCGATGGGCTCACGCGCCGAGCTTTTATCAAGGCCGGCCACCGGGGCCTTGACGTAACGGGTCAGCCAGGCGCTTTTCAGCAAGCCCTGGGCATCGATCACCAAGTCATAATTCGTGGCGCGAACACTTTGCTTGAAGCGCTTCCACTCACCGCTCTTGATGGTCTGCCAGATGTTTTTGCGCCAGCGACGGATCGCCACCGGAATCACCTTGCCCACCGCCGGATGCCAGGTCGGGATCTCGGCAAAGCCTTCTTCCACCACCCAGTCGAATTTGATGCCGGGAATCGCCCGCGCCGCGTCGGTCAACGCCGGCAACGCGTGAATGACATCGCCCAACGAAGAAGTCTTGATCAACAGAACCCGCAAGTTATTTGACCTCGACCACAGTGCCTTGCAACCGCTGCAAGGCTTCGTTCACAGCCTGCGGCATGAGCTGGCGCAGGCAATTGTAATGGCCGAAACGGCAGGTGCGGTCGAAGCATGGGCTGCATTCGATACCCAGGCGAACGACTTCGACGTGCTCGGCCAGCGGTGGCGTGAACCCCGGCGATGTCGAACCGTAGACGGCGACCAGCGGGCGGTTCAGCGCGGCGGCGACGTGCATCAGGCCGGAGTCGTTGGACACCACCGCATCGGCGCAGGACATCAGGTCGATGGCTTCGGCCAGCGAGGTGCCGCCGCTGAGGTTCACTGACTCCTCACGCAGGCCGGGAATCAGCCGCGCGCGGATGTCTTCGCCCACGGCGTGATCGTTTTTCGAACCGAACAGCCAGACTTGCCAGCCCTCGCGGATCTTCGCTTCGGCCACCTTGGCGTAATGCTCGGAAGGCCAGCGCTTGGACTCACCAAACTCGGCGCCGGGGCACAGGGCCAACACCGGGCGGTCGAGGGTCAGGCCGAATTTGGCCAACGCTGCTTCGCGGGTAACCGGGTCGATCTGCAGCGTCGGGCGCGGATAGGGTTTTGGCAATTCAACGCCCGGCTCGAACGCCAGGGCCATGAAGCGCTCGATCATCAACGGGTAACGATCCTTGTCCAGCGTGCGCACATCATTGAGCAGGCCATAGCGCAATTCGCCACGCCAGCCGGTGCGTTTCGGGATGCCGGCAAAAAACGGCACCAGCGCCGACTTCAGGGAGTTGGGCAACAGGATCGCCTGGTCGTACTGGCCGGCCAGGGATTTGCCGATGCGTCGACGCGTTGCCAGCTCCAGGACACCGTGACCGAGCGGAAAGCTCAAGGCCTGACGAACTTCGGGCATGCGCTCAAGAATCGGCCGGCTCCACTCGGGGGCCAGCACGTCGATTTCGCATTGCGGGTGGCGTTGTTTCAGACACTGGAAAAGTGTCTGCGCCATCACCATGTCACCGACCCAACTGGGCCCAACGATCAGAATTTTCATGTGGTTTCCATAAACGAACCGGGGAGGCCTACGCCTCCCCGCCTCGAAAATCTCTGCAGGAGCACGGTGGCTTGCGATGGGTCATCACCTTCAACATTGCTGTCGACTGTCACTCCGCTATCGCGAGCAAGCTCGCTCCCACATTGGGTATTGGTGTACCTCGATCCGCATGACACTGCAGATCTACTGTGGGAGCGAGCTTGCTCGCGATGGTCGTTAACGATAACGCGGCAAGTCTGGCACCCCGCTGCGCTCTCAAGTTCATCGCGAGCAAGCTCGCTCCTACAGGGGATATTGACGTATCAAATATCCCGTTTCAGCTTAGCCCCAGCTCACGCCAGATCCGCATGACCTGCCGCCGTTCGTCCGCGAACTGGTCGCCCGGAATCACCCCCGGGTCCTTCTGCAAGGCCTGCCGGTGGGCGGCGGAACGGTACGCTTTATACGCTTCACGCAACAGGCTGGCATCTTCGACGGGCATCAGCCCTTCATGCTCCAGCTCTTCCAGAATGCGGATGTTGTCCGTCCAGCGCAGCAATGGCGGGTGTGTTTCGGACCACGCCAGGGCCGCGTATTGCACCATAAATTCAATATCGACGATACCTCCGGCGTCCTGCTTGATATCGAACGGCGCCGTGGCTTCGAAGGCATTTGCCCCGGTGCCGGCCGCGGTGCTCTTGCTGCCCAGGTTATCGCGCATCTTGGCGCGCATCTCGCTGACCTCCTGGCGCAGGGTTGGCAGGTCACGCGTCTTGCCCAATATCGCAGCACGGACTTTCTCGAAGGCCTGGCCGACATCCTGACTGCCCACCAACACCCGCGCCCGCACCAGCGCCTGGTGCTCCCAGGTCCAGGCTTCGTTCTCCTGATAACGGGCAAACGCCCCCAGGGAACTCACCAGCAAGCCCGACGCGCCGGAAGGCCGCAGGCGCATGTCCACTTCATACAGCTGCCCGGAGTTGGTCTGCGCCGTCAGCAAGTGAATGATCCGCTGCCCCAGCCGGGTGAAAAATTGCGCGCCGTCGATGGGTTTGACGCCATCGGTTTCAGCCTGCGGATCGCCGTCGTGGATGAACACCAGGTCCAGGTCCGAACCATGCCCGAGTTCCAGGCCGCCGACTTTTCCATAACCGACAATGATGAAGCCGGGATCGCACAAGGTGCCATCGGTGCGCAGCGGTGTGCCGTACTTGGCCACCGTTTGCCTCCAGGCCAGCGCCAGCACTTGTTCCAGGATCGCCTCGGCGAGCCAGGTCAGGTAATCGCTGACTTTCATCAGCGGCAGGCTGCCGGCGATTTCCGAGGCGGCTACCCGCAAGCGGTGCGCCAGCTTGAAATGGCGCAGGGCTTCCATTTGCTGCTCGAGGTCGTCCTCGGGAATCCGTGTCAGACGCTCGCGCAATTCGGCGGCCAGTTCTGGCGCCAGTGGCGGCTTGAACAGTCGGCCTTCATTGAGCAATTCGTCGAGCAGCAGCGGAAAACGGGTAATTTGCTCGGCGATCCACGGGCTCGCCGCGCACAGCGTCAGCAATCGCCGCAACGCACTGGGGTTCTCGGTCAACAGCACCAGGTACGCCGAACGACGGGCCACGGCTTCGACCAGTGGCAGCACTCGTTCCAATACCAGGTCCGGATTGTCATGCTCCACGGCCTGTGCCAGCAATCGCGGAATAAAAGCATCGAGACGTTCGCGCCCCAGACGCTGCATCGCCCTCAATTGTGGACTGCCGCGCAAACCGGCCAGGGCTCTCAAGGCCTCTGGGGCATCCTTGAAACCGCCCTCTTCCAGTTGGCGGCAGGCGGCCTCATCGTCCTGGGCCTCTTCCCACAGCGGCAACCACTCACCGCCGACCACCACTTCGCTTTCGGCGCCCAGCTCTTCATCGGGATCGGCGATCACCTGCCCGAAGTGCCAGGCAATACGGCCGCGCCAATACATCAGCTGTTCGTGGAACGCCGTCCAGTTGGCGAAACCCAGCATAAAGGCAATGCGCGCCTGATCCTGCTCGCCATCGGGCAACATTTGCGTCTGGCGATCGGCAATCGCCTGAATCGCGTGTTCGGTGTAACGCAGGAATTCGTAACCTTCACGCATTTCGCTGATCACGGCCGGCGGCAGATAACCCTGACCTTCCAGCGTGCTCAGCACCTTTAATAGTGGGCGCTGCTGCAAGCTCAGATCACGGCCGCCATGGATCAGCTGGAATGCCTGGGCAATGAACTCGACTTCACGAATACCGCCGGAGCCGAGCTTGATGTTATCGGCCATGCCCTTGCGCCGCACTTCCTGCTGGATCAGCTGCTTCATGGTGCGCAGCGCTTCGATGGCGGAAAAATCCAGGTAACGCCGGTAAACGAACGGGCGCAGCATCTCTTGCAGCTGCGCGCCGGCGACCTGATCGCCGGCCACCACCCGCGACTTGATCATCGCGTAGCGTTCCCAGTCGCGACCCTGGTCCTGGTAATACTGCTCCAGCGCGTTGAAGCTCAGCACCAGTGCGCCCGCCGAACCGTAAGGACGCAAGCGCATGTCGACGCGGAATACAAAGCCGTCGACGGTCATCGGGTCCAGGGCCTTGATCAGCCGCTGGCCCAGACGAATGAAGAACTCCTGATTATCCAGCGGGCGTTTGACGCCGACGGTTTCACCACCCTCGGGATAGGCGAAAATCAGGTCGATGTCCGACGACAGGTTCAGCTCCACGGCGCCGAGCTTGCCCATGCCGAGAACGACCATCTGCTGCGGCTCGCCGCTGCGCCGCCCGGTCGGCACGCCGAACTGCTGGCAATGGCGCAGGTACAACCATTGATAGGCCTGATCGATGCTGGCATCGGCCATGTCCGAAAGGTCGCGGCAGGTCTGGATCAAATCGGCCTGGCGGGTCAGGTCGCGCCAGATGATCCGCACCTGATGGCGGGCTCGCTGGCGACGCAAGGCGCGGCCAAGCTGATCGTCGGTCTCGGCCACGCTCACGGCGGCCGCGATCTGCCCGCATAACTCACCGGGGGCGAAGCGGCGGTCCAGTTCGCCGGACTGCACCAGCCCCAGCAACATCAAAGGGTCACGAACACACTGTTCAATCACGAAATCGCTGGCGGCGGTGACGCGGGCAAATTGCGCCCAGCGCTCCGGCGTCCAGGCAGACAGACCGTGGTCATCGTCCAAGGCAGCGACGGCAGCCCGGAACGACTGCTCGGCGCGGGTGACAAACGGCAGGAGAATGGCGGGCAGTTCAGCAAGCGAAGGGAGGCTCATGGTCTATCCTTGATCGGCGTACAACGGACTGCATGTAGTGGTTTTCGAAAACCCACTACCTGAGGGAGTGTCGAACAAAAGTTAGAAATAGCTGAAATTTCTTTAATTTTGGCAGCCAGCATCAAGCTTTTACCTTTTGTAGTTGGAAAAAGACCAACCTTAACGATTATTCTCACAACGCAGCCGGGGGCCACAAGCCGCTCTTCTGTAGTTTTACTACTCGTATATACATTAGCCGGGCTGAAATGCCGGAAGATTTGTAGTAAAACTACACGCCGCCGGAACAACCTGTCGGCAATCCAAGAATTCATAACGTCTGCCCACAAGGCCAGTCGCTAACTCAGGCAACCGATTCTGGTAGCCTTTCCGCCCTGGAGCAAGCCATGCAAGACCTCGATCCCGTCGAAACCCAGGAATGGCTGGACGCCCTGGAATCGGTTCTCGACAAAGAAGGCGAAGACCGTGCTCACTATCTGATGACCCGTATGGGTGAACTGGCGACCCGCAGCGGTTCGCAGTTGCCTTACGCCATCACCACGCCTTACCGCAACACCATCCCGGTAACCCACGAAGCACGCATGCCTGGCGACCTGTTCATGGAACGCCGCATTCGCTCGCTGGTACGCTGGAACGCGATGGCCATGGTAATGCGTACGAACCTGAAGGATTCCGACCTCGGCGGTCACATCTCCAGCTTCGCTTCCAGTGCGACCCTGTATGACATCGGCTTCAACTACTTCTTCCAGGCCCCGACCGAAGAACACGGCGGCGACCTGATCTACTTCCAGGGCCACACCTCGCCAGGCGTTTACGCCCGCGCATTCATGGAAGGCCGCATCACCGAAGACCAGATGAACAACTTCCGCCAGGAAGTCGACGGTCAGGGCCTGTCGTCCTACCCGCACCCTTGGCTGATGCCTGACTTCTGGCAGTTCCCGACCGTATCCATGGGTCTGGGCCCGATCCAGGCGATCTACCAGGCACGCTTCATGAAGTACCTGGAACACCGCGGCTTCATCCAGCCAGGCAAACAGAAAGTCTGGTGCTTCCTGGGCGACGGCGAGTGCGACGAGCCGGAATCCCTGGGCGCTATCTCCCTGGCCGGCCGCGAAAAGCTGGACAACCTGATCTTCGTCATCAACTGCAACCTGCAGCGCCTCGACGGCCCGGTTCGCGGCAACGGCAAGATCATCCAGGAACTCGAAGGCGTGTTCCGCGGTGCTCAGTGGAACGTGACCAAAGTCATCTGGGGCCGTTTCTGGGACCCACTGCTGGCCAAGGACGTCGACGGCATCCTGCAACGCCGCATGGATGAAGTCATCGACGGCGAGTACCAGAACTACAAAGCCAAAGACGGCGCGTTCGTTCGCGAACACTTCTTCAACACGCCAGAACTCAAGGCGATGGTCGAAGACCTGTCCGACGACGAGATCTGGAAGCTCAACCGTGGTGGCCACGACCCGTACAAGGTCTACGCGGCGTACCACGAAGCGGTCAACCACAAAGAACAACCGACCGTCATCCTGGCCAAGACCATCAAGGGTTATGGCACCGGTGCCGGCGAAGCGAAGAACACTGCGCACAACACCAAGAAGGTCGATGTCGAAAGCCTGAAGTTGTTCCGCGACCGCTTCGACATCCCGGTCAAGGACGACGAGCTGGAAAACCTGCCATTCTTCAAACCGGAAGCAGGCAGCGCCGAAGCCCGTTACCTGAGCGAACGTCGTACTGCACTGGGCGGCTTCGTACCTCAGCGTCGCGCCAAGAGCTTCAACATCCCGACTCCGCCACTGGACACCCTCAAGGCGATCCTGGACGGCTCGGGCGACCGCGAAATCTCCACCACCATGGCCTTCGTGCGGATCCTCGCGCAACTGGTCAAGGACAAGGAAATCGGTCCGCGCATCGTGCCGATCATCCCGGACGAAGCCCGTACCTTCGGTATGGAAGGCATGTTCCGCCAACTGGGCATCTACTCCTCCGTCGGCCAGCTCTACGAGCCAGTCGATAAAGACCAGGTGATGTTCTACAAGGAAGACCAGAAGGGCCAGATCCTCGAAGAAGGCATCAACGAAGCGGGCGCCATGAGCTCCTTCATCGCTGCCGGTACTTCGTACTCCAGCCACAACCAGCCGATGCTGCCGTTCTACATCTTCTACTCGATGTTCGGCTTCCAGCGTATCGGCGACCTGGCCTGGGCCGCTGGCGACAGCCGCACCCGTGGCTTCCTGATCGGCGGCACCGCCGGCCGTACCACCCTGAACGGTGAAGGCCTGCAACACGAAGACGGTCACAGCCACCTGCTGGCCGCGACCATCCCGAACTGCCGCACCTACGATCCAACCTACGGCTACGAGCTGGCGGTGATCATTCAGGACGGCATGAAGAAGATGACCGAAGAGCAACAGGACGTCTTCTACTACATCACCGTGATGAACGAGTCGTACCAGCAGCCAGCCATGCCGGCCGGTGCCGAAGAAGGCATCAAGAAAGGCATGTACCTGCTCGAAGAAGACAACCGCGAAGCGGCGCACCACGTTCAGCTGATGGGCTCCGGCACCATCCTGCGTGAAGTCCGTGAAGCAGCGAAGATCCTGCGCGAAGAGTTCAACGTCGGCGCCGACGTGTGGAGCGTTACCAGCTTCAACGAACTGCGTCGCGACGGCCTGGCCGTTGAGCGCACCAACCGTCTGCACCCTGGCCAGAAGCCTAAGCTGAGCTACGTCGAAGAGTGCCTGAACGGCCGCAAAGGTCCGGTCATCGCCTCTACCGACTACATGAAACTGTTCGCCGAGCAGATCCGTCAGTGGGTACCGTCCAAGGAATTCAAAGTCCTGGGCACCGACGGTTTCGGCCGCAGCGACAGCCGCAAGAAACTGCGTCATTTCTTCGAAGTCGACCGTCATTTCGTGGTGTTGGCAGCCCTGGAAGCACTGGCTGACCGTGGCGACATCGAACCTAAAGTGGTGGCCGAGGCCATCGCCAAGTTCGGTATCAACCCGGAAAAACGCAACCCACTGGACTGCTGAGGAGAGATTTTGTGAGCGAACTCATTCGCGTACCTGACATCGGCAGCGGTGAAGGTGAAGTAATTGAACTGTTTGTGAAGGTCGGCGACCGTATCGAAGCCGACCAGAGCATCCTGACGCTGGAATCGGACAAGGCGAGCATGGAAGTGCCTGCGCCGAAGGCCGGTATCATCAAGAGCCTGAAAGTGAAGCTGGGCGATCGCCTGAAAGAAGGCGACGAACTGCTGGAGCTGGAAGTCGAAGGTGCCGCTGCTGCGGCTCCTGCGGCAGCCGCTGCGCCAGCCGCCAAGGCTGAAGCCAAACCGGCTGCGGCACCTGTTGCCGCGCCTGCCGCTGCCCCTGCCGCCGCTTCGGTTCAGCAAGTGCACGTGCCGGACATCGGTTCGTCGGGCAAGGCCCAGATCATCGAGATCCAGGTCAAGGTCGGCGACACCGTCGCGGCTGATCAATCGCTGATCACCCTGGAGTCCGACAAGGCGAGCATGGAAATCCCGTCGCCTGCCGCTGGCGTGGTCAAGGCCATCAGCGTCAAGCTCAACGACGAAGTCGGCACCGGCGACCTGATCCTGGACCTGGAAGTGGCGGGTGCTGCTGCACCGGCTGCTGCTCCGGCCCAGGCTGCCGCGCCAGCTGCCGCCGCTGCGCCTGCCCCTGCAGCAGCTCCGGCTGCACCGGTTGCCGACAGCGTTCAGGACATCCACGTTCCGGACATCGGTTCGGCGGGCAAGGCCAAGATCATCGAAGTCCTGGTCAAGGCCGGCGACACCGTTGTGGCCGACCAGTCGCTGATCACCCTGGAATCCGACAAGGCGAGCATGGAAATCCCCTCGCCAGCCGCTGGCGTGGTGGAAAGCGTTTCCATCAAGCTCGATGACGAAGTCGGTACCGGCGACCTGATCCTCAAGCTGAAAGTCAAAGGCGCCGCTCCGGCCGCTGCACCGGCGCCTGCCGCTGCTGCTCCGAGCGCACCGGCTCCAGCTGCTGCTCCTACCGCCGCCGCTGCACCTGCTGCTGCGCCGGTCGCCGCGCCAGCCAAGCCTGGTGCAAAAGTTCACGCCGGCCCTGCCGTGCGTCAACTGGCCCGTGAATTCGGCGTCGAGCTGAACGCCGTTGGCGCCAGCGGTCCGCACGGTCGCATCCTGAAGGAAGACGTGCAGGTTTACGTCAAGGCCATGATGCAGAAGGCCAAGGAAGCACCGGCCGCTGCTGCCGGCGCAAACGGTGGCGCGGGCATCCCGCCGATTCCGGTCGTGGACTTCAGCCGCTTCGGTGAAATCGAAGAAGTGCCGATGACCCGCCTGATGCAGGTCGGCGCCGCCAACCTGCACCGCAGCTGGCTGAACGTGCCGCACGTGACGCAATTCGACTCGGCGGATATCACCGAACTCGAAGCGTTCCGTGTTGCCCAGAAAGCCGTTGCAGAGAAGGCCGGCGTCAAGCTGACCGTGCTGCCATTACTGCTCAAGACCTGCGCACACCTGCTCAAGGAACTGCCGGACTTCAACAGCTCGCTGGCGCCAAGCGGCAAAGCGATCATCCGCAAGAAATACGTGAACATCGGCTTCGCCGTTGACACCCCGGATGGCCTGCTGGTGCCGGTCATCAAGAACGTCGACCAGAAGAGCCTGCTGCAACTGGCCGCCGAGGCTGCTTCCCTGGCTGAAAAAGCCCGGACCAAGAAGCTCTCGTCGGACGAGATGCAAGGCGCCTGCTTCACCATTTCCAGCCTCGGTCACATTGGCGGCACCGGCTTCACGCCGATCGTCAACGCGCCGGAAGTGGCGATCCTCGGTGTTTCCAAGGCAACCATCCAGCCAGTCTGGGACGGTAAAGCCTTCCAGCCGAAACTGATGCTGCCACTGTCGCTGTCCTACGATCACCGTGTGATCAACGGCGCCGCTGCTGCACGCTTCACCAAGCGTCTGAGCGATCTGCTGGGCGACATCCGCACCATGCTCCTGTAACACCGACCGGCCCTCCTTCACCGGAGGGCCAGTTGCGTTCCACGTTTCCGAGCGCCACGCTCGTACCTCAACCCCGCCAATTTGGCGGGGCTTTTTTTGCCTGATGTTTTACTTAAAACGTCTTCCTACATTTGTGGCTGATATCGCCCACAACTCGAATCCATTTCTGCCAGATATTTTTTCGGGCCAAATAACTAGCCTTGGCTGCAAGTCTACTTATTACATCCGAAACAACCATCTAACCAATTCACAAGCAGCCGAATGGATTCAAACATGCTTAAACCAACTGTCGGCCCGATTATTGGCCACATCACAACTAATCACGCGCGTATTTTCTTGCGCGGCGAACACAATAAAAACACGTTGGTATTTGCCGGCATCCGTTATAGACGACAAGGCGAAGACCAATGGTCAACAGGCAACTTTGCGAAACTCGAACCCGAGCGCGACATGTGCGAAGTCTTTGCACTAAACAACCTGTCCGCCGACTCCGACTATGAGTATCAGGCGGGGTGGTTCAGCCCGATAAGTCCGGTGCACACCATCGACACGCTGAATGAACTGCCGCTGCAATGGCCACGGCAGGTTTATCACCTGCGGACCCGTTCCAGCCAGGCCGGCCTGCCAAAGGCCTACATTGTCGGTTCCTGCCGATACTTGCGCATAACCGCAGGTATCGCATCGGCCCCTCACCTGGGCGACAGAATCTTCGCTTCAATTTCACGTCTGGTGGAGCAAGCCAGTCCTCCCGTCAGTGCGCTGGTGATGACGGGCGACCAAATCTATGTCGATGATTTGAACATCATTGCCCCGGATCGGGAACTCAAGGAAATCCTGCATAAATATCGTGTGGCGTTTTCGCAGATAAATATCGCCAGATTAATGTCCAGCCTGTCCACTTACATGATCCTTGACGACCATGAAATAGAAGACAATTGGCCCGCCAACAAGAGCAAGTCCGATGACTACTTATATGCAAACGCGATCAGGGCCTATGAGTTGTATCAGGCCAGCCATAGTCCAGCTCATGCACTCACCGATGATGGACTTGTAAATAAACGACTGGACAAATACTGGTATCAATTTAATGAAGGCGATATCGAATGGTTTGTGACCGACAGTCGAACCCGACGCAATCTGTCGACCACTGACCGACGCATTCTCGATACAGCCCAGGAACAGGCCTTGTGCGGCTGGCTGATCGACAGCCCGGCGCGGGTCAAATTCGTGGTCACCAGTGTCATGTTCTACCCTGACCAAAAACGCTCGGATGATGACGCCTGGCAGGCCTTCCCCGAACAACGGCTGCGGTTGCTGGAGACCATTCGCACACACCGCATCACGAACGTCGTGTTCATTTCCGGTGATGTTCACGGTTCGCTGACCAGCCGGTTGACCCACAGCGAGGACCCGGACTTCGAAGTCCACACCATCGTCTCGTCACCGCTGTGCAACAGCAGAATGTTGCCCTATGCCACGGCTTCCACGTTCGCCCTCGATCAACCCTTGGTCCGCACCGCCTCCGGCGACTATCGGCATGAGCTGACCAGCAACGTGATCAGCCAGGATAACTTTGCCCACCTGGTCGTCGATGCCGGGCAGCTCCAGGTGAATTATCACGACCGGGAGGGCACGCTTTTGCAGTCCATTGGCATCCCGATTCGCTGACCCGGAAACAGATCGCAGTCATTTGCAATACTTGCAAAACTGCGATTTTTCGGCGAATAGCGATACTTTTTACCACCGACTGAAGAAAACCCGTCGTCTGCCGACATATTCTTATAGCACTTGGCCTTCATCTCTCTTGTCAGTCGGTGTCGCAATGATGCAACCTTGCCGCAGGCAACAGTAAAGAGGGCGAGAGCCCGGCGCGTTCAGCATATTCGAAGCGAGTTTCCCTCCATGAAAAGCCAACCCGATGCCGCCAGCCGTATGGTGGCCGAGGTAGTGACGCAGTTGCCTGTGCCCTCGCGGCTCGGCATGCTGCGTTTCGAACGGCTTAATGAACCCAGCTGGGCGCTGCTGTTTCTCGATCCCAATTGCGAACGCCAGTTCGGCCTGCCCGCCGTTGAGCTGTGTGCGCTGGTGGGTTCGCCCTACGCCAGCCTGATGGAGCCGCAAGCGCGCTATCAACTGCACGACGCGATCCAGCAACAGCTGACTGAAAGCACGCACTACCTGATCCGCTACACCCTGCACACCGCCTCTGGCTCCCTGAGCCTGCTGGAGCTGGGCGAAGCCTACAAACAACACAATCGACATCTGTTGCGCGGCTACCTGCTGGTCATCGACGGTCTGTTCGAAGATGACCCGCTGCAACCGGCCCTGGATCTGGAAACCCAGAACTCGCGCCTGCAGATTGCCCTGGAACTCAATCAGCGCGCCCAGCAGGAGCAACTGCTGCATCTGGACCGGGTGCGTGCCCAGCAGGACCTGATCCTGCTGCTCACCCGTCAACGCTACAGCAGCAACAACTCCTTGCGCGAAGCCGCCGAGCTGATCACGCGCAGCGCCTGCGACATCTACGAAATCGACAGCGCCAGCCTGTGGCACCTCGAAGGCTCGATGCTGGTGCCGATCTCGGCCTATCACCGCACGAATCAGCAATACCTGCTACCGCAACCGATCGACGTCAGCGTTTTCCCCGATTACCTCGACGCCCTGCACACCGGCCGCGCCATCGACGCCCATAACGCCATGCGCGACCCGCGCACCCGGGAGATGGCCGAAAGCCTGCGCCCGCGCGACGTCAACGCAATGCTCGACGCCAGTATCCGCGTCGATGGCCAGGTGGTCGGCGTTTTGTGCCTGGAGCAAACCGGGGCGACCCGCGCCTGGCAGTCGGATGAAATCGCCTTCGCCGGAGAACTGGCGGACCAGTTTGCCCAGGTCATCAGCAACCACAACCGGCGAACCGCCACCAGCGCCCTGCACCTGTTCCAGCGCGCGGTCGAACAAAGTGCGAACGCCTTTTTGCTGGTCAACTGCGATGGCGTGGTGGAATACGTCAACCCGAGCTTCACCGCAATCACCCAATATTCCACCGAAGAAGTGCACGGCCAGCGTCTGTCAGAACTGCCAGCCCTGGAGAACCTCAGCGAACTGCTGTTCGACGCGCCTTCAGCACTTGCCAAGAGCAACAGTTGGCAGGGCGAATTCAAAAGCCGCCGCAAAAACCTCGAACCCTACTGGGGCCAGTTGTCGATCTCCAAGGTTTACGGCGACAACCGCGAGCTGACGCACTACATCGGCATCTACGAAGACATCACCCAGACCAAGCTCGCACAGCAGCGTATCGAGCGCCTGGCCTACACCGACAACCTGACCAACCTCGGCAACCGCCCGGCGTTCATCCGCAACCTCGATGAACGCTTCGCCCGGGACAGCGACGCGCCGATCAGCCTGTTGCTGGTGGACATCGACAACTTCAAGCGGATCAACGACAGCCTCGGCCACCAGACCGGCGACAAACTGCTGATCAGCCTGGCCCGGCGCCTGCGCAACAGCCTGATCCCTAGCGGCAGCCTGGCGCGATTCGCCAGTAACGAATTCGCCGTATTGCTGGACGACAGCGACCTCACGGAGGGCCAGCAAGTGGCCAACCAGTTGCTGGCGACCCTCGACAAACCGATGTTCGTCGACAACCAGTTGATCAGCGTCACCGGCTCCGTGGGCCTGGCCTGCGCGCCGCTGCACGGGCGTGATCCGCAAACCCTGATGCGCAACGCCGGGCTGGCGCTGCACAAGGCCAAGGCCAACGGCAAACACCAGGTGCAAGTGTTCACCGAAGCGCTCAACGCCGAGGCCAGCTACAAGCTGTTCGTCGAAAACAACCTGCGCCGCGCCCTGACCCAGAACGAACTCGACGTGTTCTATCAGCCAAAACTGTGCCTGCGCAGTGGTCGCCTATTGGGCATGGAAGCACTGCTGCGCTGGGACCATCCGGAAAAGGGCATGATCCGCCCGGACCAGTTCATCAGCGTCGCCGAAGAAACCGGGCTGATCATTCCGATCGGCAAATGGATCGCCCGCCAGGCCTGCCGCATGAGCAAAGCCCTGACCGCCGCCGGCCTGGGCAACCTGCAAGTGGCGATCAACCTGTCGCCCAAGCAGTTTTCCGACCCGGACCTGGTCGCCTCCATTGCCAACATCCTCAAGGAAGAAGCCCTGCCGGCTCATTTGCTGGAGCTGGAGCTGACCGAAGGCCTGCTGCTGGAAGCCACCGAAGACACCCACTTGCAGCTCGACCAGCTCAAACGCCTGGGCCTGACCCTGGCCATGGACGACTTCGGTACCGGTTACTCGTCGCTCAGTTACTTGAAAAAATTCCCCATCGACATCATCAAGATCGATCGAAGCTTTATCCACGAAATCCCGGACAACCAGGACGACATGGAAATCACCTCCGCGGTGATCGCCATGGCCCACAACCTGAAGCTCAAGGTCGTGGCCGAAGGCATCGAAACCGCCGAGCAGTTGTCGTTCCTGCGCCGTCACCGCTGCGACGTCGGCCAGGGCTACCTGTTCGACCGTCCGATCCCGGGCAACGAGCTGATCGACAAGCTCAAACGCTACCCGCGCGGCCCAATCGCCTGACAAACACAGAATCTGCGGCAGGCAAAGAACCTGTGGGAGCGAGCTTGCTCGCGATAGCGGTGGATCAGTCGCCATTGATACTGAAAGTTATGCCCTCATCGCGAGCAAGCTCGCTCCCACAAGGTAGTGCGTATCGGGCAGGTATTGGGCACACTGACAGCCTGTTTATTTACAACCCAACCTGACTGAGAGGACTGATCATGGTTCTGCGCTCGGAAATTCTGGTGAACAAAAACGTGCTCCCGACTAAAGAACAAGCTCTGCCCGGCCGCGAAACCGCGATGACCCTGCCTGAAAAGCACTTCGTGTTTAAAGACACCCCCTTGCTCGGCCCGTTCTTCGAAGACGTCGACTTCGCGATCTTCGGCCTCGGCTGCTTCTGGGGTGCGGAACGCCGCTTCTGGCAGCGTGAAGGCGTGGTCAGCACCGTGGTCGGTTACGCCGGCGGTTTCACGCCGAACCCGACCTACGAAGAAGTCTGCTCGGGCCTGACCGGTCACACCGAAGTGGTGCTGGTGGTGTACGACAAGGCCAAGGTCAGATACGAAGAACTGCTGGCGATGTTCTGGGAATTGCACAACCCGACGCAAGGCATGCGCCAGGGCAATGACATCGGCACCCAGTACCGTTCGGTGATCTACGCCACCAGCCCGGAACAACTGGACGCGGCGCTCAAGAGCAAGGAAACCTACCAGGTCGAGCTGTCCAAGGCCGGTCTCGGTGAAATCAGCACCGAAATCGACCAGGCCCCGACCGTCTACTTTGCCGAGACGTATCACCAGCAATACCTGGCGAAAAACCCGGAAGGCTATTGCGGCATTGGTGGTACCGGCGTGACCTGCCCGATTTAATCGGTCAACAAACCTGTAGGAGCGAGCTTGCTCGCGATGGTCGTTAACGATAGCGCGTACTTTCTGATTTAACGCGTTGCCTTTGCGTCCATCGCGAGCAAGCTCGCTCCTACAGGTACAGAGTCAACTCTCGGCAATCAACCAATCCATCTGCCACCCACCCTGGGTCTGCCCCAGCTTCCGGGACAACCACGGCAGCAGCTCACGCAACTCTTCCTCAAGCCCCCACGGCGGATTGGCAATCGCCAGCCCGGAGCCGTTCAGGCTGTTGGGCGTATCCAGCGGATGCACCAGCAACTCCACCCGCAACAACTTCGGCGCACCGGTACCGGCCAGGTCCTGATAGAAGCGGCGCAGCGCGCGCTGATCCTTCACCGGGTACCAGATCGCCGCCACGGTCTGGCGCATCCGGCCGATCGCTTCTTTCAACGACGCGGCACAGCGCTGCATCTCGTCGAGTTTCTCAAACGGCGGATCGATCAGCATCACCGCACGCTTCTCAGGCACCGGCAGCAAGGCCCGCGGCACATGCCAGCCCTCGCCCAGGTGCACCTTGACCCGGCGATCACCGGCCATGTTGTCCTTGAGCAGCACGCCGTCTTCCGGGTGTTTCTCGTTGAGCAACACACGGTCCTGCGGACGAGTCAGACGCCGCGCCAACTCCGGCGACCCCGGGTAATAGCGCAACTGGCCATCCGGGTTCATCTCGTGCAGCACTTGCATGTAATCCGCGGTCAGGATCGGCAGATCCGGCTGATCCCACAAACGCGCAATGCCTTCCAGGTACTCACCGGTACGGCTGGCCTGATCACCCTGAAGGTCATACAGACCGATGCCGGCGTGGGTGTCGAGATAGGCAAACGGCTGCTCCTTGCGCGACATCAGGGCGATGAGGCGGGTCAAGGTCAGGTGTTTGAACACATCGGCGTGATTGCCGGCATGGAAGGCGTGACGATAATTCATGGCTGCTCCTGCGAAGGCCGGGAAGTTTACCTTTTACCGGCCGGCAAGTCAGGGGTTGGCAGCCAAGCGGACACTTCGAGCATTCATAGCGGCAACAAGCATGCACCATCACTCGACAAATTCAGAAACGCCTCACAACAGGAAGATTCCCGAACCTGCAAACCGGCGTGATAGCGTTCTTTGTCGAAAAAAGCAAAGGACGCACCAATGACCATTCGCTACGCAAAGATTGCAATGACCCTGGCGCTCGCCGCATTCGCCTTCATGACCGTGTTCAACAACATCACCGACTACGGTTCCAACTTCAACTTCGTCCGGCACGTGCTGAGCATGGACACCACCTTCCCTGACAACGCCGCCCGGTATCGCGCAATTGATCTGCCTTGGGTGTGGCATGGGGCCTACTGGCTGATCATCCTTGGCGAAGCCATTACCTGTGGACTGCTTGGCTACGGCGCACTACAGCTCTGGCGCTCACGGTCAGCCGGTGGGCATGAATTCAGGCAGGCCAGGAAGTGGGCCGTAGCGGGTTTGACGACAGGGTTTTTCGTGTGGTTTTTCGGCTTCATGGTTGTTGGCGGCGAGTGGTTTCTGATGTGGCAATCCGACATCTGGAATGGTCAGGACGCAGCCTTCAGGTTCTACATGGCAATACTGGGTGTGCTGATCTTTCTGAATCAGCCCGATGCCGATCTTGACTGATCCCCAATAAAAAACGGCCCGCATCCATCGGATGCGGGCCGTCTTCTTCAATCAGGAAGCTAAAAGCCTCGCTGGAGGCCTTATTTGTTCAGCATGAAGTCCTTTCCGTCGCGGCGAATCGCTGCAGCATGCCGGCAGACAGCGCGCCCAATTTGCTGACGATGTAGATCGTCAGGCTGGCGAAGATGAAGCCCGTGATCTTTTGATCTTGTGGCGACGTCTACGCCGCCGCTGTAGGCCGCGCCCGCAACCGCCGTCCAACCACATCCAGCACATCACAGCCATCGCGCAACGAAATGGCGCAGAGCAAGGCGAAATCGCTGAGGATGAAGGACTCGCACTCGATCGAACCGCGCATCGACAGGTTCTCCAGCACTTGGGTGACTGCACGGATTCTGTAGTTGGCGGCGTCGCTGAGGATGTCGAGTGGCGCGTGGGTGTCGACGAACAGGGTGGGCATGTCGGTGCAGTTGCTGGTCAATGCCATGAAGCGGCTGTCGGGATGGGGGATTGGTTTTTTGTAAGGTGGGTCGGGATGTATGAATTTCATTTTTAACGCTCTAAGGAGGAAATGGACCTGCCATCAGCCTTCCTACGGGCTAGGGTGGCAGCTATGCACGGGGTAGGAATATCGAGACCCTTAGAGCAAAACTCGACCACGCCGAAGCGTGCCCGCGCATAGCCGCCGCAACTGATCTTACGGCCGCATGCAAACGGCCGCAAACCAGGCTGTGACGCCAATGTAGCTCTAACGGTCTTGAGAGGTTCCTACACCCCACCACTGAGTTGTCAGTGGCTGGCAAAGACTATCGGCAGCCCCCTCGTGGCACCAGTTCATGAAAGCCGCTACGTTTTGAAGGAAACGTCCTAGGACCTTGCCCGGAAAGTTCGCAGCGACCTCAATCCACCATAGAGCTTCTTGCAACTTAACCCGGGCATTACTGGATGTAGCCAAGCGCGTTAACTGCAAAAAGCGCAAGCAATAGAGCAATACAAGCAACCCCGCCCCAGTGCAAAACTATTAGTTTTTTCCTAAGTCCTCCAGGAAAAGCTTCCAGATCTTTCGCATCGGCCCCGCCATCACGGAGATAAAATTTTTGGCATAGTCATCACGCCCATTACTGCACCAAGTACGAACAGCCTGCCCCACGCTCCGCCGTTCTTGAAAGGAGCCCGGACCATAATAGCCGGGCAGTTTTTCAAATGATCCAGCACTACATCCATTTTGGCGCAAGCCAAATGCAAAGCAACACCCAGGAAAACTAGAAGCCCGCCAAAACCAGTAATGCTGATGCACAGAAATAACTTTTGCGCGAAGCTTACGCTCATTTCAGCGTCTCGTAGATTAATTCGCCTGTTTTTTCACCCGTCTTGCCGAGGGCAAATCCTTTAGCCAAAGAGCCAGCTCCTGCCACTACAAGCCTACATATCAGGGATCCCGCGCCTGCAGTGGGTGGAATGGGCACGCTATCCGGAGGGCTGCGTGCCCATTTGTTAGTTAATCAAGTACTCCTGACCACCCTATACAGGCTAATAGCACCATAGAGATGAAAACCCCTATAAAGCCCCATTGTAGTGCTACAAGTTTTCGCCTGAGGTGCAAGGGGAAGCTTTTAACATCTTCAGCATTGAGAATTCCATGCTTCAAAAAAAACCGAGGAAATGTCACGACAAAAGACACTCCTCCAACTAGTTGTAGTTTACCGTAAGGACCTGAGTGTCTTTGCGTAGCACTAGTCATACTTGAAGTGCTATTTTTGAAATACTTAGACATCTGATCGCCCTGGGTATACCCCAAGTAAAGAGCAAGTGTGATGCAAATGAAAAGACCAACGGCCACGAAGCAACTCAAGCTACCAACAACAAATCCTGCGGTAGTCATTTCGTCGCCTCATAAATCACTTCGCCAGCCATTTCGCCTAACTTACCACCCACTTCGCCACCTACGTAAGCGCCAGCGCCAACCACGACGATACTGCATGCCAACGTCCCTATCCCGCCTGTAGGCACCCCTAATCCAATGCAGAGTGCACCGACGACCGGGGCACTTAACATCCAGCCAGCACCCATGCCACCGCCGATACCAACAACAAAACTCCCCGACTCAGTAAACCTGATTCGCTCGCAGGCTTCAGCATTTCCCCCTGCACACACATCCTGCACCTTCATTGCTGACTCCCCCCCACCAATGGCCGTGCCGACCCAGCCACCGTACTTAAGGTACTTGGAAGCCTTGGCCACACCCTCAAGATGAGTTGCGTATCCTGGCATCTGCCCTACGCCGCCAGCTTCAGTCCAGCGGTGAACCAGGCTGGGAGGAGAAAGGAACATTGCACGATTCAAATTGGGGTGATCGGGGAAACCGATACCTTTGCGAGTCAGGCTTGTCATGTGGATATCGAGTTGAGCGAGCAGCTTTTGCCGCTCTGCCAGAAACGCCGGTGAGCTCAGGTGGCCATCGCGCAGGAATGAATGCTGATGCAACGCTTCGATTTTTTTCAGGGTTTCGCTGACGTTATCCAGATTATTTTTGAAAATACTCGCGCCGACACCAATGGCGTCAGAGCCGAAGCCCAAGATAGTCTGGATGGCATCCCGGTGTTGCACCATGAAATCCGCTTCTTCCGGGCTAAGCGTTTCAAGCACCTGATTGGTCCTGGCTGCCACATCCATAAGCAGCGCTTCTTCACGGGTGCACTGGTAGTTATTGGGATCACTCAGCACGATCAGCGAGCCGGCTTTGACGTCGCGCAGGTTGGGATTGAGCAATTTGAATTTGCCCATCACTGCCGGGTCGCGCAGGGTGAAAAGCGAGGCCTCAAGCTGTTCGCGGGAGGTGCTCTTCGGAACGATGTAAAAGCCCGGCTCTACTAACTCTGCGCTGTTGTTACGCACCAGCATGGGAGGAGTTGGCGTCGGCGCGAAGCTGGATGATCTCGAAGTTACCGGAGCTCTCGCAGTTGCGGGTTCGACTTGCGCAGTGGCGGTTCGCGTGGCGTGAGGTGCAGCACTGCGCTCGGACTGGTAGCCCGCCGTGTCCTGCGACGGGATCAGCCCGGCTTTGCAAGGACAACTACTGAAACTATCCAGCGATCCCGCTACCATCCTGCCATTGCTTTTGAAGTAGGAAACACCGCCAGCGATCACGTAGATTTTATTGTCTTTGCCGCAGGAAACCGGGTCACCGTCGCGCGCATGGGCGAAGCCATACATCATGATATGAGTATCGCACTCCAGAACTTTGCCACCGCAAGTGGTCTCGTCACCTTCGCGAATGAAGTACCCCTTGGCCATTGCTGTTCTCCCTTTCTACGGCGCCTCAGTTATGAGAGCGCACCACTGTTAACGATGGATATCGCCGACTCGGAATGAGTGGCTTGACGCAAAGTACGTGGACAGAGATGAAACTCAAGACGGCCGAGAAAATCAGGAAATGTCTTACGACCAGCACTGAAAAGGACCACGGATATTGGAGGGCCAATGCTTGTTTTTCGAACTTGGCTTGCAAAAAAAAACGGCCCGCACTGTTAAAGCTGCGAGCCGTTTTTTTATCAGGGATGGGTAGAGTTCAACCCATCACTCATCACTTGTTCAGGCGGTAATCATTCTCTGCAGCAGCAAAACGCTGGAACATGCCGGCAGTCGGCGTGCCCATTTTGCTGACGAAGTAGATCGCCAGGCTGGCGAAGATGAAACCAGGGATGATTTCGTACAGGCCCAGCAGTTCGAAGTGTTTCCAGACGATCACGGTGATCGCGCCGACCAGGATACCGGCCAGTGCGCCGTTGCGGGTCATGTCTTTCCAGATCACGGAGATCAGCACGACCGGACCGAATGCGGCACCGAAGCCGGCCCAGGCGTAGCTCACCAGACCCAGTACACGGTTTTCCGGGTTGGCCGCCAGAGCGATGGCAACCAGGGCCACCAACAGCACCATGGCACGGCCGACCCAGACCAGTTCGACCTGGGAAGCGGATTTACGCAGGAAGGTCTTGTAGAAGTCTTCGGTCAGGGCGCTCGAGCACACCAGCAACTGGCAGCTCAGGGTGCTCATGACGGCAGCCAGGATGGCCGACAGCAGGATACCCGCGATCCAGGGGTTGAAGAGGATCTTGGCCAGTTCGATGAACACACGCTCGTGGTTCTCGGAGACTGCGCCCGCCATGTCCGGGTGCGCCGAGAAGTAGGCGATACCGAAGAAGCCGACGGCCACGGTGCCGCCCAGGCACAGGATCATCCAGGTCATGGAGATGCGACGGGCCTTGGCGATCGATTTAACCGAATCGGCAGCCATGAAACGCGCCAGGATGTGCGGCTGGCCGAAGTAGCCCAGACCCCAGCCCATCAGCGAAATGATGCCGATGAAAGTGGTGCCCTTGAGCATGTCGAAGTTGCTTGGATCTTGCGCTTCGATGGCCAGGAAAGTGGTGTCGACGCCGCCAGTGGCCAGCAGCACGATAACCGGCGTCAGGATCAACGCGAAGATCATCAGGGTGGCTTGTACGGTATCGGTCCAGCTTACAGCCAGGAATCCGCCGATAAAGGTGTAGGCAATCGTCGCCGCGGCACCGGCCCACAGCGCCGTCTCGTAGGACATGCCGAAGGTGCTTTCGAACAGACGGGCACCGGCCACGATGCCGGAAGCGCAGTAGATGGTGAAGAACACCAGGATCACGACCGCGGAGATGATCCGCAGCAGGCCGCTTTTGTCTTCGAAACGGCTGGCGAAGTAGTCCGGCAGGGTCAGTGCATCACCGTTGTGCTCGGTCTGCACACGCAGACGGCCGGCGACGAACAGCCAATTCAGGTAGGCGCCGATGATCAGGCCGATGGCGATCCAGCTTTCGGACAGACCGGACATGTAGATCGCGCCGGGCAAGCCCATCAACAACCAGCCGCTCATGTCGGAGGCACCGGCGGACAGTGCGGTCACGACGCTGCCCAGGCTACGGCCGCCCAGAATGTAGTCGGAAAGGTTGTTGGTGGAGCGATAGGCCATCAAGCCGATCAGCACCATTGCTGCGATGTAGATCACGAACGTGATCAGGGTTGGATTGCTTACGCTCATTAAGTTACGCCCTGGCTTTGTTTTTATGTAGCGGCGGCTGGTGAACCGCTCGCAAACGCATACGTTTGACAGACGATCCGGGTTCCCGCGCATTTATGACTGATGTTTCCCCAGGAAAGCCATCAGCCGGAGTACCCGGATTTTGTCCGGGTTGCACCTTGGGCACGAATGCTATTCAACAAAGCAAATAAGGTGCAACCAGTTTCTCGAGAATAAGTTGCACCCAGTCGGAAATAAATTTCAAACCCGGTTTTTTGCTCCTTTTCGGAGCAAGAACGAGAGTCAACTACCCTAAAAAGCACCAAGCAGAGGCAGCACTCGCGTACCGGAATTTATTTCCTGACGAGCTGCGTAATATTCCGATAAAAAAAGGGTTGCACCCGGTTGCACCTCAACAGTCGCACGGCTAATCTTGCCGCCAGCTGATGCCACGCAGTCGTGGCAAACATGAGGATAAAAACATGGCTACCACCACCCTTGGGGTCAAACTTGACGACCCGACCCGCGAACGCCTCAAGGCCGCCGCGACCTCGATTGATCGCACGCCGCACTGGCTGATCAAGCAGGCAATCTTCAATTACCTGGAAAAACTCGAGGGTGGTGCAACCCTGTCCGAGCTGAACGGTTCGACCAAGGATTCCGACGACAGCGTCGACGCGCCTCTGGATCACGCCCACCAGTGCTTCCTCGAATTCGCCGAAAGCATCCTGCCGCAATCGGTACTGCGCGCCTCGATCACCGCCGCCTACCGTCGCCCCGAGCCGGAAGTCGTGCCGATGCTGATCGAGCAGGCACGCCTGCCGGCACCAATGGCCGAAGCCACCAACAAGCTCGCTGCCTCGATTGCTGAAAAACTGCGCAACCAGAAGAGCGCCGGCGGCCGTGCCGGCATCGTTCAGGGCCTGCTGCAGGAATTCTCCCTGTCGTCCCAGGAAGGCGTGGCGCTGATGTGCCTGGCCGAAGCGCTGCTGCGCATCCCGGACAAAGGCACCCGCGACGCCCTGATCCGCGACAAGATCAGCACCGGCAACTGGCAGCCGCACCTGGGCAACAGCCCGTCGCTGTTCGTCAACGCCGCCACCTGGGGTTTGCTGCTGACCGGCAAACTGGTGTCGACCCACAACGAAGCCGGCCTGACTTCGTCCCTGAGCCGCATCATCGGCAAGAGCGGCGAGCCGATGATCCGCAAGGGCGTCGACATGGCCATGCGCCTGATGGGCGAGCAGTTCGTGACCGGCGAAACCATCGCCGAAGCCCTGGCCAACGCCAGCAAGTTCGAAGCCAAGGGCTTCCGCTATTCCTACGACATGCTGGGTGAAGCCGCGCTCACTGAGCACGACGCCCAGAAGTACCTGGCCTCGTACGAACAAGCCATCCACTCGATCGGCAAAGCCTCCCACGGTCGCGGGATTTATGAAGGCCCGGGCATCTCGATCAAGCTGTCCGCCCTGCACCCGCGTTACAGCCGCGCCCAGTACGAGCGCGTGATGGACGAGCTGTACCCGCGCCTGCTGTCGCTGACCCTGCTGGCCAAGCAATACGACATCGGCCTGAACATCGACGCCGAAGAAGCCGACCGCCTCGAGCTGTCGCTGGATCTGCTCGAGCGCCTGTGCTTCGAGCCGCAACTGACTGGCTGGAACGGCATCGGCTTCGTGATCCAGGCTTACCAGAAGCGTTGCCCGTACGTGATCGACTACGTGATCGACCTGGCTCGCCGCAGCCGTCATCGCCTGATGATCCGCCTGGTGAAAGGCGCGTACTGGGACAGCGAGATCAAGCGCGCCCAGGTCGAAGGCCTGGAAGGCTACCCGGTCTACACCCGCAAGGTGTACACCGACGTTTCCTACATCGCTTGCGCCCGCAAGCTGCTGTCGGTGCCGGAAGTCATCTATCCGCAGTTCGCCACGCACAACGCCCACACCCTGTCGGCCATTTATCACATCGCCGGTCAGAATTATTACCCGGGCCAGTACGAGTTCCAGTGCCTGCACGGCATGGGTGAACCACTGTACGAACAGGTTGTAGGCAAAGTTTCCGAAGGCAAGCTGAACCGTCCGTGCCGCGTGTACGCTCCGGTCGGCACCCACGAAACCCTGCTGGCTTACCTGGTGCGTCGCCTGCTGGAAAACGGCGCGAACACCTCGTTCGTCAACCGCATCGCCGACCAGTCGATTTCGATCCAGGAACTGGTGGCCGATCCGGTAGCCAGCATCGAGCAGATGGCCACCGTGGAAGGTGGTTTCGGCCTGCCGCACCCGCGCATTCCGCTGCCGCGCGACCTCTATGGCTCCGAGCGCGCCAACTCCAGCGGCATCGACATGGCCAACGAACATCGTTTGGCGTCGCTGTCCTGCGCGCTTCTCGCTACTGCACACAACCACTGGAAAGCGGCGCCGATGCTCGGTTGCGCCTCCAGCACCGAAACTCCAGCCCCTGTGCTGAACCCGTCCGATCTGCGTGACGTGGTCGGTCATGTGCAGGAAGCGACCGTCGAAGACGTCGACAACGCGGTCCAGTGCGCCCTCAACGCTGCACCGATCTGGCAGGCCACTCCGCCCGCCGAGCGCGCCGCGATCCTGGAACGCGCCGCCGACCTGATGGAAGCCGAGATCCAGCCACTGATGGGCCTGCTGGCCCGCGAAGCCGGCAAGACCTTCGCCAATGCCATCGCCGAAGTGCGTGAAGCCGTGGACTTCCTGCGTTATTACGCGGTACAGGCACGCAACGACTTCACCAACGACGCTCACCGTCCATTGGGTCCGGTTGTATGCATCAGCCCGTGGAACTTCCCGCTGGCGATCTTCAGTGGTCAAGTGGCTGCTGCGTTGGCCGCCGGTAACCCGGTTTTGGCCAAACCTGCCGAACAGACTCCGCTGGTCGCTGCTCAGGCCGTGCGCCTGATGCTCGAAGCCGGCATCCCGGAAGGCGTGCTGCAACTGCTGCCGGGCCGTGGCGAAACCGTTGGGGCCGGTCTGGTCGGCGATGATCGCGTTAAAGGCGTGATGTTCACCGGTTCCACCGAAGTCGCGCGCTTGCTGCAACGCAACATTGCCGGTCGCCTGGACAGCCAGGGCCGTCCGATCCCGCTGATCGCCGAAACCGGTGGCCAGAACGCAATGATCGTCGACTCTTCGGCACTGACCGAACAAGTCGTGATCGACGTGGTGTCCTCGGCCTTCGACAGTGCCGGTCAGCGTTGCTCGGCTCTGCGTGTACTGTGCTTGCAGGAAGATTCCGCAGACCGCGTCATCGAAATGCTCAAGGGCGCGATGGCTGAAAGCCGTCTGGGCAACCCTGAGCGTCTGTCCGTGGACATCGGCCCAGTGATCGACGCCGAAGCCAAGGCTGGCATCGAGAAGCACATCCAGGCCATGCGTGACAAAGGTCGCAGCGTGTACCAGGTGGCCATCGCCGATGCTGAAGAAGTCAAACGCGGCACCTTCGTGATGCCAACGCTGATCGAACTGGAAAGTTTCGACGAGTTGCAGCGAGAAATCTTCGGCCCGGTGCTGCACGTTGTTCGCTACAAGCGCAAGGACATCGATCAACTGATCGGCCAGATCAACGCTTCCGGCTACGGCCTGACCCTGGGCGTGCACACCCGCATCGACGAGACCATCGCCAAGGTGATCGACAACGTCAATGCCGGTAACGTCTACGTCAACCGCAACATCGTTGGCGCAGTAGTAGGCGTGCAGCCATTCGGCGGCGAAGGCCTGTCGGGTACCGGCCCGAAAGCCGGCGGCCCGCTGTACCTGTACCGCCTGCTGTCGACCCGCCCTGCGGATGCGATCGAACAGTCCTTCGCTCGTGGCGATGCTGCCGCGGCACCGGACGTTCGTCTGCGCGACGCCATGAGCAAGCCGCTGACCGCCCTGAAAGCCTGGGCCGACAGCCACAAGTTCGCCGACCTGAGCACCCTGTGCGTGCAGTTCGCCGCGCAATCGCAAAGCGGCATCACCCGTCTCCTGGCCGGCCCGACCGGCGAGCGCAACAGCTATGCGATCCTGCCGCGTGAACACGTGCTGTGCCTGGCGGAAGTCGAAGGCGATCTGCTGACTCAATTGGCAGCGGTATTGGCTGTCGGTGGTTCGGCGGTATGGCTGGAAGCTGACATGACCAAGGCCTTGTTCGCACGCCTGCCGAAGGACATTCAGGCACGCATCAAGCTGGTTTCCGACTGGAACAAGGACGAAGTGGTGTTTGATGCGGTTGTGCATCACGGTCACTCCGACCAGTTGCGTGCGGTGTGCCAGCAGGTTGCCAAGCGCGCCGGCGCCATCGTCGGTGTGCAGGGCCTGTCGCAAGGCGAAACCAACATTGCGCTGGAACGCCTGGTGATCGAGCGTGCGCTGAGCGTCAACACGGCTGCAGCGGGTGGTAATGCCAGTTTGATGACCATCGGTTAAAACCGATAAACCGGGCAGCCGCAATGGCTGCCTGACAATCAAATCCCTGTAGGAGTGAGCCTGCTCGCGATAGCGGTCTGTCGGTCACATCTGTTTCGGATGTGCCGCCGTCATCGCGAGCAGGCTCACTCCTACAGTTGTTTTGTGGTGCCTGCTAGGTCACTTCTCTACCCAACTATCACGCTCATCAATCATGCTATTCAGCATAAATTCACAAGCCTAGACTCGGCCCATTCCAACAAAAGGTAGGCCGCCATGTCCGAGACGTTGCTCAGTTCCCGCAATCTGGCTTTCGAGCTGTATGAAGTCCTTGATGCCGAGGGCCTGACCCAGCGTGAGCGTTTTGCCGAGCACAATCGCGAAACCTTCGATGCGGCCATCGGTACCGCCCGCAGCATCGCCGAGAAATTCTTCGCTCCGCACAACCGCAAGGGCGACGAGAACGAACCGCGCTACGAGAACGGTCAGGCGATTCTGATTCCGGAAGTGAAACCGGCGGTGGATGCCTTCCTCGAAGCCGGCTTCCTCAACGCCGCGCGCAGTTTCGACGCTGGCGGCATGCAGCTTCCTACGCTGCTGTCCCAGGCCTGCTTCGCGCACTTTCAATCGGCCAACGCGGCTTCGACGTCATACCCGTTCCTGACCATGGGCGCGGCGAACCTGATCGAAAGCTTCGGCACCGAAGAGCAGAAGCGCCGCTTCCTGCAACCGATGATCGACGGCCGTTTCTTCGGCACCATGGCCCTGACCGAACCCCACGCGGGCTCGTCGCTGTCGGATATTCGTACCCGCGCAGAACCTGCGTCCGACGGCACTTATCGCCTCAAGGGCAACAAGATCTTCATCTCCGGCGGCGATCACCCGTTGTCGGAAAACATCGTACACATGGTGCTGGCCAAGCTGCCGGACGCGCCGGCCGGGGTGAAGGGCATTTCGCTGTTCATCGTGCCCAAGTTCCTGGTCAACGACGATGGCAGCCTCGGCCAGCGCAACGATGTGTTGCTGGCCGGGCTGTTCCACAAGATGGGCTGGCGTGGCACCACCTCTACAGCACTTAATTTCGGCGATAACGGCGAGTGCGTCGGCTATCTGGTGGGCAAGCCGCACAAGGGCTTGAGCTACATGTTCCAGATGATGAACGAGGCGCGGATCGGCGTCGGCATGGGGGCGGTGATGCTCGGTTACGCCGGCTATCTGTATTCGTTGGACTACGCCCGCGAGCGTCCACAGGGTCGCGTACCGGACAGCAAGGACCCGAACACCGCGCCGGTGGCGATCATTCAGCACGCCGACGTCAAACGCATGCTGCTGACACAAAAGGCCTACGTCGAAGGCTCATTCGACCTTGGCCTGTACGCGGCGCGGCTGTTCGATGACACCACCACCCTTGCGACCGAAGCCGAACGCAAACAGGCCCATGAACTGCTGGACTTGCTGACGCCGATCGTCAAATCCTGGCCGTCGGAGTTCTGCCTGAAGGCCAACGAACTGGCGATCCAGATCCTCGGCGGCCACGGCTACACCCGCGAATACCCGGTGGAGCAGTACTACCGCGACAACCGCCTGAACCCGATCCACGAAGGCACCCACGGTATTCAATCGCTGGACCTGCTGGGCCGAAAACTGGCGCAGAACGGTGGTGCGGGGCTCAAGCAACTGATCCGCCTGATCGCCGACACTGGCGAGCGAGCACAGGCGCTGGATTCGCTGACGCCACTGCGCGAGCCGCTGGAGAAACTGGTGGCGCGCCTGCAAACCGTGACCATCGGCCTGCTGACCGACCTGGCCCAAGGCAAGGTCAACAGCAGCCTGGCGAACTCGGCGTTGTACCTGAAGGTATTTGGTCACACGGTGATTGGCTGGCGCTGGCTGGAACAGGCGATCCGTGCCGAGGAAGGGTTGGCCAAGGGTAATGCGGCGGATGTGAGCTTCTATAAAGGCAAGCTGCAGGCGGCGCGCTACTTCCTGACCTGGGAAGTGCCGGGTTGTCATCATGAGCTGGCGATTCTTGAGGCTCGGGATGATGTTTGCCTGGGGATGCAGGATGAGTGGTTCTGATCCCGGATCCATGGTGTAGCTGAAATCCAATCGCGAGCAAGCTCGCTCCTACAGGGTTCTCTGTTGTTCACAGATAATGTGTTCAACACACACCCCCTGTGGGAGCGAGCTTGCTCGCGATGGCGTCAGAACAAACAACACATCACTTCAGCTTGAACCCACCCATCTGCCGCGCCAGATCATCCGCCAACCGCTGCAACGTCTGACAATCATCCCGACAGGCCTTGACCTCCCCGGCCGTCGCCCGCGCCAGGTCGGAAATCCCCTGCACGTTGCGGTTGATTTCCTCGGTCACCGCCGACTGCTCTTCCGTCGCCGTCGCCACCTGATGGTTCATGTCGCTGATGCGCTCTACTTGCCCGGTAATCGCGGTCAATGAAGCGCCGGTACGCTGGCTGGACTCGACACCCGTGCCGGTCGCGGCTTGCCCGGAATGCATCGACGACACCGCATTCTCCGCCCCCTGCTTGAGGCTGCCGATCATCTGCTGGATTTCATCGGTGGAGGCTTGAGTGCGTCGCGCCAGGGTACGCACTTCATCGGCCACCACGGCGAATCCGCGCCCCATGTCCCCGGCCCGCGCCGCTTCGATAGCGGCGTTGAGCGCCAGCAGGTTGGTCTGCTCGGAAATCCCGCGAATCACTGCCAACACCTGATCGATCGAAGCCACCTGATGCGCCAATTCACCCACAGCGCTGGCGGCGACACCGATTTCGTCGGACATGCTTTCAATGTGCCGAATCGATCCTCCCACCACTTCCCGTGCCTGCAGCGCCTCATCCCGAGCCGTTTGCGAGGCGACCGCCGCGTTGCCGGCGTTCTGGGCGATCTCCTGAACGGTCAGGCCCATTTCATGGACTGCAGTGGCGACCATGTCGGTCATTTCCTGTTGGCGACCGGAGCGTTCGGCGGTGTTATCCACAACCCGTGCGACCTGGCCGACAGCAGTGCGCAGTCGTTCGCTGGTGGTCAGCACTTCACCGATCATGTCGCGCTGGCTGTCGAGAAAGCGATTGAACCCCCGGGCCAGATCACCCAGCTCATCGGCGCGGCTGGAATCTAACCGATGGGTCAAATCTCCACCGCCGCTACCGATTGCTACCAATGCCGCTGTTACCTGACGAATCGGCCGTACCAGCCCACGGGCCAGCAACACCACCAGCAGCAGACACACCAGGGCCACTACCAGGCCAATGCCACTGCTCATCCACATGGCGCGGCGGGCTTCGGCGTAGATCTGCGACTGTGGCACTTCGGCCACCAGGGTCCAGCCGAGATCGCGCAATGGCAGGCTCAAGGCGAGGAAATCTTCGCCATCGCGGGTAAAGCTGCTGTTTGTGGCAGTTTTTTGACCAATGACGGCTTGCGCCGCTGACTCGCCAATCTGCTCAGCCAGCGTGCGCTTGCCGCTGAATTGCGCCTCGGGGTGAACCTGGATCAAACCGTCGGAACGCACGAGATAGACCTTGCCGCGCTCCCCAAAGCTGAAATTGTGGATCAGCTCAGACAGCTCTTTCATGCTCAGCCCAAGCCCGGCAACGCCTACGACTTTGCCGGCCTGCTCGACCTTGAAGTCGATGAACAGCGCCAATTCTCCGGTGGCCGTGTCGTTGTCGATATTGAGGGTGCGCGGCTGGTTGCTATCGAGGAACGCGTAGAACCAGGCGTCTTTCGGGTTGGATCGACTGAGGGTCCGGTCCAGGCCTTTTTCGGTGAAGTAATGGTTGGACGCCGTGCCGACGATAATCGCGGTAAAGGCCTTGTGCTCGGCGCGGATGCCTTCGAGATAGGTAGTAAAGGTGCCGGTCCGGGCACTGTCTTCACCCCCGGCCAGCCAGTCGCGCACCATGCTGTTGCTGGCGATGTCCTTGGCGGCGGTGAGGGGTTGAACGAGGATGCGCTCGATATCGTTGCGCATCGCTTCGATGCTCGACGGCAAGGCTTGCTCGACCAGATAGCTCTGGGCGAGGCGGTTGACCACCAGGGTATAAATGCCAACCACGATCAGGATACTGACGAGCAGAGCGGTGCCCATGCTCAGGATCAATTGCCATTGAATACTGCGTCGCCAGAACTGCATGGAGCACCCCCAAAGAATAAGAGGCTGAAACACTGCAACAGCCGTGCCGATTGTATACAAACCAACCGACAATCTATTCTTTGGTTGTGCGCAAAGCCGATCAGGCCTGATTGATCGTCTTGGAAATCACTTCAACCGTGGCGCTGACTTGCTCTTGGTAACGGTCGAGTTCGAGCTTGTGCTGTTTCTGCATTTCAATCTGCTGGGAGCACAGATTCATCGCCGCCAGCACCAGCAGTCGGTCACCGATCAGCGTCGGGTACTTGCGCTTGGTTTCGGCCAGGGCTGCCTTCAACATCAACGCGGCGTCCAGCAGGGTCTGCTCTTCCCCGGCCGGTGCCTTGATCGAATAGTCCTCCCCCAGGATCGAGACGACTTTTACCCCTGCGGCGTTGTAACTCATGCGCTGACAGGGCCTGCGCTGACGCGCTCAACCAGGGCCTGGATGCGAGCCGCCGTGGCGCCTTGCTTCTCTTCGTGTTCCATCAGGCTCAGTTGCAGGCTTTCGTTTTCATCTTTGGCCTGGGCCAGTTCCGCGGTCAGGTTCTGGTTCTGTTGTACCAGGTCGCTGACCAGTTGTTCCAATTGGCTTAGGGATGCTTCCAACATTTTGATTTTCCGGGCGTTTTCAAAGGGCGCGTACGATAAAGAAAAGTCACCCTGGATGCCAGGGTTATACAGGCGCAAAGCCTTGATTTTGCTGACGGGCAACCTTCCTCGCGAGTTTTAAAGACTGTGATTGGCCCATCTGGTTCCTGCACTTCGTCGCCACAAGGCGCAACCGGTGGAAACAAGCCGCGCTCAAGACCTCAGTCCGGCGCTCTGCGATGACACAAAACCTTTTTGACAGCATCACATTTCAACAGGTTAGAATCGCTGGCACGCAGACTGCATGGTCAGTTTGCGCCCGCCTTTCAGCTTTCTGGAGTACTGCCTTTGAATGCGACGACCATCAACAGCCTGTTCTTGATCGGCGCGTTGCTGGTAGGTGCGAGCATTCTGGTGAGCTCACTTTCGTCCCGTCTCGGCATCCCGATTCTGGTGATCATCCTGGCCGTCGGCATGGCGGCCGGTGTCGATGGCGCCGGCATTCTTTTTGATAACTACCCCACGGCCTATCTGGTGGGCAACCTCGCGCTGGCGGTGATCCTGCTCGACGGCGGCTTGCGCACCCGAGTGTCGAGTTTCCGCGTGGCGTTATGGCCGGCGCTCTCTCTGGCCACGGTCGGCGTGCTGATTACCACCGGGCTGACCGGCATGGCGGCCGCATGGTTGTTCAACCTGAACTTGATCCAGGGCCTGCTGATCGGCGCCATCGTCGGCTCCACCGACGCCGCCGCGGTGTTCTCGCTATTGGGTGGCAAGGGCCTGAACGAACGGGTAACCGCCAGTCTTGAAATCGAATCCGGCAGCAACGACCCGATGGCGGTGTTCCTCACCGTCACCCTGATCGACATGCTCGCCAGCGGCCAGACCGGCCTGCACTGGAGCCTGCTGACCCACCTGCTGCGCGAATTCGGCATCGGTGGCGTCATTGGCCTGGGCGGTGGCTGGCTCATGCTGCAACTGGTCAATCGCATCAACCTGGCAACCGGCCTGTATCCGATCCTGGTGATTGCCGGCGGCCTGGTGGTGTTTGCCCTGACCAACGCCCTGCACGGCAGCGGCTTCCTGGCGGTGTACATCTGCGGCCTGGTGATCGGCAACCGGCCGGTGCGCAGCCGCCACGGCATCCTGCACATGCTCGACGGCATGGCCTGGCTGGCGCAGATCGGCATGTTCCTGGTGCTGGGGCTGCTGGTGACGCCTCACGATCTGTTGCCTATCGCCTTGCCGGCACTGGCCTTGGCGCTGTGGATGATTCTGTTTGCCCGGCCACTGTCGGTGCTGGTTGGCCTGCTGCCGTTCAAGGCCTTCCATGGTCGCGAGAAGGCGTTCATCTCCTGGGTCGGCCTGCGCGGCGCGGTCCCGATCATTCTCGCGGTGTTCCCGCTGATGGCCGGCCTGCCCAATGCCCAGCTGTACTTCAACCTCGCGTTTTTTATCGTGCTGGTGTCGCTGCTGGTTCAGGGCACGAGCCTGCCGTGGGTCGCCAAACTGCTGAAGGTGACGGTGCCCCCGGAGCCTGCTCCCATCTCCCGCTCAGCCCTGGAAGTGCACGTCACCAGCGAGTGGGAGCTGTTCGTCTATCGCCTCGGCGCGGAAAAATGGTGCATCGGTTCGCCCCTGCGCGAGCTGAAAATGCCCGAAGGCACCCGTATCGCCGCCCTGTTTCGCGGCCAGCAACTGCTCCATCCGTCGGGTAGTACGGTGCTGGAAGTCGATGATTTGCTGTGTGTCATCGGCCATGAACACAACCTGCCGGCCCTCGGAAAACTCTTCAGCCAGGCGCCACAACGGGGCCTCGATCTGCGCTTCTTCGGCGACTTCGTACTCGAAGGAGACGCCCAACTGGCCGCGGTTGCGGCCTTGTACGGCCTGAAGGTCGAAGGCATCGATCCGGACATGTCCCTGGGCCACTTCATTGCCCAGAAGGTTGGTGGCGCGCCGGTGGTGGGTGACCAGGTGGAATGGAACAACACCATTTGGACCGTGGCCGTCATGGACGGGAACAAGATCGGTAAAGTGGGCGTCAGATTCCCCGAAGGAAGTCGCCCGGGTCCCGGACTCTTCCTCTAAACTGCTTCCACTATCACTTGCTTGACCGGTCTTTATGCCTAATCTGCGCTCCATCTTCGCCATCGCCCTGCTGGGTTTGAGTCTCTCTGTCAGTACTTTGCAAGCGGCCGAACCGCCCTCCAGCGAAGCCGTGCAAGCGAGTCTGGACAAGATCGCCGACCGCAAACTGCCGGAAGCCGATCAGAAGGCCCTGCAATCGGTCCTGCAAGGCACGCTGAGCCAGCTCAACAACAAGCGTGACTACGAGCAGAAGCTGGTCGCGCTCAAGCAGCAATTGAGCAGTGCGCCCAAACAGACCATCGAGAACCAGCGTGAACTGACCCGCCTCAAAGCCAGTACCGTGGTGCCGGTGGCGCAGCGTTTCGCCAAGGAACCGATCCAGCAGCTCGAGCAATTGCTCACCGAGCGTTCCACCCAGCAAAGCGACCTGCAAAAAGCCCTGGCCGATGCCAACAGCCTGATCATCACCGCCCAGACTCGCCCCGAGCGCGCCCAGGCGGAGATATCCAGCAGCCAGACGCGCATTCAGCAGATCAACAACACCCTCAAGGTCGGCAAGGACGCCGGCAAGACCCTGAGCGCCGAGCAGCGCGACCAGCTCAATGCCGAGTTGGCAGCGCTGAACGCCCTGATCCCGCTGCGGCGCCAGGAACTGGCCGGCAATACCCAGCTGCAAGACCTCGGCAACAGCCAGCATGACCTGTTGTCGGAGCGATCCGACCGCCTGGATCAGGAAATCCAGGAACTGCAAACCCTGATCAACCAGAAGCGCCTGGCGCTGTCCCAGGAAACGGTCACCCAGCAATCCATCGAAGCGCAGAAGGCCGGCGGCAGCAGCCTTTTGGCCACCGAAAGCGCGGCCAACCTGAAGCTCTCGGACTACCTGCTCAAAAGTACCGACCGCCTGAACGAAGTCACCCAGCAGAACCTGCAGACCAAGCAACAACTGGACAGCCTGACCCAGAGCGATGCGGCACTGGACGAGCAAATCAATGTGCTCAAAGGCAGCCTGCTGCTCTCGAAGATTCTCTACAAACAGAAACAGGCGTTGCCGCGCCTGCGGCTCGACCGCAACCTGGCCGACCAGATCGCCGACATTCGCCTGTATCAGTTCGAAGTCAGCCAGCAACGGGAATTGCTGAGCAATCCGACCACCTACGTCGAAAACCTGCTGTCGACCCAACCTCCCGAGCAAGTCACGGCGCAGCTGCGCAAAAGCCTGATGGAACTGGCCACCACCCGCGCCGACCTGCTGGAGCGACTGAACCGCGAACTGAGCGCGGTGCTCAATGAATCCATCACCCTGCAACTGAACCAGAAGCAACTGCTCAGCACGGCGCAAAGCCTGCGGGCGACCCTCGATGAGCAGATGTTCTGGATTCCCAGCAACAAGCCGCTGGACCTGGAGTGGGTTCACAGTGTGCCGGATCGCCTGCAGCGGCAACTCGATTCGCTGCCGGTCCTTTCAAGCCTGAGCGAACTGACCGACGGCCTGACCCAGCGCCCGCTGCTGTTCCTGCCGCTGGCCCTGCTGATCGGTGCGTTGCTGTGGCGGCGCAAGAATCTGTACGCGCGACTGATCAAGGTTCACCAGGACATCGGTCACTTCAAGCGCGACAGCCAGTGGCACACGCCACAGGCGATTCTGATCAATATTCTGCTGGCGATGCCGGTTTCCCTGGGCCTCGCCTTGTGCGGGCTGGCCCTGCAAATCGACGCCCGTGGGCAGAACGCCAATATGGGCGCGGCGCTGCTGCAAATGGCCGGGGCCTGGCTGGTGTTCTACACCGCCTACCGGATCCTCGCGCCAGGTGGCGTGGCAGAGCTGCATTTCCGCTGGGAAAAGCCCCAGGTGGAGTTCCTGCGCAGATGGATCCGCCGCCTCGGCATCGTGGTCATGGCACTGGTGACCGTAGTCGCCGTTGCCGAACTGCAACCGGCGGCACTGGCCGATGACGTGCTCGGCATGCCGGTGGTACTGATCTGCTACGCCTTGATGACCCTGCTGCTCAGCCGCCTGCTCATCAGCAGCCCGACCCACGAAAACGCTTCGCTGTTCCGCAAACTGGTAGGAATCCTGTTCACAGCCCTGCCCGTCGCGCTGTTCGTGGCGGTGTGCTTCGGCTACTACTACACCGCGCTGAAGCTCAGCGACCGCTTGATCAACACTCTGTACCTGCTGATGTTCTGGCTGGTGATCGAGGCCACCTTCGTGCGCGGCCTCAGTGTGGCGGCCCGGCGCCTGGCCTACCAGCGCGCCCTGGCCAAGCGGCTGGCCGCCAAAGAGGCCGGCGATGGCGAGGCGGTGATCGAAGAACCGACGATGGACATCGAGAAGGTCAACGAACAGTCCCTGCGCCTGATCCGCCTGGCACTGCTGGGCGGCTTCATGGCGGCACTGTATTGGGTCTGGGCCGACCTGATCACGGTGTTCTCGTATCTGGACAACGTCACCCTCTACGAATACACCAGCGGTACCGGCGCCAACATGAGCATGGTGCCGATCAGCATCGGCGACATGCTTGGCGCGCTGATCATCATCGGCATCACCTTCGCCCTGGCGCGCAACCTGCCGGGCTTGCTCGAAGTGTTCGTGCTATCCAAGCTCAACCTGGCCCAGGGCAGCGCCTACGCCACCACCACGTTGCTGTCCTACGTGATCGCCGGTGTCGGTTTCGTCTCGACGCTGTCGACCCTCGGTGTGAGTTGGGACAAGTTGCAATGGCTGGTGGCGGCGCTGTCGGTCGGCCTCGGTTTCGGCATGCAGGAGATCTTCGCCAACTTCATTTCCGGCATCATGATCCTGTTCGAACGTCCGGTGCGGATCGGTGACACCATCACCATCGGCAACCTGTCGGGCACGGTGAGCAAGATCCGCATCCGTGCCACGACCATCACCGACTTCGACCGCAAGGACATCATCGTCCCGAACAAGACGTTCATTACCGGGCAACTGATCAACTGGTCGCTGACCGACACCATCACCCGGGTGACCCTCAAGCTCGGCGTCGACTACGGTTCGGACCTGGACCTGGTGAAAGAGCTGTTGCTCAAGGCCGCGCGCGACAACCCGCGCGTGCTGAAAGACCCGGAACCCCACGTGTACTTCCTGAATTTCGGCGAAAGCACCCTCGACCACGAGCTGCGCATGCACGTGCGTGATCTCGGCGACCGCAACCCCGTGCTCGACGAGGTCAACCGCTTCATCAATCGCGAGTTCAAGAAGCAGCACATCAACATCTCGTTCCGGCAGATGGAGGTCTACCTCAAGAACCTGCACGGCCAGGAATACAAGATGGTGCCGATCGAACCGGAAGCGAAAACCATCGTGCCGATCGTCGATGGCAAGCCGGCGCAAGAACCGCCGGCCGCCAAACTCGACTAACCGGCCATTCCCCAGCAGAATGCTCGGACATTCTGCTGGAGCCGGCCCTTGAAAGCCCTCGACGAACTCACTTTCGATAATCGCTTCGACCGCCTGGGCGATGCGTTTTCCGCCCATGTGCTGCCCGAGCCGATCGATAATCCGCGCCTGGTCGTGGCCAGCCCCGCCGCCATGGCGCTGTTGGACCTGGACCCGGCCGTGGCCGAAACCCCGGAGTTCGCCGAACTGTTCAGCGGCCACAAGCTCTGGGCCGACGCGATTCCAAGGGCGATGGTCTATTCCGGGCATCAGTTCGGTTCCTACAACCCGCAACTGGGTGACGGACGCGGCCTGTTGCTTGGCGAGGTGTACAACGAGGCTGGCGAACACTGGGACCTGCACCTCAAGGGCGCCGGCCAGACGCCGTTTTCACGCATGGGCGACGGCCGTGCGGTGCTGCGTTCGTCGATCCGTGAATTCCTCGCCTCCGAAGCCCTGCATGCCCTGAACATCCCGACTACCCGCGCCCTGTGCGTGATCGGCTCCGACACCCCGGTGTGGCGTGAAAAACAAGAGCGCGCGGCCATGGTCCTGCGCCTGGCGCCGAGTCATGTGCGCTTCGGCCACTTCGAATATTTCTACTACACCAAGCGCCCCGAGCAGCAGAAAGAGCTGGGTGATCACGTGCTGGCCATGCACTTCCCGCAGTGCCTGGAGCAACCGGAGCCGTACCTGGCGATGTTCCGTGAAGTGGTTGAGCGCAATGCCGAACTGATTGCCAAATGGCAGGCCTATGGCTTCTGCCACGGGGTGATGAACACCGACAACATGTCGATCCTGGGCATCACCTTCGATTTCGGTCCGTTCGCCTTCCTCGACGACTTCGACGCCAACTTCATCTGCAACCACTCCGACGACCAGGGCCGTTATTCCTTCAGCAACCAGGTGCCGATTGGCCAGTGGAACCTCAGCGCCCTGGCCCAGGCCCTGACGCCGTTCATCAGCGTCGAGGCCCTGCGCGAAACTCTCGGTCTGTACCTGCCGCTGTTCCAGGCCCATTACCTGGACCTGATGCGCCGCCGCCTCGGCCTGACCACTGCCGAAGACGACGACCAGAAGTTGCTGGAGGGCCTGCTGCAATTGATGCAAAACAGCGGCGTCGACTACAGCCTGTTTTTCCGCCGCTTGGGTGATGACGCACCACAACAGGCCATCACCCGCTTGCGTGATGACTTCGTCGACCTCAAGGGCTTCGATGCCTGGGGCGAGCTCTACGTCGCCCGGGTGGCCCGTGAAGGCACCCTTGATCAGCAGCAGCGTCGCCAGCGGATGCACGCGGTCAACCCGCTGTACATCTTGCGCAACTACCTGGCGCAAAAGGCCATCGATGCGGCAGAGCGCGGCGACTACTCGGAAGTCCGCCGACTGCACGCGGTGCTGAGCAACCCGTTCGAGGAACAACCGGGGATGGAAAGCTACGCGGAGAGGCCGCCGGAATGGGGCAAGCATCTGGAGATCAGTTGTTCGTCGTGAGGCGAGTCAGATAAAGACGTCTACTGGCACATTGAATCGCTCGGCCAACCAGCGGATCTGCCGCAGGTTGAGCTGGCGCTTGCCACTCAGGATCTCCGAAACGACCGACTGAGGGCCGACGCCAGGCAGGTCGCTTTGAGTCAATCCATGTTCGCGCATCATGTAACCAAGCACTTCGGCACCTGTGGCTTCGGGCATTAGGTGATGCTTGTGGTCCCATTCCTCAATCCAGTCACCGATGATGTCCACCAGACTCATCAGGGGATGCGACTCGTCAACTCCGGTCATCTCGAGCAACTCGTCGAGTGCCTGCACCAGCATGTCATAGTCGTCTTCGTTTTTGGGTTTGCGTAGCAATGGCGATACGAACTCCCAGTGCTCCGCCGCGTTTTTGATCAGAACGCTCATGTTCTTCCCTCCTTCCATTTACCGCGGTCATATTCGCGGTGATCCAGCACATGCTTTATGTAGATTTTTTGATGCTGATACCGAACATAGGCGATCAGCCGTAATTTGTTACCGCCAATATCGAAAACGTGAAACTCACCGACCTTGTCGATCGCGGGAAATGAAGATTTCATCGCCGCAAAATCATTTGGCTTGATGCGCTTTACCATTCGATACCACTGGTCCAGTGCGCTGGCCGCCTGCGGCCACTTTTCCTTGGCGTCCCAGATTCGTTTTTCGGAAAACACTCGCATGCAACATCCTTATCGCATTCTGCTATGGATGAGTTAAACACATGGATTTTTTATCGCAAGTTGCGATACACCCGGGCAGACCAACGGTCTCAATCGGATCCTTCCCTCAGCCTAGTTTTATTGCCTGTCGCTGCACGATTGAAAATATAAGCAAACGTCTCCAACTAGGTGTTATCAGCTTCCCATTGGATATCGCTCATGACCGACCCACTCCTCATCCCCTGTCCCCACTGCAACGGCCTCAACCGCATTCCCGCCGAACGCCTCAACGACCACCCGAAATGCGGGCGCTGCAAGGCCGAAGTCCTGCTGAACAAACCCTTTGAATTGAAGCAAGGCGACTACGCCAGCCAGATCAAGGGCGATCTGCCGCTGTTGGTGGATGTGTGGGCGGACTGGTGCGGACCGTGCAAGTCGTTTGCACCGGTGTTCGAGCAGGCAGCCGGGCAACTGGCGGGCAAGTGCCGGCTGGCCAAACTGGACAGCGAAGCGAACCAGCAGTTGTCGGCGCAGCTGGGGATTCGCTCGATTCCGAGCCTGATCCTGTTCAAGAACGGCCGGGAAGTCGCCCGGCAGAGCGGGGCTTTCCCGTTACCGCAACTGATGAGCTGGTTGCGTAGCCAGGGGATCTGAAACAACACAGACCCTGTGGGAGCGAGCCTGCTCGCGAAGGCGGACTGACATTCAATAAAGATGTCGCCTGATACACCGCTTTCGCGAGCAGGCTCGCTCCCACAGTATTTCTATGTAGCCAGCCAGGATCAGGCGTTTTCCAGCAGGTTGTGCAGCTCAACGAATTGCTGCGTCAGCTTGTGCCGCGGGTCGAGATGGATCAGCGGCGTATTGGCCTGGTGGGATTCGCGCATGCGTACCGAGCTGGCCAGGTACACCGGCAACACCGGCAGGCCTTCGGCGATCAGCTCATCAAGAATTTGCTGAGGCAGGCTGGCGCGGGCCTGGAACTGGTTGACGACGATGCCTTCGACTTCCAGGCCTTCGTTATGGTCATCCCTCAACTCGTCGATTTCCGCCATCAGGCCGTACAGGGCCTGGCGTGAAAAACTGTCGCAATCGAAGGGGATCAACACACGATCAGCGGCAATCAGCGCAGAAACCGCATAAAAGTTCAACGCCGGCGGAGTATCAAGGTAAATCCGGTCGTAGTCTTCGCTCAGCTCTTCCAGCAACTTACGCAGTTTGTTGATCTTGTGCTTGGCTTCAAGCTTTGGCTGCAAGTCTGCCAGCTCGGCGGTGGCGGTAATGACGTGGAGGTTATCGAACGGGGTTTCGTAGATGTCGACCTGATTCTTTTTGGAGAACGGTCCGGAAGACAGCGTCTGCTTGAAGAAATCGGCGATGCCCATCGGAATGTCGCTGCCTGTGAGCCCCGTCAGGTACTGAGTGGAGTTGGCCTGGGCATCGAGATCCACCAACAAGGTGCGAAAACCCTCGCTGGCACTGACCGCCGCCAGATTGCAGGCAATGCTGGATTTGCCAACGCCACCTTTCTGATTGAACACCACGCGCCGCATGTCAAAACCTCCGTGTATCAAAGAATGACCGAGTGTAGTGGTCCACGGTATGGCTACGCTACCTCACTAGTGCAAGGACTACACAGTCAGTTGCTTTCTCTTGCACGAAAGACCCTGAATGGCCCGGCGGCTCGACGCAAGAACCGACAAACGGGGTAAAAATTTTGTGAATAATTACCAATTATTCAATTTTTTCAAGCCGGTCACTCCAACTTGCTGAGCAAAATGTAACCAGCATTTGCTACACGTTCCCGGCACCGGGATAATGCGCGCCACTCGGCGCCAAACGCCACGCAGGGTAAGTCCCGGCTCTCGGCCACTCCCAGCGTCAAGTAAGCCCGTGAGGGTGGGATGAATGTCTGTGATCAACTTCAACATCGCCCAATGGCGCGCCTGGGGCCCGGGGCTTGATAGCGTGAATGACTGGCAGGCCTGGTGCCGACAACCGGTCGTGCTGCCGGACAGCGATGCCGCTCCCGACGTTTCCTTTCTGCCGGCCATGCAGCGTCGGCGGCTCAGCCGTCTGGCGCGCATGGCATTCAGTGTCGGCTGGCCATTGGCCGAAGGTCGGCAGGATCTGCCATTGGTCTTTGTTTCCCGTCACGGCGAAACGCCCCGCACGGTCGAGATTCTCAGCGACCTGGCCACCGATCAGCCGCTGTCGCCAACCCGGTTCAGCTTGTCGGTGCATAACGCAATCATTGGCTTGTGGTCGATCATGCGGGGTGAAACCAGCGAAATGACCGCCCTGGCCGCCGCAGGCGATGGCCTGGAACATGGCATGCTCGAAGCTGCCGCGCTGCTGGCTGAAGGCGCCGGCGCGGTACTGCTGGTGGTCACCGAAGAGCGGCCGCCCGAGGCTTACTCGACCTGGATCGACGACGTGCCGTTCCCGTATGCCGTCGGCCTGCTGATCACACCCGGCACCGACTGGCGGTTGTCCCTGAACAGCTCCTCGGATGCGTTGTCCAAATCCCGCTGGCCCCACGCGCTTAATCTGTTGTGTGCGCTGCTCGGCCAGCAAACCACCTGCCAACATGCCTGGAAAAATCGTGTATGGACCTGGCAACGCAACCCGTGACCGAGAAAAACCGCGACGCCTACTACTGGCGCTTGCTGGCCACCGCCGCGAGCTTTGCACTGTTCGGGTTGGGCGGCCTGTGCCTGCGCCTGGTGATTTTCCCTGTGCTGAACGGCCTGCCGGGCGATGCCCGAACCCATCGGCTGCGGGCCCGGCAAACGGTCAGCCGCTGTTTCTGGATTTTTGTGCGTTTCATGGCCCGTACCGGGGTGCTGACCTACAGCATTGAAGGCGCGGAAAAGCTCGGTCGTCCCGGGCAAATGATCATTGCCAATCACCCTTCGCTGATCGACGTGGTCTTTCTGATCGGCCTGGTGCGTCACGCCAACTGCGTGGTCAAGCAAAGCCTCTGGGAAAACCCCTTCACCCGCGGTCCCCTGCGCTGCACCGAATACATCAGCAACGACGGCAGCATGGACATGCTCGACGCCGCTGCCGACGCGCTGAAAGACGGCCAGACCCTGATCATTTTCCCGGAAGGTACGCGCACCCAACCCGGCCAGCCGCCGGCCTTTCATCGGGGCGGCGCGGCAATCGCCCTGCGTGGTGCGAAAATCCTCACCCCGGTCATTATCAAGGTCAGCCCGACCACATTGACCAAGGCCGAGCCCTGGTATCGCATCCCCAAGCGGCGCGTGCACTTCAGTTTCCGGGTCGGGGCCGATATAGACCCACAGACCTTCGCCACGCAGGGGCCGGCTCCGCAGGCCTCGCGCAAGCTCAACGATTATCTACATTCTTACTTTATTAAGGAGCTCGCCGAAGATGAGCGATCTGCACCGTGATATTAAAATGCTTATCATCGACGCCCTTGGCCTCGAAGACATCAGTGCCGAAGACATCGGCAACGAGCAGACCCTGTTCGGCGAAGGCCTGGGCCTGGACTCGGTGGACGCCCTGGAACTGGGCCTGGCCATCCAGAAAAAGTACGGCATCAAGATCGACGCCGATGCCAAGGACACACGTAATCACTTCAGTAACGTGGCGAGCCTTGCGGCCTTCGTCACTGCAAAACAGGCAGCTTGAGACCGGACCATGCAAACTCGTGACGACATCTTCAACACCCTGCGCGATGCCCTGGTCGAACTCTTCGAACTGGACCCCGAGCGTGTGAGCCTGGAATCCAACCTGTATCAGGACCTGGAAATCGACAGCATCGATGCGGTCGACCTGATCGATCACATCAAACGTCAGACCGGCAAGAAAATCGCCGCCGAAGAATTCAAATCGGTGCGTACCGTCAGTGACGTGGTCGAGGCGGTCTACCGTCTGGTTCAACCGGCCGCATGAATCGACTGATTGGCCTCGGCCTGCTGCTGGCAGGCCTTTTGTATCCCTTTGCGGTGTATTTCGGCATGGAGCATTTCGCCCCGTGGCAGTTCGGGCTGCTGCTGGGCGGACTGTGGCTGGCCCGGGCGCTGACCGGCAAACGACGGCCTGGCAGCCTGTGGATGGCCACGGTGGCCATTGTGTTCTGTCTGTTGCTGGCACTGTTCGACAGCCCGGCGCTGTTGCGCTGGTATCCGGTGTTGATCAGCAGCTTCATGCTGGCGCTGTTCGGATCGAGCCTGACATTCGGCCCACCGATAGTCGAACGCCTGGCCCGGGTACGCGAGCCGCAATTGCCGGCCGAGGGCATTCGCTACACCCGCCAGGTGACCATCGCCTGGAGTGTTTTTTTTCTATGCAACGGTTTGTGTGCCGCCGCCCTGACCCTCTGGGCGCCGCTGAGCTGGTGGACGCTGTACACCGGCCTGATTTCCTACGGATTGATAGGCCTGATGTTTGCCATTGAATGGCTCATACGACAAAGGGTACGAGGCCGCCCATGAATTGGATAAAACTTGAGCATCTACTGCTCAAGGCTCAGCCGGAGCGGGCCGTAACGACCGCCCCGGCACTGGATCACGCCCGACTGTGCGAGCAGGCGCTGCGCCTGGCCGCCGGCCTGCAAGCCCGGGGAGTGCGGCAGATGGCCGTGCACCTTGAGGATGCCGCCGACCTGGCGATTGCCCTGTTCGGCGCCTGGCGTGCCGGGGTCAGTGTGCTGCTGCCGTCCGACCTGCAACCCCAGACCCGCCAACGCTGGTCAGGTGAAGTCGATCTGTGGCTGAGCGATCAGCCCGATGATGCACACCTGAGCGAGTTTCGTCATCCGCCACTGAGTGCCGCCGCACTGGACCTGGATAACTGCCGACTCAGCCTGTGCACATCCGGCTCCAGTGGCGAGCCCAAGCGCATCGAAAAAAACCTGCGCCAACTGGCCAATGAAGTCGAAGCCCTGGAACAGCTGTGGGGCGCAGACCTGGGCCCGGCGTGCATCATTGGCAGCGTCGCCACCCAGCACATCTACGGCCTGTTGTTTCGGGTGCTGTGGCCGCTGTGCGCCGGGCGCCCGTTCGTACGTCGGCAACTGGCTTTTCCGGAAGACCTGCAACGCGCCAGCCGCGAACACCCGGCCTTCGCCTGGGTGGCCAGCCCGGCGTTGCTCAAGCGCATGGGCGACAACCTCGACTGGCCGGCCTTGAGCGCCGTACGCCGGGTGTTTTCCTCCGGCGGCGCACTGCCGGTCGAGGCCGCACAGAGCCTGCATGGGCGTCTGGGGCAATGGCCAACGGAAATCTTCGGCAGTTCGGAAACCGGCGGCATCGCCTGGCGTCAGGGCGCGGAACTCTGGCAGCCCTTTGCCGATGTCACGCTGACCCAGGACAGTGACGGTGCACTGCTGATCGCTTCGCCGTATTTACCCAATGGCCATGTCGAACACACTGCCGATGCTGTGCGCTTCGCCGTCGATGGTCGCTTCGAGTTGCTTGGGCGACTGGACCGTATCGTCAAGCTGGAAGAAAAACGCATCTCGCTGCCGATGCTGGAACAGGCGCTGGCAGCCCATGAATGGGTCATCGAAGCGCGGCTCGGCGTCGTACAAGAAAACCGCGCCTCCCTGGGGGCGTTGTTGGTGCTGAGCGAGGCCGGTTTGCATGTGCTGCGCAATCAGGGTCGACGCAGCCTCACCGAGCAATTGCGCCAGCACCTGAGCCAACACTGCGAAGCGCTGGCCCTGCCAAGACGCTGGCGCCTGCTGCGACAACTGCCGCTGAACGCTCAGGGCAAACTGCCCCAGGCCGACGTCGACGCCCTGCTGTTGGCGGCGCGCCCCAAAGCGCCCGAGGTGCTGGAGCAAGTCGAAAGCCATGGCGAGTGGAGCCTGCAATTGGCCGTTCCACCGGACCTGGCCTATTTCAGCGGTCATTTCCCCAAGGCGCCGGTGTTGCCTGGCGTGGTGCAGGTGGACTGGGCACTGAGCCTGGGTCGGCAACTGATGAACCTGCCGGAAAAATTCGCCGGCATGGAAGTCTTGAAATTCCAGCAACTGGTGCGCCCGGGGGATGAAATCCAGCTGCACCTGCGCTTCGACTCGGCGCGCGGCAAATTGTATTTCGCCTATCGCAATGAAACTGCCACCTGCTCCAGCGGGCGGATCTTGCTGGAGGCGGCGCATGTATAAGCTGGGTGAGTGCTGCGCACTCAATCGCGAGCAGGCTCGCTCCCACATGGGGTTCGCGGCGTTCACAAATCCAGTGTGGGAGCGAGCCTGCTCGCGATGCAGACACCTCGGTCCTACAGAGGTGAACCAACATGCATAGCCCCTGCGCCATCGTCCCGGTGTACAACCACGAAACAGCCATTACCACGGTGGTCGATGCGCTGATCGCCAGCCATCTGCCGTGCATCCTGGTGGACGATGCCAGCAGCCCGCGCTGCGCCCGGGTGCTGGATCGCCTGGCCCAGCGTGACATGGTTTACCTGATCCGCCTGGCCGAAAACCAGGGCAAGGGTGGCGCGGTCATGACCGGCTTGCGCGAAGCTTCGCGCCTGGGTTTCAGCCATGCCTTGCAGGTGGATGCCGATGGCCAGCACGATTTGCAGGACGTCCAACGCTTCATCGAACAATCTCGCCGCCACCCTCGGGCGGTGATTTGCGGCTATCCGCAATATGACGCCAGCGTGCCGAAAGGCCGTTTGTATGCGCGCTACCTGACTCACGTCATGGTCTGGATCAACACCCTGTCGCTGCAGATTCGCGACTCCATGTGCGGCTTCCGGGTTTACCCATTGGCGCCGGTCCTGGCGCTGATCGAGTCAGCGAAAATCGGCAAGCGCATGGACTTCGACTCGGACATCCTGGTGCGCCTGGCCTGGCGCAATCAGCCGATGTTGTGGCTGCAAACCAAGGTCCACTATCCATTGGATGGCGTTTCGCATTTTCGGATGTTCCACGACAACGTGCTGATTTCCAGTATGCACACGCGGCTGTTTTTCGGCATGTTGCTGCGCTCGCCCATGATCCTCTGGCGACGGTGGCGGGCATGAGCGCAGACAAGCAACACTGGGCCGACCGCCAGGAGCGGGGCAGTTTCTGGCTGATGAAGCTCACCGCGTTCGGCGCCAAAGTGCTGGGCCGTCGAGTACTGAGCCCGGTGCTGTATGGCATCGTTCTGTACTTTTTCCTGTTCGGCCGCAGCGCTCGACACAGTGCCTGGCAATACCAGCAACGCCTGGCCGACTGGAGCGGTCGCAGTAAATTGCGTCCGAGCCATTGGCGGGTATTCGGCCAGTTCATGGCCTTCGCCGATTCCATGCTCGACAAACTCGACGTCTGGAACGGCAAGTTGAGCATCGAACAAATCGAAATCATCGACCCGGCGCTGCTGCGTGACCAGTTGCGCGGTGCCCGCGGGCAGATGCTGGTGGGCGCACACCTGGGTAACCTGGAAGTCTGCCGCGCACTGGCGGAGATCGGCGAGAAAGTCACGATGAACGTGCTGGTGCACACCAAGCACGCCGAACAGTTCAACCGTTTGCTGGGCGAAGCCGGGGCGACCAATTTGCGCCTGATCCAGGTCAGCGAGCTCGACCCCGGGATCATGCTGCAACTGAGTGAACGCCTGGAACGCGGCGAGTGGCTGGCGATCGCCGGCGACCGCGTGCCGTTGCATGGCGGACGCTGCGCGACCGTGGACTTCCTCGGTCATCCGGCCAGATTCCCCCAAGGCCCGTGGCTGCTGGCCGGCCTGCTGAAATGCCCGGTCAACCTGCTGCTGTGCCTGAAAAAGCCCGACGGCGATTATCGACTGACCATTGAGCCGTTCGCCGAGGCAATCACCTGGAAGCGCAGCGACCGCGAACAGGTCATTCATCAGTGGGCCTCCCGCTACGCCGAACGCTTGGGTCACTATTGCCTCGAAGCGCCCCAACAATGGTTCAACTTTTACCCTTTCTGGAAGACCGATGACGACGCCAACGCTTGAGCCGGTAACCTTCGGCGAACGCCCTTTGCGCATTGAAGACGTGCTGGCACTGGCCAACCGCAAAGTGCCGACGCAGTTGCAAAGCGATCCAGCCTACCGCGAGCGCATCGCCAAGGGTGCGCGTTTTCTCGACTCGCTGCTGGACAAGGAAGGCGTGATCTACGGCGTGACCACCGGTTACGGCGATTCCTGCGTGGTCGCGGTGCCGCTGCATCACGTCGAGGCGCTGCCCCGTCATCTGTTCACTTTCCACGGCTGCGGCCTGGGCAAACTGCTCGACGCCCAGGCCACCCGCGCGGTATTGGCCGCGCGTTTGCAGTCGTTGTGCCACGGGGTTTCCGGGGTGCGTGTGGAGTTGCTGGAGCGCCTGCAGGCGTTTCTTGAACACGACATCCTGCCGCTGATTCCGGAAGAGGGTTCCGTGGGCGCCAGTGGTGACCTGACGCCGCTTTCGTACGTGGCCGCCACGCTGTCCGGCGAACGCGAGGTGATGTTCCGCGGCGAGCGCCGGCAGGCTGCCGATGTGCACCGCGAACTCGGCTGGCAGCCGCTGGTGCTGCGTCCGAAAGAAGCCCTGGCATTGATGAACGGCACCGCAGTGATGACTGGTCTGGCCTGCCTGGCCTACGCCCGCGCCGATTATCTGCTGCATCTGGCCACGCGCATCACCGCGCTGAACGTGGTCGCCCTGCAAGGCAACCCGGAGCACTTCGACGAGTGCCTGTTCGCCGCCAAGCCACACCCGGGGCAGATGCAGGTCGCCGCCTGGTTGCGCCAGGATCTGGCCATCGACGCGCCGACCGCTCCCCTGCATCGCCTGCAAGATCGCTATTCCCTGCGCTGCGCACCCCATGTGCTGGGCGTACTGGCCGACAGCCTGAACTGGCTGCGTTCGTTCATCGAGATCGAGCTCAACAGCGCCAACGACAACCCGATCATCGACGCCGAAGCCGAGCGCGTGCTACACGGTGGGCACTTCTACGGCGGCCACATCGCCTTCGCCATGGACAGCCTGAAAAACCTCGTGGCCAACGTCGCCGACCTGCTGGATCGGCAACTCGCGCTGCTGGTGGACGAGCGCTACAACCATGGCTTGCCGAGCAACCTGTCCGGCGCCACGGCCGACCGCGCCATGCTCAACCACGGCTTCAAGGCGGTGCAGATCGGCACCAGCGCCTGGACTGCCGAAGCCCTGAAGAACACCATGCCGGCCAGCGTCTTCTCACGCTCCACCGAATGCCACAACCAGGACAAAGTGAGCATGGGCACCATCGCCGCCCGGGATGCGATCCGCGTGCTGGAACTCACCGAACAGGTGGCGGCCGCTACGCTGCTGGCGGCCAATCAGGGCGTCTGGCTGCGCGGCCAGGCCGAAGATGCACGACCATTGCCACCCGCTTTGGCCGCCATGCATCAAGCTCTGGCCAAGGACTTCCCGCCGGTCATCGAAGACCGCGCGCTGGAAGGCGAATTGCGCCTGTGCCTGCATCGCATCGCCGAACAACACTGGAGGCTGCATGCGTAGCAAGGGATTTCTCTACACCGACACGGAAATCGTCGTACCGTTCTTTGACGTCGACAGCATGCACGTGGTCTGGCACGGCCATTACGTCAAATACCTGGAAGTGGCCCGCTGTGCGCTGCTGGACAAGATCGGCCACAACTACACGGCGATGAACGAATCAGGTTATGCGTGGCCGGTGATCGACCTGCAATTGCGCTACGTGCGCGGTGCGGTGTTCGGTCAGACACTCAACGTGCGCGCCAACCTGGTGGAGTGGGAGAACCGTTTGAAGATCAATTACCTGATCAGCGACCTGCAAACCGGTGAACGCTTGACCCGCGCTGTCTCCGTGCAGGTCGCGGTCGACATGAGCAATCGCGAGATGCAACTGGCTTCGCCGAAGGTCTTCACCGATGCGGTAGAGAAGGCCCTGCCATGAGGTTCTGCGTCCCCCGCTCCCCTGTAGGAGCGAGCTTGCTCGCGATGGTCGTTAACGATGACACTGGGAACCTGACACCCCGCGGCGCTCTCAGGCTTTTCGCGAGCAAGCTCGCTCCTACAGTGTTCTGCGTGTTACTGGGCATTCCTGGACTGGCCCAAGCCTTCGACCTGCAACAACTCAGCGATCAACTGGCCCGGCCCGAGGTGATCCACGGCCATTTCATCCAGGAAAAACACCTGCGCGCCCTGCCCCAGCCGCTGACCAGCAAGGGCACCTTCGTGCTGGCAAAAAACCACGGCCTGTTATGGCTGCTGAAAACACCCTTGCAACAGGACTATCGCATCACAGCCAAAGGCATTGCCCGGCGTGACGGCATTGTGTGGCAAATGCTGCCGGGCAAAAGCGCCGGTGCCGAGCAGAACCGTTTGTTCCTCGCCGTGCTGCAAGGCGACAGCAGTGGCCTGCAACGGGATTTCGAGTTGTCCCTGAGCGGCGACGCGCAGAACTGGAAGCTCACGCTGCTGCCGCGCTCGATGCTGCTCAAGCAGGTGTTCAACCAGATCAACATTACCGGCGCAGAACTGGTGCACAGCATCGAACTGCTCGAGACCCAGGGCGACAGTACGTTGTTGCGCATGCAGGACAGCACCAGCGCCCAGCCGTTGAGCGACGCGGAGCAGCATGACTTTGCCGAGTGAACGGTGGTTGCCCCGGCTGTTTCTGATCCTGCTGCTGGCAGTACTGGCGCTCGCCGGTTGGCAATGGCGTGGCGCCGCGCCGCTATCGGCCAACCTGATGGACCTGGTGCCCGGCACGGCGCCCGATGCCTTGGAACTGCGCGCCGAACAACGCATGCAAGAGCCGCTGAACCGCGAAATGCTGGTGCTGGTCGGCCACAGCGATCGCCAGCGGGCCGTCGCCATGGCGCAGACACTCGGCGAGCAATGGCAGGCCAGCGGCTTGTTCGAAAAGGTCCAGTGGACCCTGCAAGCCGACTTGCCAGCACTGCGCACGCAGTTGCTGCAAGGTCGCCTGGCGATGCTCCAGGCGGCGGATCGACAACTATTGATCGAGCACCCCGACACCTTTATCCAGCAACGGGTGCAGGCGTTGTTCGACCCGTTCAACGGTTACAGCCTGGTGCCGAGCCAGGACGACTGGCTGGGCCTGACCGGGCGCATCCAGAACAGCCAGCCGCAACGCGGTTCGGTGCAACTGGACATCGGCAGCGGCGCCCTGGTTGCCGATGCCGACGGCAAGAGCTGGGTGCTGTTGCGCGCGCGCACCACCGGCAACGCCTTCGACATGAACCTGCCGCTGCAAGTGGCCGACCTGCTCGAACACAGCCGCGAAGAAGCCGCCCGACACGACGTGCAACTACTCGCCGCCAGCGGCCTGTTGTACGCAGCCAGCGGGCAACAGCAGGCCGCCCGGGAGATGACCTGGGTCGGTGGCGGTGCCACTGTGGGGATTTTGTTGTTGCTGCTGTTGGCCTTCCGGCGCTGGCGCGTCTTGCTGGCGTTCGTGCCGGTGCTGGTGGGCATGCTCTTCGGCGCGGTGGCCTGCGTGGCGTTATTCGGCCATATGCACGTGATGACCCTGGTGCTGGGTTCGAGCCTGATCGGTGTAGCGGTCGACTACCCGCTGCATTACCTGTCCAAAAGCTGGAGCCTGAAACCCTGGCACAGCTGGCCTGCCCTGCGCCTGACCCTGCCCGGTTTGACCCTGAGCCTGATCACCAGCGGCATCGGTTACCTGGCCTTGGCCTGGACACCCTTCCCGGCGCTGACCCAGATTGCCGCGTTCTCTGCCGCCGGTTTGCTCGGTGCCTATTTGTCCGCCGTGTGTCTGCTGCCGGCATTGCTCAAGGGCGTAGACCTTCGCCCGGCGCAATGGCCATTGCGCGTTTGCGAGCTATTGCTGGGCTGTCGTGAAGCACTGCTCAAACAGTTGAAAACGCCAGTCTTGTTGGCGTTGCTGATCGTCTTTTGCCTGGGCGGCCTGTTGCAGCTGGGCAGCAAAAACGACATCCGTCAGTGGATCAGCGCACCGCAACAATTGACCGACGAAGCCCAGGCCATTGCCCGGATCACGGGCTATCAACCCACCAGCCAGTTCTTTCTGATACGCGCCGCCAATCAGCAGCAACTGCTCGAACGTCAGACCGCTCTGAGAGAACGGCTGGATCAATTGATTGGCCTGGACAAGCTCCAGGGTTATCTGTCGCTCAATCAACTGGTCAGCCCGCCGAACGAACAGCTACAGGTGCGCGAAGCGTTGAGCAAACTGCCTTCGTTCTGGCGGCCGTTGCTCGACATCGGCGTACCGGCCGAGGCGCTGCAGGCCGAGCTGACGAAGCTGCAGGCACTGCCGACCGTGGACATTGACGCTGCGCTCAGCGGCCCGTTGGCAGAACCCTACCGGCCCCTGTGGCTGGGGCCGACCGATGACGGCGTGGCGGCGATGGTCAGCCTGCAAGGCATCAACAACCCGGCCCTGCTGCGGCTCCAGGGTGAGGATTTACCCGGCGTGACACTGGTGGATCGACTGGGTGAATTGAACAATGTCTTCGCGGCCACCCAAATCAGTGCCGCAGAACTGAAACTCGCCTCCTGCGTGTTGATCGTGCTGGTGCTGATCCTTCCATTCGGCCTCGGCGGCGCGTTGCGTATCGTGTCCCTGCCCCTGCTGGCGGCGTTATGCAGCCTGGCCAGCCTCGGCTGGCTGGGGCAGCCGCTGACCCTGTTCAGCCTGTTCGGCCTGCTGCTGGTGACGGCGATCAGTGTCGATTACGCGATCCTGATGCGCGAACAGGTCGGCGGCGCGGCCGTGAGCCTGCTGGGTACTTTGCTGGCGGCGTTGACCACCTGGCTGTCGTTCGGCCTGCTGGCGGTGTCGAGTACTCCGGCGGTGAGCAGCTTCGGACTGTCGGTGAGCCTGGGCCTGATCTTCAGCTTCCTGCTCGCGCCGTGGGCCGGTCGCCAGGTGCATGAGCCCACGGCCGTGGAGCGGGCAACATGATGGTCGTTCTGTTCTGGGCGATGGCGCTGGTGTTGTTCGCCGTGGCGACTCGTGTTGGCCGGCATTTCGGCCTGATTCCCATCGTCAGCCAGTTGTTGCTGGCGACCCTCGGCTTGCCGCTGTTGATGTATTTCTGGATCGAGCCCCAATGGCAGTTAAGCGGTGCGCTGCTGGTGTCACCGGGCTGGCTGAAGAACCTCTACAGCCTGAGCTTTGCCCTGTTGCTGGGCTACATCCTCAGCGATGTGATCGACCTGCAACTGGATCGCCAGAGCCTGAAAATCGCCCTGCCCAGCTTTTGCATTCCGTTTGCCTGCGGCCTGGCCACGGCGGTCTGGTTGTTACCGCCGCAACCGTGGATCAGCTCGCTGGCCGTCGGCCTGTTGTTCGCCATCACCGCGATCCCGGTGTTGTACCTGTACCTGCGGCACATCGATTACCCACCTGCCGCCACCCGGCGACTGGTGCAGACCGCGATCCTCATCGACCTCGCCTGCTGGACGCTGTTCGGCATCGCCCAGGGCAGCCTGCACTTGAGCAGCCTGTTGCTGCCGCTGGCCGGCGCGTGCCTGCCGGTGCTGCTGCGGCTGCTGGGCCTGCGCCAGACGTGGCTTTACAGCCTGAGCTTTTTCGCCCTGCTGGTCGTCGCCGAACACTTCAAGCTCAATGCGCTGATTTTCGGCATTGGTTATGTGTTGATCATGGCCACGCTGAAAGCCCCACTGGTCCTGCCGCTGCCGGCCGTGTGGATGGGTCGCTTGCAGACATACATCGCCATCCCGTTGATCCTCACGTTCGGCATCGTGCAGATCAACGTGCACAGCGCGATAGACAGCCTCGGCTGGGTGCAACTGCTCGCCCTGCTGCTGTTGCCGATGCTGAGCAAACTGCTGGGTAACTGGCTCGGCCTCGGTTGGGCCGGGGCCTCGTTCCAGGGCGCCAGCCGCTGGCGGGAAAGCGTGCTGCTGAACATCCGCGGCTTGAGCGAGATCGTTTTTCTCAACCTGCTGCTGCAACAGCAACTCATCAGCCCGCCGCTGTACTTTGCCCTGATGCTCATGGGCCTGATCGCCACACTGCTGCCAGCCCTGACCGGCATGCACCGAATCCCCCTGAAAGCCGCTGTCCCTGCAAGGAGCTCCCATGCCAACCGCTGAAATGGAATGTCGCCAGGTCGTGGTCATCGGCGCCGGTCCATCCGGTGCCATCGCCGCCGCGCTGCTCAAGCGCAAGGGACACGATGTGCTGGTGATCGAGCGCCAGCATTTCCCACGGTTTTCCATCGGTGAAAGCCTGTTGGCCCATTGCCTGGACTTCGTCGAGGAAGCGGGCATGCTCGACGCCGTCAACGTGGCCGGATTCCAGGTGAAAACCGGTGCCGCGTTTGCCTGGGGCGAGCGCTACAGCGCGTTCGATTTCGGCGAGACGTTCAGCGACGGCAAATCGACGACCTTTCAGGTCCAGCGCGCCGATTTCGACAAACTGCTGGCCGATCAGGCCGCGCTGCAGGGCGTGGAGATCCGCTATGGCGAAACCATCGTCAGCGTCGACATTGACCCGGTAAAACCGCAACTCGGCGTGCGCCGCGAAGACGGTAGCGAGTACCGTATCGAGGCCGGTTTCCTGCTCGATGCCAGTGGTTACGGCCGCCTGCTGCCGCGCTTGCTCGACCTCGAGGCGCCGTCGAACTTCCCGGTGCGTCAGGCCGTGTTTACTCACGTCGAAGACCGTATCGACCTCCCGGCCTTCGACCGCAGCAAGATCCTCGTGACCACTCATCCGACCCAGCGTGACGTGTGGTTCTGGACCATCCCGTTCAGCAACGGGCGTTGCTCGGTCGGCGTGGTCGCCGCCGAGGAACGTTTTGCCGGCCGCAGCGACAATCTGGATGAGTGCCTGCGCAGCTTTATCGCCGAGACGCCAAGCCTGGCCAGCGTGTTGCTAAATGCACAGTGGGACACCGAGGCCCGAACCATTGGCGGTTACTCGGCCAACGTCAAAACCCTGCATGGCCCTGGCTTCGCGCTGCTGGGCAATGCCGCGGAATTCCTCGACCCGGTGTTTTCCTCCGGCGTGACCATCGCCATGCGTTCGGCAAGCATGGCCGCCGGGGTCTTGCACCGTCAGTTGCAAGGCGAAGCCGTCGACTGGCAAACCGAGTTCGCCGAACCGCTCAAGCGCGGCGTCGACACCTTCCGTTGCTATGTCGAAGGCTGGTACGCCGGGACCTTCCAGGACGTGATTTTCCATGAGGGCAGCTCAAAGGAAATCCGCGGGATGATCAGCTCCATACTTGCCGGATATGCCTGGGATCAAAGCAACCCGTTCGTCAGTGAAGCCAGGCGCCGGTTGAAGGTGATATCGGAGTTCTGTGCGAAGGATGCGTCATGAACTTCTTGAGCGACCACTACGTCGAAGAAACCCGTTTCGGGTTGTGGTTCCTGCGCAGCCAGATCTGGCAACATTATGTGCTGCGGCTGGCGATCGACGATTTGCGCAACCTGTTCAGCGAAGCGCTGCCTGGCAGCCCGGTGCTGCTGGATGCCGGTTGCGGCCAGGGCAAGTCATTCCCGCTGCTGCGCCAGGCCTTTGCGCCCGGTCGCCTGATTGGCGTCGATGCTGACCCCCAGAGCCTGGACCAAAGCCGCGCAGAAGCGGCCCGCCAGGGCATGGAAGTGGAGTTGATCGGCGGCGACTGCGCCAGCCTGAACCTGCCGGATGCCAGTATCGACCTGCTGTTCTGTCACCAGACCTTCCATCATCTGGTGGAGCAGGAACAGGCACTGGCCGAGTTCTACCGTGTACTCAAACCCGGCGGTTATCTGCTGTTCGCCGAATCCACCGAGGCTTACATTGATACCTGGGTGATCCGCTGGTTGTTCCGCCACCCGATGCACGTGCAGAAAAGCGCTGCGCAGTACCTGCAAATGATTCACCGGCAGGGTTTCGAATTTACCGCGCAAAACGTGTCTTATCCGTACCTGTGGTGGAGTCGCGCCAAGGATTTCGGCCTGCTCGAACACTTGGGTGTGTGCAAGCCAAAACCCTTTGGCCAGCGGGAAGAAACCCTGGTCAATGTGGTGGCGCGCAAACCTTTTGAAGGATCCGTGTGATGTTTATTACCCGTCGCTTGAACTGCACAACCTGTAGGAGCGAGCCTGCTCGCGATAGCGGTGGGTCAGTCAAAATGGATGTCGACTATAAAGCCGCCATCGCGAGCAGGCTCGCTCCTACAGGGGTTATCGGTGCTATGCGATTTGTGTTGGTCGCTGCAACCCTGCTGCTGAGCGCCTGCGCCGGCCGGGCACCGCTGCCCGAGCAAAATCCGGATCTGCCATTGCCGCTGCAACTGCACATCCAGCTCCTACAGCCCGACGACCGCCAGGACTGGGTGCTGGTGATCCAGCGTGAAGAGGCGGGTATTCGCTGGTCGATGATGGACCTGTTGGGCATTCCCCAGGCCCGCCAGAAATTGATCGATAAAACCTGGGAGGCCGATGGTCTCCTGCCGCCCAATCCACAAGCCCGGGAGCTGTTCGCGGCGCTGTTGTTTGCGCTGACGCCGCAAGATGAACTGGCGGCCAACTATCCCGGCGCCTGGCAGCACGGCAGACAACGCTCCCTGCCAGAGCGCTGGGATATCCGCTACGCACAACCGCAGAATTTTGAATTGAAGCTTCCAAATGGTCCAGCCTATCAAGTCACCCCCTTGAGCGGTGAATCGCCATGACGGTTTACCTCAACGCCCTCGGCCTGGTCTGTGCGCTGGGCCGCGACAAGCAGGAAGTTGCCTGCAACCTGTTTGCCGGCGACTGCGGCGGCATGCGCGAACAAGCCGGTTGGGTGCAGCAACGCACGCTGCCGGTCGGTGCGGTCCAGGGCAAACTGGCAACCCTTCCTGCCGACATGTCGCGCCATCACAGTCGCAACAATCAGTTGTTGCTGGAGGCCACGCTGCAAGTCCGCCCGGACATCGACAGCGCGATCCAGACCTACGGCCGCGACCGCATCGGTGTCGTGCTGGGCACCAGCACCTCGGGTATCGACGAGGCCAGCCAGAGCCTGGCGCATTACCTGCGTGAAAAGCAGTTCCCTGCCGAGTACGACTATCAGCAACAGGAACTCGGAGCACCGGCGAACTTCCTCGCCGAGTGGCTGCACTTGAGCGGGCCGGCCTACGTCATTTCCACGGCCTGCACTTCCAGCGCCCGAGCCCTGATGAGCGCCCAGCGCCTGTTGGACCTGGGCATTTGCGACGCGGTGCTGTGTGGCGGTGTCGACACCTTGTGCAAGCTGACCCTCAACGGTTTCTCGGCGCTCGAAGCGGTCTCGGAACAACGCTGCAATCCGTTTTCGGTGAACCGCAATGGCATTAACATTGGCGAAGCGGCGGTGCTGTTCCTGATGACCAGGCGTGCTAGCGACAGCCAAGCGATTGCCTTGCTCGGCAGCGGCGCCAGTTCCGATGCGCATCACATCTCCGCCCCGGAGCCGACCGGTCGAGGCGCCCTGCAAGCGATGCGCAAAGCCTTGGGCCGCGCCAACCTGCAACCGGAGCAGATCGCCTATCTGAACCTGCACGGCACCGCCACCCAGCACAACGACGCCATGGAAAGCCAGGCCGTGGCGACGCTGTTCCCGGCCGGCGTGCCCTGTTCGTCGAGCAAACCCATGACCGGCCACACCCTCGGTGCCGCCGGGGCGCTGGAGGCGGCGTTCTGCTGGTTGAGCCTGAGCCCTGACAATTTCGGGCATGCCCTGCCGCCTCACGTCTGGGACGGACAGCCCGATCCCGAACTGCCGCCGCTGCAATGGGTGACCCCGGCCACGCGCCTGACGTCCATTGCACCCCGCTACCTGATGAGCAATTCCTTTGCCTTCGGTGGTAATAACGTCAGCCTGATTATCGGAGACGCCCCATGATTGACTGGCCGCTCGCCGAACTGCTGCCCCACGCTGGCGACATGATCCTTATCGACCGGATCCTGGCGTTCGATGAAGAGCAGATTCACACACGCCTGACCGTCAAGCCCGATGGCCTGTTCAATCTCCCCGACGGCAGTCTGCCGGCCTGGGTCGGCATCGAACTGATGGCCCAGAGCGTGGCCGCCTTCGCCGGTTGCCATGCGCGCCAGCGCGGTGATGCGGTGGAGTTGGGTTTCCTGCTCGGCAGCCGAAAGTTCGAATGCAACGTCGAAAGTTTTCCGGCCGGTACCGAGTTGACCATCCACGGGGTTCGCTCCCTGGAAGACGATAACGGCATGGGCGTGTTCGAATGCCACATCAACGCCCCCGGCATTCACGTCACCGCTCGTCTGAACGTGTTCCGCCCACCCCAGGCCGCTCAATATCTCCATGAACCCGAAGGAGTCCAGTGATGACTGAGTCCGTACTGGTCACCGGTTCCAGCCGTGGCATCGGCCGCGCGATCGCCTTGCGCCTGGCCCAGGCCGGGCACGACATCGTGTTGCATTGCCGCAGCGGCCTGGCCGACGCCGAAGCCGTCAAGGCCGAAGTCGAGGCCTTGGGCCGTCGTGCGCGCATCCTGCAGTTCGATGTGTCCGACCGCGCCCGCTGCAAGGAAATTCTCGAAGCCGACGTGGAGACCCACGGCGCCTACTACGGCGTGGTGCTCAATGCCGGCCTGACCCGCGACGGCGCCTTTCCGGCCTTGAGTGAAGAGGATTGGGATGTGGTGATGCGCACCAACCTCGACGGTTTCTACAACGTGCTGCACCCGGTGATGATGCCGATGATCCGTCGTCGCGCCGCCGGGCGGATTGTCTGCATCACCTCGGTGTCGGGGCTGATCGGCAACCGTGGCCAGGTCAACTACAGCGCCTCCAAGGCCGGGTTGATCGGTGCGGCCAAGGCATTGGCGATCGAGCTGGGCAAGCGCAAAATCACCGTCAACTGTGTCGCACCCGGCCTGATCGACACAGCCATGCTCGACGAAAACGTGCCGGTGGAAGAACTGATGAAAATGATCCCCGCACAACGCATGGGCACCCCTGAAGAGGTGGCCGGCGCGGTGAATTTCCTGATGTCGGCGGAAGCCTCGTACATCACCCGGCAGGTTCTGGCCGTCAACGGAGGCCTGTGCTGATGAAGCGCGTCGTCGTCACCGGCATGGCCGGTATCACCTCACTGGGCAGCGACTGGGAGACCATCGCCGGCAACTTCGCGGCCAACCGCAGCGGCATCCGCCGGATGGACGAGTGGGATCGTTTTACCGAGCTCAACACGCGCCTGGCGGGCCCCATCGATGACTTCAAGGTGCCGAGCCACTGGACCCGCAAGCAACTGCGCAGCATGGGCCGGGTATCACGGCTGGCCGTCGGCGCGTCGGAACTGGCACTGGCCGACGCCGGCCTGTTGGGCGACGAGTCGATCAAGGACGGGCGCATGGGCGTTGCCTGCGGTTCCTCCACCGGCAGCACCGACGAGATCAAGGCATTCGGCAACATGCTGCTCAACTCGGTGGCCGAAGGCCTGAACGCCAACTCCTACGTGCGCATGATGCCGCACACCACCGCGGCCAATATCAGCATCTTCTTCGGCCTCACCGGTCGCCTGATTCCCACCTCCAGCGCCTGCACCAGCGGCAGCCAGGGCATCGGCTATGCCTACGAGGCGATCAAGTTCGGGCGACTGCCGCTGATGCTCGCCGGCGGTGCCGAAGAGCTGTGCCCGACCGAAGCCATGGTCTTTGACGCGCTCTACGCCACCAGTCTGAAAAACGACACCCCACAACGCAGCCCACGCCCTTACGACAGTGCACGCGACGGCCTGGTGATTGGCGAAGGCGGCGGCATGCTGGTGCTCGAAGAACTGGAACACGCCCTGGCCCGTGGTGCCCACATCCATGCCGAGATCGTCGGATTCGGCAGCAACGCCGACGGCCAGCACACCACCCGCCCCGAACAAATCACCATGCGCCGGGCCATGGAACTGGCCCTGGAAGACGCCGGGCTGAAACCTTCGGACATCGGCTACGTCAACGGTCACGGCACCGCCACCGAACAGGGCGACATTGCCGAAACCCTGGCCACCAGCAGCCTGTTCGGCGAACACATGCCGATCAGCTCGCAGAAAAGCTTCCTCGGCCACACCCTCGGCGCTTGCGGTGCGCTGGAGTCCTGGTTCAGCATCGAAATGATGAACCGCGACCTGTACGCCCACACCTTCAACCTCGACGAAGTCGATCCGCACTGCGGCAAGCTCGACTACCTGCGCGGCGAGTTTCGGCAGATGAGCAACCAGTACGTGATGAACAATAATTTTGCGTTTGGCGGGGTGAATACTTCGCTGATTTTCAAGCGCTGGCCGTAACCTAAAATATTTCCCTTGTGGGAGCGAGCTTGCTCGCGATGGACGTCAACGATAACGCGCGGTGCCTGAATGACCGCGTTGTCTGGACGTTTTTCGCGAGCAGGCTCGCTCCCACAAGGGTTCTCGCCTCCCCGGACGATCACAGTGGATCGAGGTTATCCAACACCCGATTCACCGCCAGCTCCCCCAACATGATCGATTGCTGAATCCCCAGCAGTGTGTGGCTCTGCGCTCCGTTCAGATTCCTCGCGAAGTCGCTCGCCATGACATTGGCTGATGCCAGTGACACGCAGGCGTATTCCAACAGGGTGTGGTTGTCGATTTCGGGGGCGATGAAGAAGATATTGCTGGCTTGGTGTGGAGTGTCCGGATTGGTATCCGGTGGGTTTAGCGTATTGGTCATGATTCAGCGTCCTGAAAGTGGCGGCCACACCGAATCGCTACTGATCAAACGGGTGGCAGCTGTACGCAGGTTAGTAGACCGGACGAAGCGAAACCGGCGCGCCCGAAGACGCCCTGCGCACAGCTACCATCAAGGGCAGGTATGGGCATACCTGCCTATCAGGAGCGCAAATGCGCTTTACTTCGATACGGGCTACTAAACCCGATCACTGACCATCAGTGACACGAATCAAGTTAGCGATGACCCTCAAAGCGCACAAGCCGGCGGATTCTGGAGTAGTTGTAGGCATCGCCGCAAGGCACTGTAGCCTGTTCTGGATAGTTCAGAAGTGTCCCACGGGCAGCAGCGAAAACTCTGACCTGTAGGAGCGAGCCTGCTCGCGATGGTCGCCAACGATGGCGCGTGCTTCCTGGGTGAACGTGGCGTTTTTTAGTCCATCGCGAGCAGGCTCGCTCCTACAGGGAATATTGTGTTCATACCGTCACTGCTTCAGCGGTTCAACTCTGCGCGTCAGCAGTTCAACAAACGCCTTGGCCATCGCCGACTTCTGGTCCTTACGCTGCACCAACCACACCGCCGACACCGCCGCCGGATCGAGCAAAGGTCGATAGACCACGCCGTCAATACGCATCCGCTGATAAGACGCCGGCAGCACCGACACGCCCAGCCCCGCCGCCACCAGCCCGATGATGGTCATCGCCTCGCCAGCCTCTTGTGCAAAATGCGGACTGAAGCCGGAGTCCCGCGCCAGGCTGAGCAGCTGCGCATACAGGCCACTGCCATAGCTGCGCGGAAAAAACACAAAGGGCTCAAGCGCCAGGGCTGACAGAAACAAGCCTTCATCGCTGCCCTCGACCAGCGGGTGCTTGGAACTGAGCACCGCGACCAGCGGCTCGCGCATCAACTCGACCACGCTGAGGCAGTCCGGCAGCCCCAGCGGGCGCATGATGCCGACCTCGATCGACTCGTCCACCAGCGCATCGGCCACTTGGGTGCTGCTCATTTCCCGCAGGTTCAGGTGCACTGCCGGGAAGCGCTGGCGGAAAGAGAAAATCGCCTGGGGAATGGTCGAGTTGAAGGGGGCCGACGAGGTGAAGCCGATTTTCAGCTCACCCAACTCGCCCAATTGCGCTCGTCGCGCGACATCCGCCGCTTTGTCGACCTGCGCCAGCACCAGCCGCGCCTCTCCCAGAAACAGCCGACCGGCCTCGCTCAGCTCGACCCGACGATTAGTACGTTCGAACAGCCGTGCGCCGACTTCCTGTTCCAGCGCCTGAATTTGCTGGCTCAGCGGCGGCTGGGAGATGCCCAGCACCTGTGCGGCGCGGCCGAAGTGCAGTTCTTCGGCGACGGCGATGAAGTAGCGCAGATGACGCAATTCCATGGAAACCCCATTAGGTCGTTAAAGCTATCAAACAGGTCGAACAATATATTGGATTGAATCATTAGCCAGCTATATGCTTTTTTCATTGCCCGACCGGCTGCGCCCTCCGAGGTCCAACGTGAAAACTGCTGTCGCCCCTCTCGCCCATGAAGTGCCTCCCGCAGCACCGGACGCTATCGCCACTGAACTGGCGGAGATCTACATCGAAAAAGGCACGCCGGCGTTCATGCGCACGGTGCTGGCGTTGTTCTGCGGCGGCTTCGCGACGTTCGCCCTGCTCTACTGCGTGCAGCCGATGATGCCGCTGCTGTCCGACGAGTATTCCATCAACGCGGCGCAGAGCAGCCTGATCCTGTCTATCGCCACCGGCATGCTTGCCATCGGCCTGCTGATCACTGGCCCGATTTCTGACCGTATCGGGCGTAAACCGGTAATGGTGGCCGCGCTGTTCGCCGCGGCGCTGTGCACCATGGCCAGTGCGATGATGCCGAGCTGGCACGGTGTGCTGCTGATGCGGGCGCTGATTGGATTGTCGTTGAGCGGTCTGGCTGCGGTTGCGATGACTTACCTGAGCGAAGAGATCCATCCACAGCACATCGGCCTCGCCATGGGCTTGTACATCGGTGGCAACGCGATTGGCGGGATGAGCGGACGCTTGATCACCGGGGTATTGATCGACTTCGTCAGCTGGCACACGGCGATGCTGGTGATCGGTGGCCTGGCGCTGATTGCCGCAGCGGTGTTCTGGAAAATCCTCCCCGAATCACGCAACTTCCGCCCCCGCTCGCTGCACCCGCGCAGCCTGCTCGACGGTTTCACCATGCACTTTCGCGACGCCGGCCTGCCGCTGCTGTTTCTGGAAGCCTTTGTGTTGATGGGCGCGTTCGTCACGCTGTTCAACTACATCGGCTATCGCCTGCTGGCCGCGCCGTACCACATGGAACAGGCCTTCGTCGGGTTGCTGTCGGTGGTGTACCTGTCGGGCATCTACAGCTCAGCGAAAATCGGCTCGCTGGCCGACAGACTCGGCCGCCGGAAAGTGCTCTGGAGCACCATCGCGCTGATGCTCGGCGGCCTGGCCTTGACGATGTTTACGCCATTGCCGCTGGTGATCATCGGCATGCTGATCTTTACCTTCGGCTTCTTTGGCGCCCACTCGGTGGCCAGCAGCTGGATCGGCCGCCGCGCCACCACGGCCAAGGGGCAAGCATCGTCCTTGTACCTGTTCAGCTACTACGCCGGGGGGAGCATCGCCGGTACGGCGGGCGGCGTGTTCTGGCACCTGGGCGGCTGGAACGGGATCGGGTTGTTCATTGGCACGCTGTTGGTGATTGCACTGTTTGTGGCGTTAAAGCTGGCGAAGCTGCCGCCACTGGGTGATGTGAAGGCCTGAAGACAAAAACCTGTGGGAGCACAATCAAAAACTCCTACAAAAACGCCCGGCATAAGCCGGGCGTTTTTTTATTGGGCAGCCATCACTCGTGATACTGCGCCGACAATTCATGCACGGCGCGCAGGAAGGCGCCCGCATGTTCCGGGTCGACTTCCGGCGTGATGCCGTGACCCAGGTTGAACACGTGACCACTGCCTTTGCCATAGCTGGCGAGAATGCGGCCGACTTCTGCGCGGATGGCTTCCGGTTTTGCGTACAGCACGGTCGGGTCCATGTTGCCTTGCAGCGCGACCTTGTCACCGACACGGGCGCGGGCACTGCCGATGTCGCAGGTCCAGTCCAGGCCCAGTGCGTCGGCACCAGCATCGGCGATGCTTTCCAGCCACAGGCCGCCGTTCTTGGTGAACAGGATCACCGGCACCTTGCGACCTTCATGCTCGCGGATCAAACCGCTGACGATTTTCTTCATGTAGGCCAGGGAGAACTCCTGGTACGCCGCAGCGGAGAGGCTGCCGCCCCAGCTGTCGAAGATCTGCACCGCTTGCGCGCCGGCCATGATCTGGCCGTTGAGGTAGCTGGTAACGGTCTGCGCGAGCTTGTCCAGCAGCAGGTGCAAGGCTTGCGGGTTGTCGTAGAGCATGGTTTTGGTCTTGCGGTAGTCTTTCGACGAGCCGCCTTCGACCATGTAGGTCGCCAGGGTCCATGGGCTGCCAGCAAAGCCGATCAACGGCACACGGCCATTCAGCTCGCGGCGGATGGTGCTGACCGCGTCCATCACGTAGCCCAGGTCTTTCTGCGGATCAGGAATCGGCAGGGCTTCGATGTCGGCCAGGGTGCTGACGACTTTCCTGAAGCGCGGACCTTCACCGGTTTCGAAGTACAGGCCTTGGCCCATGGCATCGGGGATGGTCAGGATGTCGGAAAAGAGGATCGCCGCATCCAGTTGTGGATAGCGGTCGAGAGGCTGCATCGTGACTTCGCAAGCGAACGCCGGGTTCATGCACAGGCTCATGAAATCGCCGGCCTTGGCACGGCTGGCGCGGTATTCAGGCAAGTAGCGACCGGCCTGACGCATCATCCACACTGGGGTGACGTCTACGGGTTGCTTGAGCAGGGCGCGCAGGAAACGGTCGTTCTTCAGGGCAGTCATGTCGGCATCCGGAAAAAAAGTGAGGGCATTTTCTCAGAGCCGGAGGCAAAAGGCACGGTTGCAGGTCAGCCTTTTGTCTATCGGGTCAATTTGTCGCAATAAATACGCAGATTTCAGCAACACCCGGAAACCAATGTGGGAGCTGGCCTGCCAGCGATGCAGACACCTCGGTGTGTCAGTTTTACCGAGGTGATGCTATCGCTGGCAGGCCAGCTCCCACAGGTATTGCATTGCAGTCAGCCGGACGGGTTTAGACGCCCAGATAATCCAGGATCCCTTCGGCGGCATTACGGCCTTCGAAGATCGCCGTCACCACCAGGTCGGAACCGCGCACCATGTCGCCACCAGCAAAAATTTTCGGATTGCTGGTCTGATGCTTGTACTGGCCCTGTTCCGGTGCCACCACGCGGCCCTGGCTGTCGGTCTGGATTTCGAACTGTTCGAACCACGGCGCCGGGCTTGGACGGAAACCGAAGGCGATGACCACGGCGTCGGCCGGGATGATCTCTTCGGAGCCCGGGATCGGCTCGGGGCTGCGACGGCCACGGGCGTCCGGCTCGCCGAGACGGGTCTCGACCACCTTCACGCCTTCGACCTTGTCTTCACCGACAATGGCGATCGGCTGGCGGTTGTAGAGGAATTTCACGCCTTCTTCCTTGGCGTTCTTCACCTCTTTGCGCGAACCAGGCATGTTCGCTTCGTCACGACGATAGGCGCAGGTCACCGACTTGGCGCCTTGGCGGATCGACGTACGGTTGCAGTCCATCGCCGTGTCGCCACCGCCCAGTACCACGACCTTCTTGCCTTTCATGTCGACGAAATCTTCCGGCGACTTTTCAAAGCCCAGGTTGCGGTTGACGTTGGCGATCAGGAAGTCCAGCGCGTCGTACACGCCCGGCAGGTCTTCCCCGGCAAAGCCGCCCTTCATGTAGGTGTAGGTGCCCATGCCCATGAATACCGCATCGTATTCTTCGAGCAGTTGCTCCATGGTCACGTCCTTGCCCACCTCGGTGTTGAGGCGGAACTCGATGCCCATGCCGGTAAAGACTTCGCGACGATTGCTCAGCACGGTCTTTTCCAGCTTGAACTCGGGGATGCCGAAGGTCAGCAGACCACCGATTTCCGGGTTCTTGTCGAACACCACCGGGGTCACGCCGCCGCGCACCAGCACATCGGCACAGCCCAGGCCCGCAGGCCCGGCACCGATGATCGCGACACGCTTGCCGGTCGGCTTGACCTTGGACATGTCCGGGCGCCAGCCCATGGCGAACGCGGTGTCGGTGATGTACTTCTCCACCGAACCGATGGTCACCGCGCCGAAGCCGTCGTTGAGGGTGCAGGCACCCTCGCACAGACGGTCCTGCGGGCACACACGGCCGCAGACTTCCGGCAGGGTGTTGGTCTGGTGCGACAGCTCGGCGGCCTGGAGGATGTTGCCCTCGGCCACCAGCTTCAGCCAGTTGGGAATGAAGTTGTGCACCGGGCACTTCCATTCGCAATACGGGTTACCGCAGCCCAGGCAGCGGTGGGCCTGGTCGGCCGACTGCTGGGGTTTGAAGGGTTCGTAGATTTCCACGAACTCTTTCTTGCGTTGACGCAACAGTTTCTTCTTCGGATCCTTGCGCCCGACCTCGATGAACTGGAAGTCATTATTCAGACGTTCAGCCATTTTAAAACCTCATCAAACTCTTCAGGCGCATATCACTGCGGGTTGGCACGGGTGCTGGAAAGCAACGACTTCAGGTTGGCAGCCTTGGGCTTGACCAGCCAGAAACGACGCACGTAATCATCGAGGTTCTCGGCGAGTTCACGACCCCACTCGCTGTCGGTTTCCTCGACGTACTCGTTCAGCACGCGTTGCAGGTGGCTGCGGTAGGCTTCCATCGCCTCGCCGCTGATCCGCTGGATTTCCACCAGTTCGTGGTTGACCCGGTCAACGAAGGTGTTGTCCTGGTCGAGCACGTAGGCGAAACCGCCGGTCATGCCAGAGCCGAAGTTGTAACCGGTCTTGCCCAATACGCAGACAAAACCACCGGTCATGTACTCGCAGCAGTGATCGCCAGTGCCTTCCACGACGGTGTGGGCACCGGAGTTACGCACGGCGAAACGCTCGCCCGCGGTGCCAGCGGCGAACAGCTTGCCGCCAGTGGCGCCGTACAGGCAGGTGTTGCCGATGATGGCACTGTCCTGGGTGCGGTAGACGCTGCCCTTGGGCGGCACGATCACTAGCTTGCCGCCGGTCATGCCCTTGCCGACGTAGTCGTTGGCGTCGCCTTCCAGGTACATGTTCAGACCGCCAGCGTTCCATACGCCGAAGCTCTGCCCAGCCGTACCCTTGAAGCGGAAGGTGATCGGTGCGTTGGCCATGCCCTGGTTGCCGTGCTTGCGCGCGATTTCGCCGGAGATCCGTGCGCCGATGGAACGATCGCAGTTGCAGATATCCAGAGCGAACTCGGCGCCGCTCAGGTCGTTGATCGCCGAGGTGGCCAGGTCGACCATTTTCTCGGCCAGCAGGCCCTTGTCGAACGGCGGGTTGCGCTCAACACCACAGAACTGCGGCTTGTCCGCCGGCACGTGGTCGCTGCCCAGCAACGGGGTCAGGTCCAGGTGATGCTGCTTGGCGGTCTGGCCTTCGAGGATTTCCAGCAAATCGGTGCGACCGATCAGTTCTTCGAGGGAGCGCACACCCAGCTTGGCCAGCCACTCACGGGTCTCGGTGGCGACGTAGGTGAAGAAGTTCACCACCATGTCGACGGTACCGATGTAGTGATCCTTGCGCAGCTTCTCGTTCTGGGTCGCAACGCCGGTGGCGCAGTTGTTCAGGTGGCAGATGCGCAGGTATTTGCAACCCAGGGCGATCATTGGCGCGGTGCCGAAGCCGAAGCTTTCAGCGCCGAGGATGGCTGCCTTGATCACGTCGAGGCCGGTTTTCAGGCCGCCGTCGGTCTGGACCCGGACTTTGCCGCGCAGGTCGTTGCCGCGCAGGGTCTGGTGGGTTTCGGCCAGGCCGAGTTCCCACGGAGCGCCCGCGTATTTGATCGAGGTCAGCGGCGATGCACCGGTGCCGCCGTCGTAGCCGGAGATGGTGATCAGGTCCGCGTAGGCCTTGGCCACACCGGCGGCGATGGTGCCGACGCCCGCTTCCGCTACCAGCTTCACCGAGACCAGTGCCTTCGGGTTGACCTGTTTCAGGTCGAAAATAAGCTGCGACAAGTCTTCGATCGAGTAGATGTCGTGGTGCGGCGGTGGCGAAATCAGGGTCACGCCCGGCACTGCATAGCGCAGCTTGGCGATCAGACCGTTGACCTTGCCGCCTGGCAGCTGACCACCTTCGCCGGGCTTGGCGCCCTGGGCGACCTTGATCTGCAGCACTTCAGCGTTGACCAGGTATTCCGGGGTTACACCGAAACGACCGGTCGCCACTTGCTTGATTTTCGAGCTCTTGATGGTGCCGTAGCGCGCCGGGTCTTCGCCACCTTCACCGGAGTTGGAACGCGCACCGAGGCGGTTCATGGCTTCGGCCAGGGCTTCGTGAGCTTCCGGCGACAGGGCACCCAGGGAGATGCCGGCGGAATCGAAGCGTTTGAGCACCGATTCCAGTGGTTCGATCTCGCTGATGTCCAATGGAGTGTCGAGAGTTTTGACTTTCAGCAGGTCGCGGATCATCGACACCGGGCGGTTGTCCACCAGCGACGTGTATTCCTTGAACTTGCTGTAGTCGCCCTGCTGCACTGCGGCCTGCAGGGTGCTGACCACGTCCGGGTTGTAGGCGTGGTACTCGCCACCGTGGACGAACTTCAGCAGGCCGCCTTGCTGGATCGGCTTGCGCGGACTCCAGGCTTCGGTGGCCAGGGCTTTCTGCTCGGCTTCGATGTCGACGAAACGCGCACCCTTGATGCGGCTCGGCACGCCACGGAAGCTCAGGTTGCAGACTTCCTCGGACAGGCCGATGGCTTCGAACAACTGCGCACCGCGGTACGAAGTGATGGTCGAGATCCCCATCTTCGACAGGATCTTCAGCAGGCCCTTGGTGATGCCTTTACGGTAGTTCTTGAACACCTCATAGAGGTCGCCCAGTACTTCACCGGTACGGATCAGGTCGCCCAGCACTTCATAAGCCAGGAATGGGTAAACGGCAGAGGCGCCGAAACCGATCAACACAGCGAAGTGATGCGGATCGCGAGCGGTCGCGGTTTCCACCAGGATGTTGGAGTCGCAACGCAGGCCTTTTTCGGTCAGGCGGTGATGCACCGCGCCGGTGGCCAGGGAAGCGTGGATCGGCAACTTGCCCGGGGCAATGTGACGGTCGCTCAGCACAACCTGGGTACGGCCCGAGCGCACGGCTTCTTCAGCCTGATCGGCAACGTTGCGGATCGCAGCTTCCAGGCCGACGCTTTCGTCGTAGTTCAGATCGATGATCGCGCGCTCGAAGCCCGGACGATCGAGGTTCATCAGCGAGCGCCACTTGGCCGGGGAAATGACCGGCGAGCTGAGGATTACGCGCGAAGCGTGTTCCGGCGACTCCTGGAAGATATTGCGCTCGGCTCCGAGGCAGATCTCCAGCGACATGACGATGGCTTCACGCAGCGGGTCGATCGGCGGGTTGGTGACCTGCGCGAACTGCTGGCGGAAATAATCGTACGGCGTGCGCACGCGCTGGGACAGCACGGCCATCGGCGTATCGTCGCCCATCGAGCCCACGGCTTCGTAGCCCTGCTCGCCGAGCGGACGCAGCACCTGGTCGCGCTCTTCGAACGTGACCTGGTACATCTTCATGTACTGCTTGAGCTGATCGACGTCGTAGAACGCCGAACCGTGGTCGTTGTCTTCCATGGTCGCCTGGATGCGCAGGGCATTCTTGCGCAGCCATTGCTTGTACGGATGACGGGACTTCAGGCGGTTGTCGATCGCGTCGGTGTCGAGGATCTGACCGGTTTCGGTGTCCACGGCAAAGATCTGGCCCGGCCCCACACGGCCCTTGGCGATCACGTCTTCAGGCTGGTAGTTCCAGACACCGATTTCCGAAGCCAGGGTGATGAAGCCGTTCTTGGTGGTCACCCAACGCGCCGGACGCAGACCGTTACGGTCGAGCAGGCACACCGCGTAACGACCGTCGGTCATTACCACGCCAGCCGGGCCGTCCCACGGTTCCATGTGCATCGAGTTGTATTCGTAGAACGCACGCAGATCCGGGTCCATGGTTTCGACGTTCTGCCACGCAGGCGGAATGATCATCCGCACGCCACGGAACAGGTCGATGCCACCGGTGACCATCAGCTCCAGCATGTTGTCCATGCTCGATGAGTCGGAACCCACGCGGTTGACCAGCGGGCCGAGCTCTTCCAGATCCATCAGATCGTTGGTGAACTTGGTGCGACGGGCCACGGCCCAGTTGCGGTTGCCGGTGATGGTGTTGATCTCGCCGTTGTGCGCCAGGAAGCGGAACGGTTGAGCCAGCGGCCATTTCGGCAGGGTGTTGGTGGAGAAGCGCTGGTGGAACACGCAAATCGAGGTTTGCAGGCGCTCATCGCTCAGGTCCGGATAGAAGGCGGTCAAATCCGCCGGCATCATCAGGCCTTTGTAAATGATGGTCTTGTGGGAAAAGCTGCACACGTAGTGGTCGGTGTCGGCGGCGTTGGCCACGGACGAGCGACGACGGGAGGTGAACAGCTTGACGGCCATGTCCTGATCGCTCAGGCCTTCACCGCCGATGAACACCTGCTCGATCTGCGGCAGACGCTCAAGGGCCAGGCGGCCGAGGACGCTGGTGTCGATCGGCACTTTGCGCCAGCCGACCAGTTGCAGACCGGCGGCCAGGATCTCGCGGTTCATGTTCTCGCGAGCGGCTTCGGCTTTGACCGGGTCCTGGTTGAAGAAGACCATGCCCACAGCGTATTGCTTGGGCATTTCGACGCCGAAGGTTTCCTGGGCGATGGCTCGCAGGAACACGTCCGGCTTTTGAATCAGCAGACCGCAACCGTCACCGGTCTTGCCGTCGGCATTAATCCCACCGCGGTGGGTCATGCAGGTCAGGGCCTCGATGGCCGTTTGCAAAAGGGTATGACTGGGCTCGCCCTGCATATGAGCAATCAGGCCGAAACCGCAGTTATCCTTGAATTCATCTGGTTGGTACAGACCTGCTTTCATAGACACTTTCTCACCAGGCTGCCTCTTATCGAGGCAAATTTCTTTTCAATTCAACCACTTACCATCCGCGCCGAACGTACGCCAGCTTTGCGGGGGCAAAAGGGAGGTCATTGTACACACCGACACAGAGGCTCACAAATTTGACGACGAAATGTCGCAAATCTATGTCGCATTTGTGAAAGGTTTAAAGCGATCTGCTGTGCTAGTCAAAACTTTTTTTAATTCTGACCGCAACGACTCAAAGACTACTGTGACGCAGACACCACAAGGCACGCAGCCCGAAGGGCGGCGCGCACTTGTAGAAATTTTGAGGTGCTTGGAGAGGCGGCCTGGGTAAGGCCGCCGAATCTTCAGCGAGTTGTTGCCAGTTCCTGTTGGACGCTGGCGACAGTGCGAGGCCAAGGTTTACCAGCCTGAACCTTCGCTGGCAAGGCCTTGATGGCGGAAACGGCTGCATCACGATTGGCGAAGTTGCCGTAGGTGATCACGTAGAGCGGCTTGCCATTGAGGACTTTCTTGAAATAACGGTACTCGCCGCCCTGCTCCTTGACGAAGCTTTGCGCGGCGGTTTCGGAGCTGGTGCCGAGGATCTGCACCACGTAGTTGCCCGGTGCCTGGCCGGCGTACCAGGTACCACCAGCGGCCTTGGCCACCGGAGCCGGTTTCTCGGCAGGCTTGGCCGCCGCCGCAACGACTGGCTTGGCTGGCGCTGGAGCAGGCTTTGTCACAGGAGCAGGCGCTGGCTTGGCGGTGGCGACCTGGGTCGGCGCAGGCGTCGGCTTGGCCGCAGGTGTCGGTGTCGGTGTCGGCGCAGGACCGGCAGGAACGCCTGCAGGCGGTGCAGTGGTGGTCACCGTCGGCGGTGTGGCGCTGGAGCCTTCGACCGGAACGCCGTCATCGCCTTCGGTGATGCCGCCCGCGGCTTCAGCCAGCGGGGCGCGCATGACCGGTTGCGAGTTACCGACCAACGGCAATGGCATCGGCTGAGTGTTGCCGGCGAATTCGACGGCCGGTGCACCGCCATTCGCGGTTGGCTGGCCCTGGCCAAGCGGCAGTTGTGCCTGTTCATTGGCCGGAGCACCGGTGGTCGGTGCCTTGTTGCGACCCGGAATCAACCAGGCGGCAGCTACCGCGACCACGACCACGGCGGAAATCGCCAATACGTGTTTCTTCGGCATATTGAACCCCATTTTTGGACGCTTGACCGCTGAGCGGCTGGCGATCATGGCTTCGATCATTGCATCGCGGGCGACCTGATTGATGCTTCCAGGCCAGCCTTCGGAGCTTTCGTGAATATCAGAGATCTGATCCGCGGTGAAAAGTTCGATACCGCGACCCGCGCCTTCGAGCCGCTGCTCCAGATATTCGCGGGTTTCTTCTTCGGTGTAGGGTTGCAACTCGATGACGTGGAAACGCTCTTCCTCGAGATGCAAAGCCTCAAGCTGACCGATCAGCGAGGTCTCACCGAACAGGAACACATGCGGACGGCCTTCAGGCGCGCCGGCAGCCAGGACCATCAGAGCCTCAAGGGCGGACTCGTCGAGTTGTTCGGCGTCATCGACCAGCAGATAGACTTCTTGCCCGGTCAGGGCAAGCTGCACCACCTGGGCCAGAATCGCGTCGGCATCAGCCTGGCCGACGCTCAGCGCCTGGGCAACCTGGCGCAGCACACCGGCCGCATCGCCGGCGCCGCGGGCAGAAACCACCACGCTTTGCACCGATTGCTTGTTGGTGCTGGCGACCAGGGCCTGACGCAACAGGGTCTTGCCACTGCCTTCGGGGCCAGTGACTACCAGCAGCAACTGGCTGTAGCGGGCCAGGTGATGCAGTTGTCCCAGCACGGGTTTGCGCTGGGCCGGGAAAAATTTGAAGCCAGGCACCCGTGGAGCAAAAGGGTCATGACTCAACTGGTAATGGCCGAGGAAAGCCTCGTCGGCATGCAAACTAGTCATCGTGTTCTTATTAACCTTTAAGCTGAGCCAGGGCGCGGTAGTCTGCCCCCAGCGTGGCCTGTAGAACCTCTTTCGGATAATCGTCGGTCACCACCGCTTCGCCCATGTGGCGCAGCAGCACCAGGCGCAAACGACCGTCGATCACTTTTTTATCAATGGACATGTGTTCGAGGAAATCGGCTTCTGTCATCTCTTGCGGCGGAATGACCGGCAGCCCCGCCCGCTGGAACAGACGAATGCCGCGATCACGCTCCTGCTCGCTGATCCAGCCCAGTCGCGTGGACATTTCCAGCGCCATTACCGTGCCAGCAGCCACTGCCTCACCATGAAGCCATACACCATAGCCCATGTGGGTTTCGATGGCGTGGCCAAAGGTGTGGCCCAGGTTCAGGGTGGCACGAACGCCCGTCTCTTTCTCATCGGCACCGACTACCGCCGCCTTCGCCGCGCAGGAGCGCTCGATGGCATAGGTCAGGGCTTGCTGGTCCAGATTGCGCAGGCGGTCAACGTTGTCTTCGAGCCAGGTCAGGAACGGCTCATCACAGATCAACCCGTACTTGATGACTTCGGCGAGGCCGGCGGACAGTTCGCGGGCCGGCAGGGTATTGAGGCTGGCGGTATCGATCAGCACCACGTTCGGCTGATAGAAGGCGCCGACCATGTTCTTGCCCAGCGGATGGTTGATCCCGGTCTTGCCGCCGACCGAGGAGTCGACCTGGGACAGCAGCGTGGTCGGAACCTGGATGAAATCGACGCCGCGCTGGTAACAGGCGGCGGCAAAGCCGGCCATGTCACCGATCACACCGCCGCCAAGGGCGATCACCGTGGTGCGGCGGTCATGCCGGGCGGTCAGCAGACCGTCGAAAATCAACTGCAGGGTTTCCCAGGTCTTGAAGGCTTCGCCGTCGGGCAGTACCACGGAAATCACCGAGAACTGCGCCAGGCTGCGGGTCAGACGTTCGAGATAGAGTGGCGCAACAGTCTCGTTGGAGATGATCGCTACTTGCCGTCCGCGAATGTGCGGGGCCAGCAACTCGGGCTGATCCAACAAACCTTCGCCAATATGAATCGGGTAGCTGCGCTCGCCTAGATCGACCTTGAGTGTCTGCATGTGTCCCCACAGTGAAGATGGAATCAGGCGTTCCGCCCTGAGTTAACGAATATCCACGGCCTCTGCTGGTGTGACGCCGTTCGGTAGCCATCCGCCACAACCTTGTTCGGTCATGGCGGGACGCCGAGGATAGCGCATTTCGCGCGGCGCTTTAACGGGGTGGCAGCTGCTGCAGACGCTCCAGAATGTCGAGTACGACCATTCGTGGCGGCCGCTCATCGGTTTCGACCACCAGGTCGGCAATTTCCCGATAAAGCGGATCGCGGATCGCCAGCAGATCCCGAAGAGTCTTGGCCGGATCGGCGGTACGCAACAATGGCCGATTGCGGTCGCGGGACGTGCGGCCGACCTGCTGCTCGACCGACGCATGCAGATAAACCACTCGCCCACCGGCATGCAGTGCCCGACGATTGGCTTCGCGCATGACCGCGCCTCCGCCTGTCGCCAGCACCACACCGTCGCAATCGCACAGCTCGGCAATCATTGCCTGCTCACGATCACGAAAGCCCGGTTCGCCTTCCTTATCGAAGATCCAAGGGATATTGGCGCCCGTGCGCAATTCAATTTCCTTATCGGAATCTTTGAATGGCAGGCGCAGCTCTTTGGCCAGCAACCGGCCGATGGTGCTTTTTCCAGCGCCCATCGGTCCAACAAGAATCAAATTTCGCACAGAATCAATGACTCACAGCAATCGCCTGATTATTCATGATACGCGGAGTGAGGAATACCAACAGCTCGGATTTTTTCTCCGAAACCACATCACGCCGGAAAAGGCGGCCAAGATACGGCACATCGCCAAGAAATGGCACCTTATCTACAACCTTGCTCTGAGTATTTGAGAAAACGCCGCCAATGACGATGGTCTCGCCATCGTTGACCAGAACCTTGGCATTGACTTCGTTTTTCTTGATGGGCGGTACATCCTGGACCTTGTTCAGGAAGTCCGGTTCGTCCTTGGTGACCTTGACCTCCATGATGATCCGGTTGTCGGGCGTGATCTGCGGCGTCACCTCAAGCGACAGCGAAGCCTCCTTGAACGACACCGAAGTCGCGCCGCTGGAACTGGCTTCCTGGTAGGGAATCTCGGTGCCCTTGAGAATTTTCGCGGTTTCCTTGTCGGACGTGACCACCTTGGGCTGCGAGACGATTTCCCCGTTGCCGGTTTTCTCCATGGCCGTCAGTTCCAGGTCCAGCAAGACATTATCGGTGATGAACGCGATGCCGATTCCCGAGGTGTTGTTGGCTACGCCCATGTCGACAAACGGTGAGTTGGTGCTGGTGCTGCCGGGTGTGCCGATGGTCGATGACCCATTGAGTCCGTTGCTGACACCGGAGGTATTCCAGTTGCCCTTGTTCTGTATCGAACCGCCCCAACGCACCCCGAGGCTTTTGTCATAGTCGACATTGGCTTCGACAATGCGCGCCTCGATCATCACCTGACGCACCGGGATATCCAGTTGCGTGACGATTCTGCGCAGCTCGTCCAGCCGGTCCTGGGTCTGGTAGGCAATGATGTTGTTGGTGCGCTCATCGACGGTGATCGAGCCCCGCTCGTCGGGTTTCGCTTCGGCACTGGTCACCGACTGGAAGAGCTTGGCGATGTCCGCCGCCTTGGCGTAATTGACCTGCAACAGCTCCCGACGCAACGGCGCCAGATCGGCAATCTGCTTCTGCGATTCGAGCTCCTGACGTTCACGGGCAGCAATTTCATCGGCCGGCGCAACCAGCAGGACATTGCCGACCTTGCGCTTGTCCAGCCCCTTGGTTTTCAGCACCAGGTCCAGCGCCTGATCCCACGGCACGTTCTGCAGGCGCAGGGTAATTCCCCCCTGGACCGTGTCGCTGGCCACCAGATTGAGGTTGGTGAAATCGGCGATCAGTTGCAGCACCGAACGCACGTCGATGTCCTGGAAATTCAGCGATAGCTTCTCGCCGCTGTAGGCCTGCTGCCCGACTTTGCGCTTTTGCAGCTCGTCGACCGTCGCCGGGCGAACGCTGATCGTGAGCTTATTGTCAGTCTGATAGGTCGAGTAATCGAACGTCCCGCCGGGCTCAATGCTGATGGTGGCCCGGTCGCCGCTCGCGCTGGCATTGACGAACTGCACGGGCGTGGCGAAATCCTTCACGTCCAGCCGCACGCGCAATCGCTCGGGCAATCGGGTTTTGGCAAATCCGACGATGATCCTGCCCTCGCGCTCTTGTATCTCGGGCGCAATCGATGGATCCGACAAGTCGATCACCACGTTGCCTTCGCCCTGGGTTCCCCGCTGGAAATCCACACCCCGAATGGCTTTGCCTGCCGTGGCGGCTCGAACCGGAACCGGCATTGCTGTGGCCGCCGGCCTGGATGACGACGGTTTGACTCCCTGCCCGACAACGACCAGCAAATTGTTGCCTTCAATTCGCGAATCATACGGGGCCGGCTGAGCCAGGTTGATGATCAATCGCGTACGGTCCCGGGCTTCCACCACCGTCGCACTACGGGCATTTCCACTGCCGAGATCGCGAGTCTTGCTGGCCAGCCGACTGGCGACACCCGGCAAATCCAGAGCAATCCGGGCCGGCGAATCCGTCGTGTAGCCGTGGGGCACCGGGGGCGGCGCATCGAACGACAACTTCAACTCGACACGGTCACCCGGCAGCGCAGCGACATCCAGCGCCTTGAGATTGGCCGCTTGTACCATCGGCGACAACAACGCTATCCATAGCGAAAGGCCGACGGTGGGAAAAATCCTGTTCATTTTTGGAGTTCCACTATGAGTGCTCTTTCAAGGAAATGGTCCGGGGACGCTCCAGCCAGGCACCCTGACCATCAGGGACAATTTCAACCACATCGACTTGAGAGCCGCTGATCGCAACGACCCTTCCTTCGTTACGCCCCAGGTAATCGCCGACTTTCAGACGGTGCACCCCACCCGCCCCGCGCAGCAGGGCATAGGAGCCTGTTGCATTGGAAAGGGTGCCGACCATTTCAAACTGCTCGATGTTGAAGCCTTCGAGGTATTGCTTAACCCGAGCCGGGTCGGGTTTGACGTTATGCGAGCCCCGCCGACGGGTCGCCAGATCTGTGCTGATCTGCGGCGAGAACGGGCTGCGCAGATTCGCCGCGTTGTAAGTGAATGCCGGGTAAGACCGGAAGACCGGCATTGGTTCAATCTTCCCCGGCCCATGCAGGCGCGTTTCGTTCATGTACGCATCCAGACCGGTGTAGTCGTCGCCTGCGTCACAACCGGACAGGGCAAACAGCAACACCACCACCGAAAAACAACGTGCCGGACTCATTGATGCTGTCCCTTGTCGTTGTAGCGGTAGGTCTTGGCGAGGATGGTCAAGCGCAGCTTCGGAGCGCTCTCGGGGTTGACGGGGGCAAGATCGAAATCGTGCAAGGTGACGATTCGCGGCAACCCGGCCACACCGCTGACGAACGTGGCCAGGTCATGGTAGTCCCCGGTGACCGTGATCTGGATCGGCAGCTCGATGTAGAACGGCTGGGCGACCTCCGGCAACAGCTTGATCTCTTCGAACTCCAGGCCGCTGCCCAGCCCCGTACGCGTAATGTCTTCGAGCAAGCCGGGCACTTCGGTGTCGCTGGGCAATTGTCGCAGCAGTACGTCGAAGGCGTTCTCCATCTCCTTCAACTGCCGGGTGTAGAGATCCAGATTCGCCGCCATGCGGGCTTTGCCGGCGAACTGTTCCTTGAGTGTCGACTCTTCCTCGCGCTTGAGGTCGAGCTGGCTCACAAGGTCGCGGGTGGAAAAGCTGTAGCCAAAGATCAGCACCAGAAGCACAAGCAAACCAGCCACCAGAAACTTGATCGCCGGCGGCCAGGAACCCACGTTGCTGGTATCCAGATCATTGATGTCGATCTTGCGCAGCCCTTCGAACCATTCGGACAGGCTCATTTGCCACCCTCCGGCGCTGCGGGCTGAGCCTGGCGAACGGTCAACCGGAAGATGTTGGCCTGCTCCACCTGACCCGCAGCCGTAGCCTTGACTTCGGTCAGGCTCGGCGCATCGAACCAGTCTGATGCCTCGATATTGCGCATCAACTCTGAAACACGGTTGTTGGATTGCGCGGCGCCGGTGATGGACAAGGTCTTTGCGGTCATTTTCACTTCGGTGAAATACACGCCGTCGGGCAGGGCTCGCGCCAACTGATCAAATACTCGCCCGCTGATTTGGCGATTGCCTTGCAGCTCCTGAATGATGCTCATGCGTTCGACCAGTTGCTGACGGCGCGCCTTGAGATCATTGATCTGTGCGATCCGTTCATCGATCACGGCGACTTGCTTGCCTATGTAATCGTTACGGGCGACTTGCCGGTCGATGGCACCGCTGATGACCTGGTTCGCGACCAGCACCGCACCCATCGCGCCCATCATTGCCGCCACCAGGACCAGCAGGAAACGCTTGCGGCGAACTTCACGCCGCTCTTCGCGCCAGGGTAAAAGGTTGATCCGCGCCATCAGTCGAAGCTCCTGAGGGCCAGACCGCAAGCGATCATCAACGCCGGGGCATCACTCGCCAGGGCAGCACCGTTGATCTTGCTGCCCAGAATCATTTCGCAAAAAGGGTTCGCAACCTGGGTCGGCGTGCCCAATTGCTGCTCGATCAAACGGTCCAGCCCCGGGATCGACGCCGTACCGCCGGCCAGCAGGACATGGTCGACGGCGTTGTACTGGCCTGAGGCAAAGAAGAAATGCAACGAGCGCGACACCTGCTGCACCAGCGCCTCTCGAAATGGCTGCAAGACCTCATCGGCATAGCTTTCCGGCAGACCGCCCTTCTTTTGCGCCAGCCCCGCCTGCTCCAGTGTCAGGCCATAGCGACGCTGGATTTCCTCGGTCAGTTGCCGACCGCCGAACAGCTGTTCGCGGGTGTAGATAATCCGCCCGTTGTGCAACACGCTCAGGGTGGTCATGGTCGCGCCAATGTCCACCACGGCGACCGTCGAAGGCTTCCCGGAAACCACGAGTCGGCCGGCCAGCAGTTCGAATGAACGCTCCAGCGCGTAGGCCTCGATATCGACCACGCGGGCGGTCAGCCCCGCCAAGGCCAGGGCTGCCTCGCGAAATTCGACGTTTTCCTTGCGACAGGCGGCGAGCAGCACGTTGACACGTTCAGGATTGCGCCCGGAGGTGCCCTGGACTTCAAAGTCGATCGCGACTTCGTCCAGGGGATAAGGAATGTACTGATCGGCCTCGATCTTCAGCTGGCTTTCCATCTCGTCCTCGGAAAGACCGGCCTCCATCTCGATGGTCTTGGTGATCACCGCCGAGCCTGCCACGGCCACGGCCACGTTCTTGAGGCCGGTTCTGGCCTTGGCCAGTGCGCGTGCGACGGCCAACCCCACGCCTTCGAGCTCGGCGATATTCTTTTCGATCACCGCGCCGACCGGCAACGGCTCGACCGCATAGGCCTCGACCCGATAGCGTTCACCCTGACGGCTCAACTCAAGCAGTTTCACCGAGGTGGAGCTGATGTCGATTCCCAGCAGCGTATTGGATTTTTTGTTGAAGAGTCCTGGCACTACCAATTCCCTATGACTTTCCGTGAGTTACGGACTCTGCAATGTCCATTGCGTTCAATCCGCCCGTCTTGACAGCAGCGCCAGCCACGCTCCCGATCAGAAAAATGCTTATAATGCCCAGCGTTTTTTTCCGCATTTGCTCAAGCGCGGGTCGTTCTCATTTAGCCTGAACCCTGTTGCCCAATTCATTTTTACCCTGGATATCCAAAAGCCTTGATTCGTCTGCTGAAGTTTTTCGGTTGGTCCATCGTCGCGGTTTTCTGCGGACTCCTTCTGGGTCTGAGCGGGGCGTACCTTTACCTTAGTCCCGGACTTCCGTCCGTGGAGGCGCTGAGAAGCATCCAGTTGCAGATCCCTTTGCGGGTCTACAGCAGCGATAACAAGTTGATCGCAGAGTTTGGCGAAATGCGCCGTACGCCGATCCGTTTCGCCGACATTCCCCCCAATTTCATCAATGCGTTACTAAGTGCTGAAGACGACAATTTCGCCAACCACTACGGCGTCGATCCGAGCAGCCTGATGCGTGCCGCGACCCAGCTGGTCAAAAGCGGGCACATCCAGTCCGGCGGCAGCACGATCACCATGCAGGTGGCGAAGAACTTCTTCCTGACCAGCGAACGCAGCTTTTCGCGCAAGACCACCGAAATCCTCCTGGCCCTGCAGATCGAACGTCAGCTGACCAAGGACGAGATCCTCGAGCTGTACGTCAACAAGATCTATCTGGGTAACCGTGCCTACGGTATCGAGGCGGCGGCGCAGGTCTATTACGGCAAATCAATCCGCGATGTCAGCCTGGCGCAAATGGCAATGATCGCCGGCCTGCCCAAGGCGCCGTCGCGTTTCAACCCGCTGGCCAACCCGGCGCGCAGCAAGGAACGTCGCGACTGGATCCTGGGGCGCATGTACAAGCTCGGAAAAATCAGCGAGGCCGACTACACCGCGGCGATCAACGAGCCGCTGAACGCGAGCTATCACGTGCCGACGCCGGAAGTGAACGCCCCGTACATCGCCGAAATGGCCCGTGCCGAAATGGTCGGGCGTTATGGCAGCGATGCGTATACCGAGGGCTTCCGCGTCACCACCACGGTGCCGAGCGACCTCCAGGAACTGGCCAACACGGCGGTCCACGAAGGTCTGATGACCTACGATCAGCGCCACGGCTATCGCGGGCCTGAGTCGCGGCTGCCGGGCAAGACTCGCGAAGCCTGGGCAACCGAGTTGACCAAACAACGCATCATCAGCGGCCTGGAACCGGCCATCGTGACCCAGGTCGACAAGAACGGCCTGCAAGTGCTGACCCGCACCGGCCAGGAACACGTGAACTGGGACACCATGAAGTGGGCCCGGCCGTTCCTGAACACCAACAGCATGGGCGCCAACCCGAAACAACCCTCGGACGTGGCCCAGGTCGGCGATCTGATTCGCGTGCAGCGTCAGCCGGACAACTCGCTGAAGTTCAGCCAGATCCCGCAGGCACAGGGCGCGCTGGTGTCCCTGGATCCGCAGAACGGCGCCATTCGTTCGCTGGTCGGCGGCTTCGCCTTCGAGCAGAGCAATTACAACCGCGCATTGCAGGCCAAGCGCCAACCGGGCTCGAGCTTCAAACCCTTCGTCTACGCCGCTGCGCTGGATAGCGGCTACACCGCCTCCAGCCTGGTGAACGACGCACCGATCGTGTTCGTCGACGAGTACCTGGACAAGGTCTGGCGCCCGAAGAACGACACCAACACCTTCCTCGGCCCGATCCGCCTGCGTGAAGCGCTGTACAAGTCACGCAACCTGGTGTCGATCCGCTTGCTGCAGGCGATGGGCGTCGGCAAGACCATCGACTACATCACGCGCTTCGGCTTCAACAAACAGGACCTGCCGCCCAACCTGTCCCTGGCGCTGGGCACCGCGACCCTGACGCCAATGGAAATCGCCACCGGCTGGAGTACCTTCGCCAACGGCGGCTACAAAATCACCCCGTTCATCATCGACAAGATCGAAAGCCGCAACGGCGACACGCTGTTCGTCGCCAACCCGCCGAGCGTGCCTCAGGGCGGCGCCGCCAGCGATGGCATTGCCGCGCCAGCCGCCCCTCAAGCCTTCACGGTCAACGCAACACCGGGTGAAGCCCCGGGCACTACGTCGACGCCACAAGCTCCCGCCGTGGCCGAACGCATCGTTGACGGGCGCACCACGTACATCCTCAACAGCATGCTTGAGGACGTGATCAAGCTCGGCACCGGCCGCCGTGCGCTGGCCCTGGGTCGCCCTGACATTGCCGGCAAGACCGGTACGACCAACGAATCCAAGGATGCCTGGTTCTCCGGCTACAACGCCGATTACGTGACGACCGTGTGGACCGGTTTCGACCAACCGGAAAGCCTCGGCCGCAAGGAATTCGGCGGCACCGTCGCGCTGCCGATCTGGATGAACTACATGGGCGCCGCGCTCAAAGGCAAACCGCCACATACGCAACCGGAGCCAGAAGGCATCCTCAGCCTGCGAGTCGATCCGATCAGCGGCCGCGCGGCCAGCCCGGGCACCCCGGGGGCCTACTTCGAACTGTTCAAGGTCGAAGATACGCCACCGTCGGGGAACGAACTGGGCAACGGCCTGGCACCTGGCAGCCCGCTGCCGGCGGATGAAGCGGCACCGATCGATTTGTTCTGATTGGATGACGCAAGGCAAAAAGCCCCGCTCTTCTTTTGAAGGCGGGGCTTTTTGATATCCGGGTTTCTTGTAACACCGCCATCGCGAGCAGGCTCGCTCCCACAGGGGTACGCATTCCAATGTGGGAGCGAGCTTGCTCGCGAAGAGGCCCTGACAGGTGGCGCAAAACTGTCAGACACAAAAAAAGCCCCGACTCTCACAAGCCGGGGCTTTTCGTTGAAGCGCTACAACGGCTTAGCCGTTGAACACGTCATCCACGCTTTTGAGCGGGTAGTTCTTCGGATACGGCAGGGTCGCCACACCGGTCTCGATGGCGGCTTTGGCCACGGCATCGGAGATCAGGGTGATCAGACGGGCATCCATTGGCTTCGGAATGATGTACTCACGACCGAATTCCAGCTTGATGCCGCCGTAGGCGTCGCACACTTCCTGAGGGACTGGCAGCTTGGCCAGTTCACGCAGGGCGTTGGCCGCAGCTACTTTCATTTCTTCGTTGATGCGCTTGGCGCGAACGTCCAGGGCACCACGGAAGATGAACGGGAAGCCCAGTACGTTGTTGACCTGGTTCGGGTAGTCGGAACGACCGGTGGCCATGATCACGTCGTTACGGGTAGCGTGCGCCAGTTCCGGTGAGATTTCCGGATCAGGGTTCGAGCACGCGAACACGATCGGGTTCGGCGCCATCGACAGCAGGCCTTCAGCGCTCAGCAGGTTCGGGCCGGACAGACCAACGAACACGTCAGCGCCTTGCAGGGCGTCAGCCAGGGTGCGCTTGTCGGTCGCGTGAGCGAACACAGCCTTGTACTGGTTCAGGTCGTCACGGCCGGAGTGGATCACGCCGGTACGGTCGACCATGTAGATGTTTTCGATGTTGGCGCCCATGCTCACCAGCAATTTCATGCAGGAGATAGCGGCGGCGCCGGCGCCCAGGCAGACGATCTTGGCTTCCGGCAGGGTTTTGCCAGCGATTTCCAGGGCGTTGATCATGCCGGCGGCGGTCACGATAGCGGTGCCGTGCTGGTCATCGTGGAATACCGGGATATCGCACTGCTCGATCAGAGCGCGTTCGATTTCAAAGCACTCTGGTGCCTTGATGTCTTCCAGGTTGATGCCACCGAAGGTGATGGAGATGCGCTTGACGGTGTCGATGAAGGCTTGCGGGCTTTCGGAGTCGACTTCGATGTCGAAAACGTCGATGCCGGCGAAGCGCTTGAACAGTACGCCTTTACCTTCCATCACTGGCTTGGAGGCCAATGGGCCGAGGTTACCCAGGCCGAGAATCGCGGTGCCATCGGAAATGACTGCAACCAGGTTGCCTTTGCCGGTGTATTTGTAGGCCAGTTCAGGATCGCGGGCGATCTCGCGGACTGGTTCGGCTACGCCCGGGCTGTAGGCCAGCGACAGGTCGCGAGCGGTAGCAGTGGCCTTGGTGAGCTCGACACTCAGCTTCCCTGGACGAGGATTGGCGTGATATTCGAGAGCGGCAGTTTTCAGATCAGACATTTTGGCATTCCGCTTTTACTGTTGGACAGACTGGTGAGCGAGGATACGCGCCTCGCAAAGTCCCCACAAGACTGACCGGTCACCCCTGTCAAGCGCCCGGCCCTACGACTTTGGGCCAAGAGCCACGGCACACAAGGGCTAGACTGTTCACAATATACGGAAAAAATGTCTACAACTTTTTATCACTGCACGACTTGAAGCATCACCGGGTCGGTCAAGGGCAACATCCAGCGCGCCTGCCCTTCTTTCAGTCCGCCACGTCGCGAACGATCCAGGACCCAGCCGCGCGCCTCGATCTGCTTGCCTTCGAGCCTTTCCAGCGAGGCCGCATCGAACCGCCCCAGGAGATTGGGCGCAACCTTCAATACAACCGAATCCTGCAATTCGATCCAAACCCCGCCGCGATTGCGTTGAACCTTGCTCACACGACCGCTGAGCACCGCGAAACCGGAAGTGCTGATCTGCTCCGCTTTCAGTACAGGCGACTGGCGCCATACACCGAGCCCCGCCTGTCGAGCGCTGCTTTCTGCGGCTTGCTGACAGGTGACCAGATCGACATTCGGCGCCACGGCCACCTGAAAACCCAGGCCCTCAGCGAGCATTTGCGCTTCGAGGTTGGCACCATCGGCACCGTAGACATGGGCCAGGGTGCGGCCGTAATGGTCTTGGCTGTCTTTACCTGGCAGCAAAGCAACCTGCCCATCGCTCGCCGCCACCAAGGCTTCGAGTCGCTTGCGCGCGACCACCGCGAACGGTTCGTCGGAACGGCCATTCTTGCCCAGCTCCGGCGTGTTCAAGCCGATCATGCGCACGCTGCGGCCATCGCTCAGGCGCAGGGTGTCGCCGTCCACCACCCGCTGTACCGCAACGGGCGTCAGGCCGCTGGGTGCCGGACAAAATGCCTGGGCGCCGGATAGCCAAATCGCGGACATAAAAAAGGCGCCCGCGAGGGACGCCTTTTTCATCAGCATGGAAAAACCGGAACGGCTTCCCAAGTTGATTGGCCTTAGGCCTTTTTCGCGCCGAAAGCACCGAAACGGTCGGCGAAGCGCTGAACGCGGCCGCCAGTGTCCAGAGTCTTCTGCTTACCGGTGTAGAACGGGTGGCATTCGTTGCAAACGTCGATCGCCAGGGCTTTGCCGAAGGTCGAACGGGTTTCGAACTTGTTGCCGCAGCTGCAGGTAACAGCAACTGCTGGGTATTCTGGATGGATATCAGCTTTCATGGTGTCTTCCTCAGGCTAGCGTGCCGCCACCCAACACTATTGTTGAATACCGCACGTAATTAGGCCGCGGATTCTACCAGACAATGCCAATCACGCAAGCTGTCCCTGAGACCGACCGTCTGCTAGGCTCCCGGCCCAATACGCGATCCCCTGTAGGAGTGAGCCTGCTCGCGATAGCGATCTGCCAGTCGCCGCAATGTTGACTGCAAGATTGCTATCGCGAGCAGGCTCACTCCTACAGGTTATATGTCCTGCCCACTATTGTTTGTTGATCGAGACCCCCCGCGTGCCCAACGCCATTTTGCGCCTCGCCCTGCCTTCGCCGCTGCGCCGCCTGTTCGACTACCGCGCTCCGGCCGGCGTCCTGCGCGTCCATCTGCACCCTGGCATGCGCCTGCGGGTACCGTTCGGCCGGCGCGAGATGATCGGCATTCTGGTGGAGGTCACCGACACCAGCGAAGTGCCGGCCGAGAAGCTCAAGCCGGCCCTGGCCCTGCTTGACGCTACGCCACCGCTGCCACCGGCACTGTTCAAGCTGTGCCTGTGGACGTCCCAGTATTACCAGCACAGCCTCGGCGACACCTTGAGCTGGGCGCTGCCGGTGTTGCTGCGCCAGGGCGAGCTGGCCGAAGCGCGCCAGGAGCGTTTCTGGTCCGCCGCACCGGGGGCCAGCCTCGACGATCCGCGTATCGCCCGCGCCCCGCGCCAGCGCGAAGCCCTGGCCACGCTGGCCCAGCATCCCCATGGCGTCGCCCATCAATTGCTGAGCAAACTGATGCTGAGCAAGGACAGCCTGGATTTGCTGCTTGCCAAGGATCTGGTGCAAGTCGAGATCCGCCGACACGCCCCGGGCGCACGCCACGAACACTGGCTGGCGCAACCGGAACTTGCGCTGAACCCGGAGCAGCGCGCCGCCTATGAGGCTATTCGCGCCGGCTTCGACAGTTATCACGCGTTCCTGCTGGCCGGCGTCACCGGCAGCGGCAAGACCGAAGTCTATCTACAGTTGATCCGCGAAACCCTCGAGGCCGGCAAGCAGGCGCTGGTGCTGATCCCGGAAATCAACCTCGGCCCGCAGACCCTGGCGCGCTTCGAACAGCGTTTCAATGCCCGTATCGCGCTGATCCATTCGGCGGTCAATGACCGCGAACGCCTCGAGGCCTGGCTGGCCGCCCGGGACGGCGAGGCCGACATCATCATCGGCACCCGCTCGGCCCTGTTCACACCGATGAAGAACCCCGGCCTGATCATCATCGACGAAGAGCACGACGGTTCCTATAAACAGCAGGAAGGTTTGCGCTACCACGCCCGCGATCTGGCATTGGTGCGGGCGCGACAGGAAAACATCCCGATTGTCCTCGGCTCCGCCACCCCGTCTCTGGAAAGCCTGCACAACGCCTACACCGGCCGCTACGGGCTGCTGCGCTTGAACGAGCGCGCCGGCGGCGCCAAACAGCCGCGTTTCCTGCGCCTGGATGTCAAAAGCCGCCCGCTGGACAGCGGCATTTCCGGGCCGATGCAACAAGCCATCGGCCAGACCCTGGCCGCCGGGCAGCAGGTTCTGGTGTTCCTCAACCGCCGCGGCTTCGCCCCGACCCTGCTGTGTCATGACTGTGGCTGGATGTCCGAGTGCCAGCGCTGTGATGCGCGGATGACCGTGCATCAGCGTTATGGCGAGCTGCGCTGCCACCATTGCGGCTACGTCGAACGCGTGCCGCGCCAGTGCCCGAAGTGCAACAAGGTCGATCTGCGCCCCGTGGGCGCCGGCACCGAACGGGCCGAGGAGCGCCTGGCGATTCTGTTCCCGGACTATCCGGTGCTGCGGGTCGACCGCGACAGCACATCGCGCAAGGACGCAATGAACCAGCTGTTCGCGACCATTCAAAAAGGCCAGCCGTGCATCCTGATCGGCACGCAGATGCTTGCCAAAGGTCACCACTTTCCACGGGTGACGCTGGTGTCGATCCTCGACGCCGACGGCGGCCTGTTCTCCGGTGACTTTCGCGCCAGCGAGCGCATGGCTCAACTGATCGTCCAGGTCGCCGGCCGCGCCGGTCGCGCCGAAGAGCCGGGCAAGGTGATTATCCAGACGCACCTGGCCGACCACCCGCTGCTGGTGCAATTGACCGAGCAAGGCTATTTCGCCTTCGCCGAACAGGCCTTGAGCGAACGTCGTGCGGCCGGGTTGCCGCCGTTTGCGCACCTGGCACTGCTGCGGGCCGAGGCGCATAAACCGGGTCAGGCCGAAGGTTTCCTGGATGAGGCCTGCAGCGAGGCGGAGCGTTTGCTGACCGAGCAGAATCTGACCGGGATCGAGTTATTGGGACCGGTCCCCGCACCGATGGAACGCCGGGCCGGGCGTTATCGTGCGCAACTGTTGGTACAGGCTACGGCGCGGGCCCCCTTGCATCGATTGCTGGCCAGCTGGTTGCTGGTGCTGGAGCAGATGCCGAGCGGGCGGGCGGTGCGCTGGTCTCTGGATGTCGATCCGGTCGATTTGTATTAATTTGAAGATTGCCATCGCGAGCAGGCTCGCTCCCACAGGGGCTTGGTGGTGAATGCAGAATTTATGCACATCCGAGATCCACTGTAGGAGCGAGCTTGCTCGCGAAAGCGGTCGAATTGTCACCACACATCCACATCCTGCCTGCTAAGGTTGGCAAGCCCGTCTTCGCAACGGATAATGCCCAGTTTTTCCACCAGCGCATGATGCGCCGCCGCGCCTGCGGTCGAAAGAGAAGACCATGAAAGACACCATTCGCCAGCTGATCCAACAAGCCATCACCCAACTCGTCAACGAAGGTGTGTTGCCTGAAGGCCTGTCGCCGGCGATCCAGGTGGAAAACTCCCGCGACAAGAAGAACGGCGATTTCGCCAGCAACATCGCCATGATGCTGGCCAAGCCGGCCGGCATGAAGCCCCGCGACCTGGCGGAAAAAATCATCGCCGCGCTGCCGGCCGACGAAAACGTCGCCAAGACCGAAATCGCAGGCCCCGGCTTCCTGAACTTCTTCCAGAACACCGACGCCCTGGCCTCGCGCCTGGACGCCGCCCTGGCCGACGCCCACATCGGCGTACGCAAGGCCGGCCCGGTGCAGCGCACCGTGGTCGACCTGTCGGCACCGAACCTGGCCAAAGAGATGCACGTCGGCCACCTGCGCTCGACCATCATCGGCGACGGCGTGGCCCGTGTGCTGGAATTCCTGGGCGACACCGTGATCCGTCAGAACCACGTCGGCGACTGGGGCACCCAGTTCGGCATGCTGATGGCTTACCTGCAGGAAAACCCGATCACCAGCGACGAGCTGTCGGACCTGGAGAACTTCTACCGCGCCGCCAAGCAACGCTTCGACGAGTCCGAAGAGTTCGCCGACCGCGCCCGTGGCCTGGTGGTCAAGTTGCAGGCTGGCGATCCGGACTGCCTGGCGCTGTGGACCAGGTTCAAGGACATCTCGCTGTCCCACTGCCAGAAGATCTACGAACTGCTCAACGTCAAACTGACCATGGCCGACGTGATGGGCGAAAGCGCCTACAACGACGACCTGATCAACGTGGTCAACGACTTGAAGGCCGCAGGCATGCTGGTCGAGAGCAACGGCGCCCAGTGCGTGTTCCTCGACGAGTTCAAGAACGCCGACGGCGACCCGCTGCCGGTGATCATCGTCAAGGCCGACGGCGGCTACCTCTACGCCACCACCGACCTGGCGGCCGTGCGCTACCGCAGCGGCAAGCTCAAGGCCGATCGCGCGCTGTACTTCGTGGACCAGCGCCAGGCCCTGCACTTCCAGCAAGTGTTCGCCGTGGCCCGCAAGGCCGGTTTCGTGACCCATCCGATGGAAATGGAACACATGGGCTTCGGCACCATGAACGGCGCTGACGGTCGTCCGTTCAAGACCCGTGATGGCGGCACCGTGAAGCTGATCGACCTGCTGACCGAAGCCCAGGAGCGTGCCTACACCCTGGTCAAGGACAAGAACCCGGAGCTTGCCGAAGCCGAGTTGCGCAACATCGCCAAGGTGGTGGGCATCGGTGCGGTGAAATACGCCGACCTGTCCAAGCATCGCACCAGCGACTACAGCTTCAACTTCGACCTGATGCTCAACTTCGAAGGCAACACCGCACCGTACCTGCTGTACGCCTACACCCGCGTGGCCGGCGTGTTCCGCAAGCTGGGCAAGGACTTCAGCGAAGTCGACGGCCAGATCGTCCTCGAAGCGGCGCACGAACACGAACTGGCTGCGAAGCTCGCACAGTTCGGCGAAGTGCTGAACAACGTGTCCGAAAAAGGCACCCCGCACATCCTCTGCACTTACCTGTACGACGTCGCCGGCCTGTTCTCCAGCTTCTACGAGAACTGCCCGATCCTCGCCGCCGATACCCCGGCGCAAATGCAGAGCCGCCTGCGCCTCGCCGCGCTGACCGGACGCACTCTCAAGCAAGGCCTGGAACTCTTGGGCCTGGAAACTCTGGAGCGAATGTAAGTTGGCCGCCAAGAAAAAACCTGCACCCAAGCGTGGCGCCAGCCGTTACCAAGCTCCTGCAAAGCAACCGATCCCGGGCTGGCTGTGGATGGCCATCGGCCTGACGGTCGGCGCCTTCATCGTATTCCTGATGAAGCTGGAACCGGGCAAGGGCAGCGATACGGTCAAGCGTGAGAAAGTCGAGCAACAGCAGAAAGCCAGCAAGATCGCCGAGGCCAACAAGACCCCGCCGAGCCCGACGCAACCGGTGAAGCCGAAGTACGACTTCTACACCTTGCTGCCGGAATCGGAAGTCATCGTGCCGCCGGATGCCGTGCCGGAGAAGACCCTGCCGACGCCGCAAGTGCCGGCCATCCCGACCACGCCGGTCACCCCGGCCGAAGCGGCGAAGATCGACACCGCGCGCGCCCAGGCTGCTTTGGCCGGGATTACTCCGCCTCCTGCGCCACCGGTCAAGGCTGCGCCGGTGACGAAGTTTTTCCTGCAGGCTGGCTCGTTCCGCAAAGAGACCGATGCGGACAAGGTGCGGGCGCAGATCATTCTGCTGGGCCAGGCCGTGGCGGTTGAGTCCGGCACGGTGAAAGACGAAACCTGGTATCGGGTATTGGTCGGACCGTTCAGCAACCGGGAACAACTGACCACCGCGCAGAAACAATTGGCGGGCGCAGGCTTCAGCAATTTGTTGTTACAACAACGCCAGAGCCGCTGATTCCTTCAGAACCACCGCGTCATCGTTCATCGCCAGCAGGCTGGCTCCCACAGGGTTGGCGCAGAACCCTGTGGGAGCCAGCCAGCCTGCTGGCGATGGCGTCAGACCAGACAACACAACCTTACCTGCGAAACACCACTCGTCCTCTCTCCCGCCCTACAGTTGAAATCCTCTCCACCACCCCCATATGAATGGGCATAAGGCATTTTCGCCCCGCTGCGTGGAGACTCTTCCCTTGACCACCATCGTTTCAGTTCGCCGCCACGGCAAAGTCGTCATGGGCGGCGACGGCCAGGTTTCCCTTGGTAATACCGTGATGAAAGGCAACGCGAAAAAAGTTCGCCGCCTGTACCACGGCCAGGTCATTGCCGGTTTTGCCGGTGCCACCGCCGACGCCTTTACCCTCTTCGAACGTTTCGAAGGCCAACTTGAAAAACACCAGGGCCACCTGGTGCGCGCTGCCGTCGAACTCGCCAAAGAATGGCGCACCGACCGCTCTCTGAGCCGCCTTGAAGCCATGCTCGCGGTCGCCAACAAAGACGCCTCCCTGATCATCACCGGCAACGGCGATGTGGTTGAACCGGAAGACGGCCTGATCGCCATGGGCTCCGGCGGCGCTTACGCTCAAGCAGCTGCCAGCGCACTGCTGAAAAAGACCGACCTGTCGGCCCGTGAGATCGTCGAAACCGCCCTCGGTATCGCCGGCGACATCTGTGTATTCACCAACCACACCCAGACCATTGAGGAGCAGGACTGCGCCGAGTAAGCCCGTGCAGCCATCGCACCACGGCTCATTCTTGCTTGAGGTCCACTGAATATTATGTCCATGACTCCCCGTGAAATCGTCCACGAACTCAACCGCCACATCATCGGCCAGGACGATGCCAAGCGCGCCGTCGCCATTGCCCTGCGCAACCGCTGGCGCCGCATGCAGCTGCCGGAAGAGCTGCGCGTTGAAGTAACGCCGAAGAACATCCTGATGATCGGCCCGACCGGTGTCGGTAAAACCGAGATCGCCCGTCGCCTGGCGAAACTGGCCAATGCGCCGTTCATCAAGGTCGAAGCGACCAAGTTCACCGAAGTCGGCTATGTCGGCCGCGATGTCGAGTCGATCATTCGTGACCTGGCCGATGCCGCGATCAAGCTGCTGCGCGAACAGGAAATCGTCAAGGTTCGCCACCGCGCCGAAGACGCCGCCGAAGAGCGCATCCTTGACGCCCTGCTGCCACCGGCGCGCATGGGCTTCAGCAACGACGACGCCCCGACTGCCGATTCCAACACCCGCCAACTGTTCCGCAAGCGCCTTCGCGAAGGTCAGCTGGATGACAAGGAGATCGAAATCGAGGTCGCCGAAATGGCCGGCGTCGATATCTCCGCGCCACCAGGCATGGAAGAAATGACCAACCAGCTGCAAAGCCTGTTTGCCAACATGGGCAAGGGCAAGAAGAAGGCCCGCAAGCTCAAGGTCAAGGAAGCGCTCAAGCTGGTACGCGACGAAGAAGCCAGCCGCCTGGTCAACGATGAAGAGTTGAAGGCCAAGGCCCTGGAAGCGGTCGAGCAGCACGGTATCGTGTTCATCGACGAAATCGACAAGGTGGCCAAGCGTGGTAATTCCGGTGGCGTCGATGTGTCCCGCGAAGGCGTGCAGCGCGACTTGCTGCCGCTGATCGAAGGCTGCACCGTCAACACCAAACTGGGCATGGTCAAGACCGATCACATCCTGTTCATTGCTTCCGGTGCGTTCCACCTGAGCAAACCGAGCGACCTGGTGCCCGAGCTGCAAGGCCGTCTGCCGATCCGTGTCGAACTCAAGGCCCTGAGCCCTGAGGATTTCGAACGCATACTCAGCGAGCCTCACGCCTCGCTCACCGAGCAATATTGCGCACTGCTGAAAACCGAAGGCCTGGGCATCGAGTTCCAGCCGAGCGGGATCAAGCGCATCGCGGAGATCGCCTGGCAGGTCAACGAGAAAACCGAAAACATCGGTGCCCGTCGCCTGCATACCCTGCTCGAGCGCCTGCTCGAAGAGGTGTCGTTCAGCGCCGGAGACCTGGCCAGCGTCCATGACGGCAAGGTCATCCAGATCGATGCCGACTACGTCAACAGCCACCTGGGCGAATTGGCGCAGAACGAAGACCTGTCCCGTTATATCCTGTAAGCCATACTTGTAGGAGCGAGCCTGCTCGCGATGGTGTGTCAGTCACATTGATGTTGCCTGACACACCATCGCGAGCAGGCTCACTCCTACAGGGTTCCCCCCATAACGGAACTCAGGCCATGACCCAACTCCCCACCGACATCAAACTGCACAAAGCCTCGAAAACCCTGACGCTCAAATACGCGTCCGGCGAGGAATACACCCTGCCCGCCGAGTTCTTGCGCGTGCACTCTCCTTCCGCCGAGGTTCAGGGCCACGGCAAACCCATCCTGCAATTTGGCAAGATCAACGTAGGGCTGAGCAAGGTAGAACCGGCCGGTCAGTACGCACTGAAATTGACCTTCGACGACGGCCACGACAGCGGCTTGTTCACCTGGGAATATCTGTACGAGCTGGGGCGACGTTATGACGCACTCTGGGATGATTATCTGGCCGAGCTCAAAGCCGCCGGAAAAACCCGCGACCCGAACGAATCCGTCGTCAAGCTGATGCTCTAATCCGAGCCTCTTGCTCTTTAGAGGGCATTTTCTAATTTCATCTGTTTGAATGCTCCGCTCCAGGGCCGCCGATTGGCCTGCTTGCGAAAAAAATTAAACTCGGGTAACCAATGGAACTGGCAAGTTCCCTGCAGTGCTCTCTGCATTAAAAAAGCAGCGATGCAGAATTAACGGTCACCCCGAGCAGCAGTACCTGGCATTGGCTGTGTGACTACACAGCAGGACCCGGTACTCGTCTCAGGACAATGGAGCGTCGTAGATGAGTAACAAGAATAACGATGACTTGAAGAGTCAAGCCTCGGAAAACACCTTGGGGCTGAATCCTGTCGTTGGACTGCGTGGAAAGGATCTACTGGCTTCTGCTCGAATGGTGCTCAGGCAGGCCATCAAGCAACCGATTCACAGCGCCAGGCATGTCGCTCATTTCGGCCTTGAACTCAAGAACGTGCTGCTTGGCAAATCCGAGCTGCTGCCGACCAGCGATGACCGTCGCTTCGCGGATCCGGCCTGGAGCCAGAACCCGCTCTACAAACGTTATCTGCAAACCTACCTGGCGTGGCGCAAGGAGCTCCACGACTGGATCGACGACAGCAACCTGCCGGCCAAGGACGTCAGCCGCGGGCACTTCGTAATCAACCTCATGACCGAGGCCTTCGCCCCGACCAACACGGCGGCCAACCCGGCGGCGGTCAAGCGCTTCTTCGAAACCGGTGGCAAGAGCCTGCTCGATGGCCTCTCGCATCTGGCCAAGGACCTGGTGCATAACGGCGGCATGCCGAGCCAGGTCAACATGGGCGCATTCGAGGTCGGCAAGACCCTTGGCGTAACCGAGGGTGCGGTGGTCTTTCGCAACGACGTGCTGGAGCTGATCCAGTACAAGCCGATCACCGAGCAGGTGCATGAACGCCCACTGCTGGTGGTACCGCCGCAGATCAACAAGTTCTACGTTTTCGACCTGAGCCCGGAAAAGAGCCTGGCGCGGTTCTGCCTGCGCAACAACGTGCAGACCTTCATCGTCAGCTGGCGCAACCCGACCAAGGAGCAACGCGAGTGGGGCCTGTCGACCTACATCGAAGCGCTCAAGGAAGCGGTCGATGTGGTCACCGCCATCACCGGCAGCAAAGACGTGAACATGCTCGGTGCCTGCTCCGGCGGCATCACCTGCACCGCGCTGCTGGGCCACTACGCGGCAATAGGCGAGAACAAGGTCAATGCCCTGACCCTGCTGGTCAGCGTGCTCGACACCACCCTGGACAGCGACGTGGCCCTGTTCGTCGACGAGCAAACCCTCGAAGCCGCCAAGCGCCAGTCGTACCAGGCCGGTGTACTGGAAGGCCGCGACATGGCGAAAGTCTTCGCCTGGATGCGCCCCAACGACCTGATCTGGAACTACTGGGTCAACAACTACCTGCTGGGCAACGAGCCGCCGGTATTCGACATCCTGTTCTGGAACAACGACACCACCCGGTTGCCCGCCGCGTTCCATGGCGACCTGATCGAGATGTTCAAAAGTAACCCGTTGACCCGTGCCGATGCACTGGAAGTGTGCGGTACGCCGATCGATCTGAAGAAGGTCACCGCCGACATCTTCTCGCTCGCCGGCACCAGCGACCACATTACCCCGTGGCGCTCCTGCTACAAGTCGGCGCAACTATTCGGCGGCAACGTTGAATTCGTGCTGTCCAGCAGCGGGCACATCCAGAGCATTCTGAACCCGCCGGGCAATCCGAAATCGCGCTACATGACCAGCGCCGAAATGCCCGCCAATGCCGATGACTGGCAGGAAGAGTCGACCAAGCACGCCGACTCCTGGTGGCTGCACTGGCAGGCATGGCAGGCACAGCGTTCGGGCAACCTGAAAAAAGCTCCGCTGAAATTAGGCAACAAGGCCTATCCAGCGGGCGAAGCCGCGCCGGGCACTTATGTGCACGAGCGGTAACTGACACACCTCGCCCCTTGTAGGAGCGAGCTCGCTCGCGATGAACGTCAACGATAACGCGTGCTGTCTGGATAAATGCGTTGCCTTTGCGTTTTTCGCGAGCAAGCTCGCTCCTACAGGGGATCGAGGAAGAATTTGAGATAGCGACCCACAGGGCCAGAAGCATGCCGCAACCCTTCATATTCCGTACCGTCGATCTGGATGGCCAGACGCTCCGCACGGCGGTACGCCCCGGCAAGCCTCACTTGACGCCCCTGCTGATTTTCAACGGCATCGGCGCCAACCTGGAGCTGGTGTTCCCATTCATCGCGGCACTGGACCCGGACCTGGAAGTCATCGCCTTCGACGTACCCGGCGTCGGCGGTTCGTCGACACCGAACCGGCCGTACCGTTTTCCGAGCCTGGCGAAACTCACGGCGCGGATGCTCGACTATCTCGACTACGGGCAGGTCAACGTCATCGGCGTGTCCTGGGGGGGCGCCCTGGCCCAACAGTTTGCCTACGACTATCCGGAGCGCTGCAAAAAACTCGTGCTGGCCGCAACGGCGGCGGGCGCGGTGATGGTGCCGGGCAAACCGAAGGTGCTGTGGATGATGGCCAGCCCTCGACGTTACATCCAGCCGTCCCACGTGATCCGTATTGCGCCGATGATCTACGGCGGCGCTTTCCGTCGCGACCCGACGCTGGCCGCCAGCCATGCGGCCAAGGTGCGTTCGGCGGGCAAGCTCGGTTACTACTGGCAGTTGTTCGCCGGCCTCGGCTGGACCAGCATCCACTGGTTGCACAAGATCCGCCAGCCGACCCTGGTGCTGGCCGGCGACGATGACCCGCTGATCCCGTTGGTCAACATGCGCTTGCTGGCCTGGCGGATTCCCAACGCCCAGTTGCACATCATCGATGACGGGCATCTGTTCCTGATTACCCGGGCTGAAGCGGTGGCCCCGATCATCATGAAATTCCTGGAAGAGGAGCGCCAGCGCGCAGTAATGCATCCGCGTCCGGCGCCATTGGGCGGCTGAAACCGCTGCCTCAGCGGTTGGCAGGACGCCACGCCGCGCAACAACCCGTTACAGCGTCTATGGTGTTCTGGTTCGGTGTATTTGTTTTTGGCCTGAAGACGAAGGAGTGTTGAATCATGCGCGAGAAACCAGCGAGGGACTCCTTACCGACTCCCGCCGCGTTCATCAATGCACAGAGCGCGATTACCGGCCTGCGCGGCCGGGATCTGTTGTCGACCCTGCGCAGTGTGGCCGCCCATGGCTTGCGCAATCCGGTGCACAGCGCCCGACACGCCCTCAAACTCGGCGGTCAGCTGGGCCGTGTGCTGCTGGGCGAAACCCTGCACCCGACCAATCCGCAGGACGCTCGCTTCACCGATCCGGCGTGGAGCCTCAACCCGTTTTATCGGCGCAGCCTGCAGGCCTATCTGAGCTGGCAGAAACAGGTCAAGAGCTGGATCGACGAGAGCGACATGAGCCCGGACGACCGCGCCCGCGCCCACTTCGCTTTCGCCCTGCTCAACGACGCTGTATCGCCCTCCAACACCCTGCTCAATCCGCTGGCGGTCAAGGAGCTGTTCAATTCCGGCGGCAACAGCCTGGTGCGCGGCATCGGCCATTTGGTGGACGATCTGCTGCACAACGATGGCCTGCCCCGGCAAGTCACCAAGCAAGCGTTCGAGGTCGGCAAGACGGTCGCCACCACCACCGGTGCCGTGGTGTTTCGCAACGAGCTGCTGGAGTTGATCCAGTACAAGCCGATGAGCGAAAAACAGTACTCCAAGCCCCTGCTGGTAGTGCCGCCGCAGATCAACAAGTACTACATTTTCGACCTGAGCCCCCACAACAGCTTCGTTCAGTACGCGCTGAAAAACGGCCTGCAAACCTTCATGATCAGCTGGCGTAACCCGGATGTGCGCCACCGTGAATGGGGGCTCTCGACCTACGTGGAAGCCGTGGAAGAAGCCATGAACGTCTGCCGGGCAATCACCGGCGCACGGGAGGTCAACCTGATGGGCGCCTGCGCCGGCGGGCTGACCATTGCCGCGTTGCAGGGTCACCTGCAGGCCAAGCGGCAGCTGCGCAGGGTGTCCAGCGCGACTTATCTGGTGAGCCTGCTCGACAGTCAGATGGACAGCCCCGCGACGCTGTTCGCCGACGAACAGACTCTTGAAGCTGCCAAACGCCGTTCCTATCAGAAAGGTGTTCTGGACGGCCGCGACATGGCCAAGGTCTTCGCCTGGATGCGCCCCAACGATTTGATCTGGAGCTACTTCGTCAACAACTACTTGTTGGGCAAGGAGCCACCGGCGTTCGACATTCTCTACTGGAACAACGACAACACACGCCTGCCGGCCGCCCTGCATGGCGACCTGCTGGACTTCTTCAAGCACAACCCGCTGACCCACCCGGGCGGGCTGGAAGTGTGTGGCACGCCGATCGATTTGCAGAAGGTCACCGTCGACAGCTTCAGCGTCGCCGGCATCAACGATCACATCACGCCGTGGGACGCGGTGTATCGCTCGACGCTGTTGCTCGGTGGCGAGCGCCGCTTCGTGCTGTCCAACAGCGGTCATGTGCAAAGCATCCTCAACCCGCCGAGCAACCCGAAAGCCAACTACGTCGAGAACGGCAAACTGAGCAGCGACCCACGGGCCTGGTACTACGACGCCAAGCGTGTCGATGGCAGCTGGTGGACCCAATGGCTGGGCTGGATTCAGGAACGCTCCGGCGCGCAGAAGGAAACCCACATGGCCCTCGGCAACCAGAACTATCCACCGATGGAGGCAGCACCCGGTACCTACGTACGAGTGCGCTGAACCTAAAAAAGGCCGCAGTCAGTCTCCGACCCTGTAGGAGCGAGCATGCTCGCGATGGACATCCAGACGCCGCGGGTCATCAGGTAGCCCGCGTAATCGTTAACGACCATCGCGAGCATGCTCGCTCCTACGGGACTGGAGGTTGGCCTGGCACAAACATTAAGAAGACTGGATGAAAACCCGCGACCGGATCCTTGAATGTGCCCTGCAGTTGTTCAATCAAAAGGGCGAACCGAATGTCTCCACCATGGAAGTTGCCAATGAAATGGGCATCAGCCCGGGCAACCTCTACTACCACTTCCACGGCAAGGAACCGCTGATTCTCGGGCTGTTCGAGCGCTTTCAGGGCGAACTGGCGCCCTTGCTCGATCCACCGGCCGATGCCGAACTGGCACCCGAAGAATACTGGCTGTTCCTGCACCTGATCGTCGAACGCCTGTCCCACTACCGGTTCCTGTTCCAGGACCTGTCGAACCTCGCCGGGCGCCTGCCGAAACTGGCCAAGGGCATTCGCAACCTGCTCAATGCACTCAAGCGCACACTGGCGTCGTTGCTGGCGCGACTGAAGGCACAAGGGCTGCTGGTCAGCGATACCCAGGCACTGGGGCAACTGGTGGAGCAAATCACCATGACGCTGCTGTTCTCACTGGATTACCAGCGGATTCTTGATCGTCAGGGCGAGGTGCGATTGGTGGTTTACCAGATCATGATGCTGGTGGCGCCGCACCTGCTGCCGTCGATGAAGGCTGCAACCGAACAGATGGCGATGGAGTATCTGGAAGACCACGAATAACCCTGGCCACAACGCCCCCCCCTGTAGGAGCGAGCTTGCTCGCGATGGTATTTCAGGCACTGAGTAGCGTCGGCTGTACCTTTTTCGCGAGCAAGCTCGCTCCTACAGTGGATCTGGGTCTGTGTCGATCAGAGATTCGCGCACAAACAAAAACGCCCGACCTTCACAGGCCGGGCGTTTTCTTGAGCCCTGAAAATCAGGACTGACTGGTTGGCGTCGATGGAGCTGGCGCGACAGTCGGGGTGACAGCAGGGGTTGGCGCGGTCGCGGAGTTCGACGCGCTGACCGGAGCTGCCGGCGTTGCCGGTTTGGCAGCTGCCACTGCTGGTTTTGGCGCGGCGGCTTTTGGAGCTGCCGGCTTTTTCACCGCTGGTTTTTTCGCCGCAGCAGGCTTGGCTGCTGGCTTGGCCGCTGCAGTTTTCGCTGCAGGCTTGGCGGCCGGTTTAGCCGCTGGTTTAGCGGCGGCTTTTGCAGCAACCGGCTTGGCCGCGGCCGGTTTGGCGGCTGCAGTTTTAGCCGCAGGCTTGGCCGCGGCCGGTTTGGCGGCTGCAGTTTTAGCCGCAGGCTTGGCAGCAGGTTTAGCCGCTGCTTTTGCCAGTGGCTTGGCTGCGGTTTTGGCGGCCGGTTTGGCCGCTGCGGTTTTCGCCGCAACAGGCGCAACCTTGGCACCGGTCAGTTTTTCGATTTGCTTGGTCAGTGTTTCGACCTTGCTGTGCAGTGCCTTGACTTCGTTGCGGCTTGGTACGCCCAGACGCGAAATGGCGCTGTTCAGACGCTTGTCGAAAGCGCCTTCCAGCTCATCCCACTTGCCCAGTGCGCGATCTTTCACGCCGCTGATGCGCGATTTGGCCGAAGAAGCGGAGTCCTTGGCGGCGTCGACAGTCTTGCCAACAGCGCTCTTGGTGAGCTTCTCGGCTTTCTCGCCGTCCTTGACCAATGCATCGAAGAGTTTGCTGCCGTCAGTGTCGATCTTCGAGTACACGCCTAAACCAGCCAGCCAGATTTTTCGGGAGTAATCTTCAACCTTCCCGATCCACGAGCTGCCTTCTTTTTCGGTTTTCTTTTTAACAGCCATCCCGTTCTCCTTAAGATTTACGCGCGACACGTTCGAGCAATGCCGTCAGCTCATCGAGCTTAGCAGAGAGTGTCTCAACGTCATGTTTAGACGGAATGCCGATACGATTCAAGGCACTTGCGACACGCGTGTCGAACGCCTTCTCGACCTTGTCGAGTTGAACTTCGACACGGCCTTTGAAAGTGCTGACTTCACTCTTGGCTTCATCGATCTCGGCATTGGCCGCTTCAAGTTTCTCGGCAACTACCTTTTTGCCTTTCTTTTCAACAACCTGACCCGCCTTGATCAGCTCTTGAAAGTATTCGCTGCCCTCTTGGCCGACCTTGGTGTAGGCACCCAGGCCCGCCAGCCAGATCTTGCGGGCATAGGATTTGACGTCGCCCAGCGTGCCGGTCGACGGGTCGATTTTTTTCTTCAAAATAACTTTGGCCATGGTGCACCTCACGCGCAGAAGGTTTGAGGAACTGCCCGGGTAAGTGTCGGGCTCTGGCACAAAGTAGGGAGAAAAATTAGAAACGGCACCCTAACAAATGACATGAACCGTCAGGTGCACCACAAAACAAATGTAGGAGTGAGCCTGCTCGCGATAGCGGTTAACCAGTCAACATTGATATTGGCTGACATTCCGTCATCGCGAGCAGGCTCACTCCTACAAGGGATGTGATTTCAATCGGGGATCAGACCAACGCCTTGTCCAGCGCCTTCTCGATTTCCGCTTTGATCATGCCGCTCATGGCCGACATCATCAGGCCCAGCTCCACGTCGACCCTGATCGAATCCTCGCTGACATGCACCGCGCCCTTCACACCCGAGCGCTTGAGGTTCAGGGTGTCGCCGGACCACTGCGGCTCCAGGCCATACTGATCGGAAAGTTTCTGCGCCAGCTTGTCGGCCTTCTCGCGAGCCGCTTCCTTACCCAGGCCATGGGCACGTTCAACACTAATACGGGCCATCGAATGACTCCTGCTTTATGGATGCTTTCCCGAGGCATCTTGACCTCTGCTGCGTCAAAACGTCCCGATGGTTGCCCATCTTACCTTCAGCCTTGCCAAGACAAAGCATGCCTTGGGGATTAGAATGTCGCGCATTCTCTTTTGGTGACAGCGATATGACTGATCAGCGCAAAGGCAGCGATGCCGAACCCACCACTCACTTCGGCTTCAAAAACGTTCCGGAAAGCCAGAAAGCGGAAAAAGTCGCTGAGGTTTTCCACTCGGTAGCCGCCAAGTACGACCTGATGAACGACCTTCTGTCGGGCGGCATGCACCGTCTGTGGAAGCGTTTCGCGATCGAACTGTCGGGTGTGCGCACCGGTAACCGCGTGCTGGACATCGCCGGCGGTACCGGCGACCTGACCCGCAAGTTCTCGCATCTGGTAGGCCCGACCGGCCAGGTCGTGTTGGCCGACATCAACGAATCCATGCTCAAGGTCGGTCGTGATCGCCTGCTGGATCTGGGTGTGGCCGGCAATGTCGAATTCGTCCAGGCCGACGCGGAAAAACTGCCGTTCCCGGACAACCATTTCGATTGCGTGACCATCGCCTTCGGCCTGCGCAACGTGACCCACAAAGAAGACGCCCTGCGCTCGATGCTGCGCGTGCTCAAGCCTGGCGGCCGCTTGTTGGTGCTGGAGTTCTCCAAGCCGACCAACGCGCTGATGTCCAAGGCCTACGACGCCTACTCGTTCGCCTTCATGCCGCTGATGGGCAAGCTGATCACCAACGACTCGGAAAGCTATCGCTACCTGGCCGAATCGATCCGCATGCACCCGAACCAGGAAACCCTGAAGTCGATGATGGTCGAGGCCGGTTTCGACCGCGTGACCTATCACAACATGACCGCAGGCATCGTTGCCCTGCACCGCGGCATCAAGCCCTGATGCTGCTCGCCGGCCTGCTCGCCAGCGTTGAACTCGGCCTGAACCGGGTGCTGCGCCTCGACAGCACGGCGCTGCCGCGGCTGGCGCACTTGACCGGCAAAGTGATCGCCGTCGATTGCCGCAGCCCGGCGCTGCAACTGTTCATCCTGGCCAGCGACGAAGGTTTGATGCTCGCCTCGCAGTGGGAAACCGGCGCCGACTGCACCTTGCGTGCGCCGGCCTGGAGCCTGCTGAAACTGGCGATGAGCCGGGACAAGACTTCCGTCCTGCACGCACCTGAAGTCGAACTCGATGGCGACAGCGGCGTGCTGCTGGAACTGGCGGCGATCCTCCAGGACCTCGAACTGGACTGGGAGTACGAGCTGTCGCGCTGGCTCGGCCCGGTAGCCACGCAACTGGTCGGCGGCCACCTGCGCAGCCGCGCCCGCTGGTATCAGCAAGGCTTTGCCAGCCTGGGCCAGAACCTGGGCGAGTACCTGGCCGAAGAATCGCGCACCCTCGTCGGTCAGCGCGAAGCCGAAGCCCGATTCAGTGAACTGGACCAGATCAAGCTCGATCTGGAACGTCTCGAGGCGCGTTTCGAGCGCCTTTCCCGATCCCTCGACCCAAGCGATAACGCATGAAGCTGCTTGCCGTCCGCCGTTTGTTGCGCATCCAGCGCGTCGTGATCCGCTACCGCCTCGATGACCTGCTGTTCGCCCTGCCGCTGCCCTGGTTCTTGCGGGCGCTGCGTTATGCCTTGCCATGGCGCTGGTTCCCGCGCAAGCCCCTGGACCTGAGCCGTGGCGCGCGCTTGCGCCTGGCGTTGCAGGACCTGGGGCCGATCTTCATCAAGTTCGGGCAGATCCTGTCCACCCGCCGCGACCTGCTACCCGAAGACATCGCCGACGAACTGATGAAGCTGCAGGACCGCGTGCCGCCGTTCGACTCGCAGGTTTCGGTCAAGCTGATCGAAGAACAGCTGGGCAAGAAAATCAGCGAAGTGTTCAGTCGTTTCGACGTCGAACCGCTGGCCTCGGCCTCGGTGGCGCAGGTGCATGCCGCGCAACTGAAAACCGGCGAAGAAGTGGTGGTCAAGGTGATCCGCCCGGGCCTCAAACCGGTGATCGCCCAGGACCTGGCGTGGCTGTTCATCCTCGCCCGCGCCGCCGAAAAACTCTCGGCCGATGCGCGTTTGCTGCACCCGGTGGACGTGGTCAGCGACTACGAAAAAACCATCTACGACGAACTCGACCTGCTGCGCGAGGCGGCCAATGCCAGCCAGTTGAAACGCAACTTCGATGGCTCGCCGCTGCTGTACGTGCCGCAAGTGTATTGGGACTGGTGCCGGCCGAAAGTGCTGGTGATGGAACGCATCTACGGCATCCAGGTCACCGATCTGGCGACCCTGGCGGACCAGCGCACCGACATGAAAATGCTCGCCGAGCGTGGCGTGGAGATTTTCTTCACCCAGGTGTTCCGCGACAGCTTCTTCCACGCCGACATGCACCCCGGCAACATTTTCGTCAGCACCGTGAATCCGTGGAGCCCGCAGTACATTGCGATCGACTGCGGCATCGTCGGCAGCCTGACCCCGGAAGACCAGGATTACCTGGCGCGCAACCTGTTCGCCTTCTTCAAGCGCGATTACCGTCGCGTGGCGCAGTTGCACATCGATTCGGGCTGGGTACCGGCGGAAACCAAACTCAACGAGTTCGAAGCGGCGATCCGTACCGTGTGCGAGCCGATCTTCGAAAAACCGTTAAAAGATATTTCCTTCGGCCAGGTGCTGATGCGCCTGTTCCAGACCGCGCGGCGCTTCAACATGGAAGTGCAGCCACAGCTGGTCCTGCTGCAAAAAACCCTGCTGAACATCGAAGGCCTGGGCCGCCAGCTGTACCCGGACCTCGATCTGTGGAACACCGCGCAACCGTTCCTCGAGCGCTGGATGCGCGAGCGGGTCAGCCCCAAAGCCCTGCTCGGCAACGTGCACAGCCAGTTTGAACAGATCCCGCACCTGGCCAACATGGCCCGCGACCTGCTCGAGCGCATGTCCCAACCCCATGCCCTCAACCCGCCGCCATCGTGGCACCGACGCCGTGACGACTGGTTCCTGCGCCTGCTCGGTACAGCCCACCTGGCCGGTGGCGCCGTCCTTGCCGCGGGTGGTCCGCTGAACCAGCTGGCCTATTGGCCGGCGGGAATCATGATGGCGGTCGGCTTGTATCTGGTCGTGCGCCGATAGCCAGTTGTGTGAACGACTGGCACACTGTTTCAACGCCTGAGCTCGGCTATTGAAGTGTCGAGCCCGCTGTCGGAGTCGAAGATGAAAAACTGGCTGGACGAGATCAAGTGGGACGCTGACGGCCTGGTGCCGGCCATCGCCCAGGATCACAAGACCGGGCGCGTCCTGATGATGGCCTGGATGAACCGCGAAGCACTGGAACTGACCGCTGCCGAGAACCGCGCCATTTACTGGTCGCGTTCCCGTGGCAAGCTGTGGCGCAAGGGCGAAGAATCCGGCCATGTGCAGACCCTGCACGAGATGCGCCTGGACTGTGACGCCGACGTCATCATCCTGATGGTCGAGCAGATCGGCGACATCGCCTGCCATACCGGCCGCCAGAGCTGCTTCTACCGCGTCTTTGAGAACGGCGACTGGACAACCGTCGACCCGGTTCTGAAAGATCCGCACGCCATCTATTCCGCAGGGCACAAACATGAGTGACACTCTCACCCGCCTCGCCGAGGTACTGGAGGAGCGCAAAGGCGCCGCCGCCGATAGCTCGTATGTCGCCAGCCTGTACCACAAGGGCTTGAACAAGATTCTGGAAAAAGTCGGCGAAGAGTCGGTCGAGACCATCATTGCCGCCAAGGACGCCGCCGTCAGCGGCGACTGCAGCGATGTGATCTACGAAACCGCCGATCTGTGGTTCCACAGCATGGTCATGCTCGCCCAATTGGGGCAGCATCCACAGGCTGTACTCGATGAACTGGACCGTCGTTTCGGTCTCTCCGGACACGCCGAGAAAGCCTCGCGACCGTCCGCCTGAATAACGATTAGAGAGGAGCAGCAGCATGGGCATTTTTGACTGGAAACACTGGATCGTCATCCTGGTGGTCGTGGTACTGGTGTTCGGCACCAAGAAACTGAAAAACCTCGGCACCGACGTCGGCGAGTCGATCAAGGGCTTCAAGAAAGCCATGAACGACGACGAAAAACCGGCCGATCCGAATGCGACCCCGGCCCAACCGGTTCCACCGGTACAGCCACAGGCATCCGTGAACCAGCCGCACACCATCGACGTGCAGGCACAGAAAGTCGAAGAGCCGATCCGCAAAGACGTGTGAGCACTGACTAATGTTTGGTATCAGCTTCTCTGAACTGCTGCTCGTCGGCCTCGTCGCCCTGCTGGTGCTGGGCCCCGAGCGCTTGCCGGGCGCTGCGCGCACCGCCGGCCTGTGGGTCGGGCGCCTGAAGCGCAGCTTCAACGCGATAAAACAGGAAGTTGAACGTGAAATCGGTGCCGACGAAATTCGTCGGCAACTGCACAACGAACACATCCTGTCGCTTGAGCAGGAGGCGCGGAAAATCTTCACGCCGACCCAGCAGGAGCCGACGCCGGTGGAGCATGTGGGTGCGCAGACGATTCATGCGCCTGCCGCTGCCGTCGACCCGACACCTGCTCCCGTTGTAACGCCTGTCGAACCTGCGCCCGTTGTTGCAGCCACTCCGGTTGAACCCGTTACACCCGCGGCTGCGCCCGTTGCGCCGGCCCCTCATGACCCAACACTGCCGCCGCGAGCCCCATGAGCGATCTCCCTGAAAACGACCAGCACATGCCGCTGGTTTCGCACCTCACCGAGTTGCGTACCCGCCTGCTGCGCTGCGTAGCGGCGATCTTCATCATCTTTGCCGGGCTGTTCGCCTTCACCCAGCAGATCTACACCTTTGTCTCCACGCCGCTGCGCGCGTACCTGCCCGCCGGCGCGACGATGATTGCCACCGACGTGTCGTCGCCGTTCCTGACGCCGCTGAAGCTGACGATGATGGTCTCGCTGTTCCTGGCCATCCCGGTGATCCTGCACCAGATCTGGGGTTTCATCGCCCCGGGCCTGTACAAGCATGAAAAGCGCATCGCCGTACCCTTGCTGGTCTCCAGCATCTTTCTGTTCTACGCCGGCATGGCGTTCGCCTATTTCCTGGTGTTCCCGCTGATCTTCAAGTTCTTCGCCTCCGCCACCCCGGCCGGCGTGGAAATGATGACCGACATCACCAGCTACCTTGATTTCGTCATGACGCTGTTCTTCGCCTTTGGCGTGGCGTTTGAAATCCCGGTGGCCGTGGTGCTGCTGGTGTGGATCGGCGTGGTCGACGTCAAATACCTGAAGAAGATCCGCCCGTACGTGATCATCGGCTGCTTCGTGGTCGGCATGATCCTGACCCCGCCGGACATCTTCTCGCAGACCCTGCTGGCCATACCGATGTGGATGCTGTTTGAAGTCGGCATCCTGTTTGGCAGCCTGATCAGCAAGCGTGGCGAGCATCCGGACGATCAGCCGGCTGACGATCACAACGACCAGCCGCCAGCGACCCAAGCGTGAACCTGCTGCTCCTTGAAGAGGCCGATTTCATTGCGGCCGACCGGGTGATCCTGCGTGATCGCCGGTTGACGCACATGCAGGAAGTCCACCGCTGCGAAGTCGGTGACAGCATGCGCGTCGGGCGGATCGGCGGCTTGATGGGTTCGGCCCAAGTGCTGCGCCTGGACGCCGACGAAGCGGAATTGCGCGTCATCCTCGACCAGCCACCACCAGCCAAGCTGCCATTGACCCTGATATTGGCCCTGCCACGCCCCAAAATGCTGCGTAGGGTGTTCCAGACCGTGGCGGCCATGGGTGTGCCGCGTATCGTCCTGGTCAACAGCTATCGCGTCGAGAAGAGCTTCTGGCAGACCCCCTTCCTGGAGCCTGAGGCGATCCGCGAGCAGTTGATCCTCGGCCTCGAACAGGCCCGGGACAGCGTGCTGCCGCAAGTCGTGATCGAGAAGCGCTTCAAGCCCTTCGTCGAAGACCGTCTGCCGGCGATGACCAATGGCACCCTCGGCCTGGTGGGGCATCCGGGCAATTACCCGCCCTGCCCTCGCGCGCTCAGCGAACCGGTGACTCTGGCCATCGGCCCCGAAGGCGGCTGGATTCCCTACGAGATCGACCTGCTGGGCAAGTCCGGCCTGCAACCGGTGCAACTGGGCGAGCGCATCCTGCGCGTCGAAACCGCCGTGACCGCGCTGCTCGCACGACTTTTCTGAGATCACACATTTACCCTGTAGGAGCGAGCCTGCTCGCGATGGCGGTATACCAGCCACATCAATGTCGGCTGATCCGCCGCCATCGCGAGCAGGCTCGCTCCTACACTTCATCATCCGCCCATATATCGGGCAGCGCCTACAGAACCTCCCACCCCTGCCGATACATCCCCCATAAAACCAAATTGTGGTCCAGGGAGTTTCAGCATGTACCAATGGCTAGCCGAGAATCTGGGAAACGTCAGCGTCAAACGCAAGCTGGGGATCGGCTTCGGCCTGGTGCTGTTACTCACCCTGCTGATCACCTTCACCGGTTGGAACGGCCTGAGCGGTGTGACCAGCCGTGGCGATAAACTGGGGTTCATCGCCAGTCTCAACGACCTGACCAAGGACCTGCGCATTGCACGCCTGGATTATGAGATGCGTCGCGGTGAACAAGGCCCCGGCGCCGTCAACGATCTGTTGGGCAGGCTCGAAAGCGGCCTGCAGACCGCCCGCGGCCTGATCGAGCAACCGGCCGATACGGCCATGGTCGATCAACAACTGGCCGCTGTCGCCGAATACCGTCGTGCCTTCAGCGACATGACCCAGGCCGGCGCCCAGCGTGAAGACGCCCGCAGCAAGCTCGGCGCCACCGCCGACAATGCCGTGGCCCGCGTCGCCGACGTGGAAAAATCCATGCTGCAAGGTGACAGCGTGGCGGCGTTCAACAGCGTGATCGACCTGAGCAAACTGATCCAGCAAGCGCGCTTCCAGGTGCGCGGCTACACCTACAGCGGCAAGAGCGAGGCCGAACAGCCAGCCCTCGACGCGATCGACAACGCCCTGAAGAACCTCGAGAGCCTACCGGCCAGACTGCCCGAAGAACACATCGCCAACCTGCAACAGACGACTGATTCACTGAAGGCCTACCGTGCCGCCGTCAGCCAGTTCCGCGACTCCCAGGTGGCCAGCGCCAAGGCCCTGGCACGCATGTCCGTCCAAGGCGACATCCTGGTGGACATGAGCCAGAAACTCACCGTCTCGCAAACCGTCGTGCGCGACACCGACGCCGCCCACGCCAAGAACATGCTGACCCTCGCCACCGCTCTGGCCATCGCCTTCGGCTTGCTGGCCGCCTGGGCGATCACCCGGCAGATCATCATTCCGTTGAACCAGACCCTGGTCGTGGCCCAGCGCGTCGCCAGTGGCGACCTGACCCACAACCTGACGTCGCAGCGCCGCGACGAACTTGGCCAGTTGCAGCGTGCCATGCAGAGCATGACCCAAGGCTTGCGCGAACTGATCGGCGGCATCAGCGATGGCGTCACGCAGATCGCCAGCGCCGCCGAAGAGTTGTCCGCGGTCACCGAGCAGACCAGCGCCGGAGTCAACAGCCAGAAGGTCGAAACCGATCAGGTCGCCACCGCCATGAACGAAATGGCCGCTACCGTGCAGGAAGTTGCGCGCAACGCCGAAGAAGCTTCCGAAGCCGCCGTCGCCGCCGACCAGCAGGCCCGTGAGGGTGACAAAGTGGTCGGTGAAGCCATCGCCCAGATCGAACGCCTGGCCAAGGAAGTCGGCCACTCCACCGAAGCCATGGGCGAACTCCAGCGCGAAAGCGACAAGATCGGCAGCGTGCTCGACGTCATCAAGTCCGTGGCCCAGCAAACCAACCTGTTGGCGCTCAACGCCGCCATCGAAGCAGCCCGCGCCGGTGAAGCCGGACGTGGTTTTGCCGTGGTCGCCGACGAAGTCCGCAGCCTGGCCCAGCGCACCCAGAAGTCCACCGAAGAGATCGAAGAGCTGATCGTCGGCCTGCAAAACGGCACCCAGCAAGTGGCGACCATCATGGACAACAGCCGTAGCCTGACCGACAGCAGCGTAGAGTTGACCCGCCGCGCCGGTGGCTCACTGGAAAGCATCACCCGCACGGTGTCGGCGATCCAGGCGATGAACCAGCAGATCGCCGCGGCTGCCGAGCAACAGAGCGCCGTGGCTGAAGAGATCAACCGCAGCGTGCTGAATGTGCGGGATGTGTCGGATCAGACGTCGGCGGCGAGTGAAGAGACCGCGGCTTCCAGCGTTGAGTTGGCACGGTTGGGAACGCATTTGCAGATGCTGGTGGGCAAGTTCAGGGTTTGAGTGGCACCTCATCGCGAGCAGGCTCGCTCACACACTGACCTGCTCGAACACAACACCTGTGCCAGGCACAGGCTCCGTGGGAGCGAGCTTGCTCGCGATTGGAACGGCGCGGTATAACTTTGAAGCCATAAAAAAACCCGCTTTCGCGGGTTTTTTCATTACGCCAACTGAGGCTGCACGCTCAACGGTTTGAGCGGCAACAGTGGCGCATGGGGGTCGGCCTTGACCGACTTGCGCCAAGCGCCCAGCCACTCAGGGTGACCCTCGCTCCAGACCTGCTCATGCAGTCGCGCCAGTGCCACCGGGTCGCTCAACAGTTGCACACGCTCGTTGTTGGTCAGGCCCTCAGGTCCAACCTTCATCGCGTGCCGCACCCGCTCGATCCGCAGCCACTCAATCGGCTCAGCCTGATTGTGCCGGGAGGTCGCCAGCGAGCATGCCAGGGCGTTCTGCTGTGGGTCGACCACCGAACGGACGAAGCCGTCGTTCAATGCGTGGTAACGGTTTTCGTGGGTGTATTGGTCGGTGGCCAGCAAGGCTTGCGGCGGATTGTATTCCTCCGGGATCAGGAACAGGCTCTCGTCGCGGGACTTCAGGCCAAGGCCGACACGGCTGGAGATCACCGACACCGGAATCGACAGAATCAACGAGCCGACAATCGGCACCAGCCACCACAGGAAGCTCGGGTTCAGCCAGATCACCAGCAAGGCCCAGAAGAAGCCCAGCAGGGTTTGCGGGCCGTGGCGCTTGACCGCTTCGCTCCACGGCGTGGAGTCGTCGTCACGTTGCGGCGAGTTCCAGGTCGCGGCCCAGCCGAGGAACGCGGCAAGCACGAAACGGGTGTGGAAGATCATCCGCACCGGCGCCAGCAGCATGGAGAACAACATCTCCAGCAGCATCGACAGGGTCACCTTGAACTTGCCGCCGAACTCTTTCGCGCCCTTGGCCCAGATCAGGATGATGCTCAACAGCTTCGGCAGGAACAGCAGCACGATGGTGGTCGAGAACAGCGCAATCGCCTTGTCCGGATGCCATTGAGGCCACAGCGGATAGAGCTGGCGCGGCTCGAGGAAGTACTGTGGCTCCATCAGCGTGTTGACCGCCAGCAGCGCGGTCGACAGCACCAGGAAGAAGAACCACAACGGTGCCGACAGGTAGGACATCACGCCGGTCAGGAACACCGCACGGTGCACCGGGTGCATGCCCTTGACCAGGAACAGGCGGAAGTTCATCAGGTTACCGTGGCACCAGCGACGGTCACGCTTGAGTTCGTCCAGCAGGTTTGGCGGCAGTTCTTCATAGCTGCCCGGCAAGTCGTAGGCAATCCACACGCCCCAGCCGGCACGGCGCATCAACGCAGCCTCTACGAAGTCGTGGGACAGGATCGAGCCGGAGAACGCGCCTTTACCCGGCAACGGCGCCAGGGCGCAGTGGTCGATGAACGGCTTCATGCGGATGATCGCGTTGTGGCCCCAGTAGTGCGATTCGCCCAGTTGCCAGAAGTGCAGGCCGGCAGTGAACAGCGGGCCATACACGCGAGTGGCGAACTGCTGCATGCGCGCATACAGGGTGTCCATGCCCGACGCCCGTGGCGCGGTCTGGATGATCCCGGCGTCCGGCGTGGCTTCCATCAGGCGCACCAGACTGGTCAGGCACTCGCCACTCATCACGGAGTCGGCGTCGAGTACGACCATGTATTTGTAGTCACCGCCCCAGCGACGGCAGAAGTCGTCGAGGTTGCCGCTTTTACGTTTTACGCGACGACGACGGCGGCGATAGAAAATCTTGCCGAAGCCCCCGGCTTCACGGCAGACGTCCAGCCAGGCCTGTTGCTCGGCGACGCAAATATCGGCGTCGTTACTGTCGCTGAGGACGAAGAAGTCGAAGCGGTCCAGGTCACCCGTGGCCGCCACCGACTCGAAGGTCGCCCGCAGGCCGGCGAATACCCGTGGCACGTCTTCGTTGCAGATCGGCATCACAAGAGCGGTGCGCGCATCCTTCGGAATCGGCTCGTTGCCGGCACTTTTGCCGGAGATACGGTATTTATCGTGGCCGGTCAGCAACTCCAGGAAGCCCATCAGCGCGGTCCAGAAACCGGCCGATACCCAGCAGAACAGAATCCCGAACAGGATCAGGATGCTGGTCTGCAAGGCATACGGCAGCACTTGCGTGGCGGTTTGCAGCAGCGGTTGGTGCAGCACTTCGTTGAGGTCGACGAACGACCAGCCCTGGTACGGCATGATGCCTTTCATGTACCAGCCGGCAACGATGGTCTGGCCGAGCATCAGCAGCAACAGAATGTAGCGACGGATCGAACCCACGGTACGCCAGCGCGCGGCCGGCAATACACGCTCGTCCTTCGGCGGCTTCGGCGGGTTGGTACGACCGGTCATCCGGCGCCAGCCACGCACCAGAATGTTGGTGCGCCACGGCTCCGGCACGACCTTGGTCCGCCGGATCGGCGGGGTCGCCTTGAGGCAGACCCGGCCGTTGGCGTCGAGCACCAGCATTTCCGCGTCCTGTAGCTCTTCGGCAGTGCTCAGGGTCAGGCGTTTGCCCACCGAAGCCTGGGCGGCTTCGGTCGGGGCGTCGAACGTCGACGATGAAAGGCGTTCATGCAATTCGCTGAAAGACTGGCAGCCCGCGAGTTCCGCGCGCTGCTGGTCGGTCATCGGCAGATGCGCCAGATACTCGGAAAGAGTTTCTGGCCGTACTTGAGAGTTACTCATCGGCAGGCAACTGATAGCTCCAGGTCTCGGTCAGGACTTCTTCAGTCGGCGCCGATTCCGGTGTGGCTGGGGCCGCGTCGGCAGCGACAGGCTGCTTGGCGTCTTTATTGGCCTGGTCCTTGGCATCTGTAACAGGCTTCGCTTCGGCCTGCTTGGCCTCCGCTTGCCTGGCTTCCTTGTCCGCTTTCTCTTGTTGCTTGGCGGCAACCTTGTCGGCCTTGGCAACCGACGAGTTCGACGACGGAATCGAAGTCTTGGCCAGGTCCGCCGGCACGATGTTCTGCACCAGAGCGGCACGCATCTCGGTGGACTTGCTCGGATCCTTGATCTTCATCCGCAGGGTCAGGCGCCAGCCCTTGGTTTCAGGGTTGTAACGCACGCTGTTTTCCACCAGCTCGGCGTTGTCGCCCACGCTGACCTGGCTGCGAACTTCCGTATCGGCCGGCAATGCCGCCAGGGACGGGCCTTCGAAATCCACCAGGTAGGCAACGCTGCCGTCCGGTTGACGAATCAGGTTGGATTGCTTGACGTCACCGGTGGAACGCAGGGTCTGTTTGACCCAGGCGCTGTCCGGCGCGTGAATCGAGGTTTCATCCATGGTCCAGTGCATACGATAAGCGACATCGAGCGGCTGGCCAGGTTCCGGCAGTTTTTCCGGGTTCCAGAAGGCAACGATGTTGTCATTGGTTTCGTCGGCGGTCGGAATCTCGACCAGGTCAACAGTGCCCTTGCCCCAGTCACCCTTCGGCTCGATCCAGGCGCTTGGGCGCTTGTCGTACCGGTCGTCGAGGTCTTCGTAGTGGCTGAAGTCGCGGCCACGTTGCAGCAGACCGAAGCCGCGCGGGTTTTCCACGCTGAAGTTGCTCACGGCCAGGTGCTTTGGATTGTTCAGCGGACGCCAGATCCACTCGCCGTTGCCGGCATGGATCGCCAGACCGCTGGAGTCGTGCAGTTCGCGACGGTAGTTCAGTACTTTCGACGGCTGGTTGGCGCCGAACAGGAACATGCTGGTCAACGGAGCGATGCCCAGTTTGCCGACCTTGTCACGCAGGAACATCTGCGCCTTGACGTCGACGATGGTGTCGCTACCCGGACGCAGGGTCAGGCGATACGCGCCGGTGGCACGAGGAGAGTCCAGCAGGGCGAAGATCACCAGGTGCTTGTCGCCTGGCTTGGGCTGCTGAATCCAGAATTCGCGAAAACGCGGGAACTCTTCGCCGGACGGCAATGCGGTATCCAGCGCCATGCCGCGAGCGGACAAACCATAGACGTGCCCCTTGCCGACGACGCGGAAGTAGCTCGCGCCAAGCATGGTCATGATTTCGTCTTGCTTGTCGGCCTTGTTGATCGGGTACAGCACACGGAAACCGGCATAACCCAGTTGCTCGGTGGCCTTGGGATCGAACTGCATGTCGCCGAAATCGAAACGACTCGGATCGTATTTGATCTCTTCGACGGTGTTCGCGGTGATTTCGTTGATTTTCACCGGCGTATCGAAATGCATGCCCTGGTGATAGAAGGACAGCTTGAACGGCGTCTTCTGATCAGCCCACTCGGCTTTTTCCGTCAGAAAACGAATTTTCTGATAGTCCGCGAATTTCATGTCGCGGAACTCGTTCGGCAGGTTACTGCGCGGCGCTTCGTATTTCTGCGCGGCCAGCTCTTTTGCCTTGACCGATACATCATCCAGACTGAATGCCCAAAGCTGACCGGCGCTGAGCAGGCAGAGCAGTGCAGAGCCCGCTACCAGGGCGCTGCGTAACCGTTTGGCAGACAATTTTGGTGCGTTACAGGGACTAACAATCACGAGCAACCCTCGCCGAAAACAGATCAAAAAACCAACGGCCAGTTAAAGGGTCTGCACGGTCTACGGTATGAAAAAACCGCCCTTGCAAACCACTCTTGCCAAGTTGGCGAGCATTGTTCCGACTCCGCGGGGGCGAAATGATTCCCCAATCGGATACGGTCAAGTCTCTACCTAAGTCAAAATGGACCAACGAACGCTGATCCCCGTAGCGCGGGATTATCTAGTAGGCCGCGTTACAACGCATCAGGGGTAACAAAGTATTTATCGCGAAAAAACCCTGTTTTCAGTCGAAATGAGCGTAAAAACTTGTTTCAAACGCTTTCAGGTCTGTAACAGGAAGGTTACCGGGCCATCATTGACCAGGTGCACCTGCATATCCGCGCCGAATCTACCTGATGCCACAGTGCCATGCACCTGTTTCGCTTTGCTTAATAGATAGTCGAACAGCTCCTCGCCCAGCGCTGGAGGGGCCGCAGTCGAGAAACCCGGACGCAGCCCGCTTTTGGTATCGGCAGCCAGGGTGAACTGAGAGACCAGCAGCAGCCCGCCGCCCACATCCGCCAGGGACAGATTCATCTTGCCCTCGGCGTCACTGAATACCCGATAGTTAAGCAGTTTATTAAGAAGTTTGTCGGCGCTGGCCCGCGTATCGTCGGGCTCGACGGCTACCAGGACCAGCAATCCCTGATCGACGGCACCCACAATCTCGCCCCCGACCTCGACTCGCGCGCCGCGCACACGCTGCAGCAGGCCCTTCATGCTTCTTCAGGCGGCAGATCGAGCAGACGCCGGGCCATCTGATCGGCGGCGCGTACCAGCGCGTCGGTGATGCCAGGCTCGGAAGCGGCATGACCGGCATCGCGGATGACCTGCAGTTCGCTGTTCGGCCAGGCCTGATGCAATTCCCAGGCGTTATCCAGCGGGCAGATCACGTCATATCGACCGTGGATGATCACACCAGGCAAATGGGCGATCTTGCCCATGTCGCGGATCAACTGGTTCTGCTCCAGGAAGGCGTGATTGGTGAAGTAGTGGCATTCGATGCGGGCAATCGACAGCGCACGTTGCGGCTCGGAGAAACGGTCGACTACCAGCGGGTTGGGACGCAGGGTCGCGGTGCGGCCCTCCCAGGTGGACCAAGCCTTGGCCGCGTGCATCTGGGCGATCTGGTCGTTGCCGACCAGGCGTTTGTGAAACGCGGTGAGCAAGTCGCCGCGCTCGTCCAGCGGGATCGGCGCGATGTAGTCCTGCCAGTAATCGGGGAACAGACGGCTGGCGCCGGCCTGGTAGAACCATTCGATTTCCTGCGGACGGCAGAGAAAGATCCCACGCAGGATCAGACCATGTACCCGCTCAGGATGGGTTTGCGCGTAGGCCAGTGCCAGGGTCGACCCCCAGGAGCCGCCAAACAGCACCCATTTGTCGATACCCAGGTGCTGGCGAATCCTCTCGAGGTCGGCGACCAGATCCCAGGTGGTGTTGTTTTCCAGGCTGGCGTGGGGGGTGGAGCGACCACAGCCACGCTGATCGAAGGTGACAATGCGATAGAGGTTGGGATCGAAGAAGCAACGACTCTGGGCATCACATCCGGCACCGGGGCCGCCGTGGATGAACACCACCGGCAAACCTTCCGGTGAACCGCTTTCGTCGACGTACAGGGTGTGGGTCGCATCGACGGCCAGATCGTGCCGGGCGTAGGGTTTGATCTGCGGGTACAAAGTCTGCATTGCGCACTCCGTAAGGGGTCGAGGTCATCCCTGGGGGGACTTTCTATTATTCTGCCGTCCGGCATCATAAACCCGATTTACGTCAATGAGCATGCCCGTGCGGAGTCAGAGTTTTTCCGCAAGATAACCAAACAGGGTTTCGTACAGTGCATCGACCTCGGCCGCCTGCCCGCGGGCCCGCAAACAGCCATGGACCAAACCCGCGCCGACATACAGCGTGGCAGCAACGCCCGCGGCATTCAGTCGCTCGGCATACAGCACGCCGTCGTCACGCAACGGGTCGAATTGCGCCACGGCGATCAATGCAGGTGGCAATCCGCTGAAGTCCGTGGCGAGCAATGGCATGGCGTAGGCGTCCGGATGGCGGGTGCCTTGCAGGTAAAGCGCGTGATAGCAATCGACGTCACTGCTGCCGAGTAATGGCGCGTCGATGCACTCGCTGCGCGACGGCAGACGGTGATCGCCGCCCAACCCCGGATAGATCAGCACCTGCGCGCACGGCACCGGCTCACCGGCATCGCGTAGCGCCAGGCACAACGCCGCCGCGAGGTTGCCACCGGCACTGTCGCCGGCCACCAGCGTACGCGCAGGATCGAGTTGAAACGGCCCGGTGCGCAGTGCTCGCCAGACCTTCAGGCAATCATCGAACGCGGCGGGAAACGGATGCTCCGGTGCCCGGCGGTAATCGACGGCGATCACCCGCACACCGAGTGCCGATGCCCATTCGGCGCAGATGAAATCGTGGGAATCGAGGTCCCCCACCACCCAGCCGCCGCCATGCAGGTAAACGATGCACGACGCACCGCTGGCTGGTGGTTGATAGGAACGAACAGCGACACCAGCCAACTCGAAATCGGCCACATGCAACCCGGCGGGGCGTGCCGGGGTAAACGCCCGGCACATCTCGCTGTAGGCCTGGCGCAACCCGGTGATGCTGCTGTCGGTGCTGTTGAAACTCAGGGTTTTGTCGACGAATGCTGTCATTTGCCTGGAAAGCGGGTAAGGAGCCATAAACCTGGTGCCCGTTCAGAAAAGTCGGTGAAATCCCCCTGTAGGAGCGAGCCTGCTCGCGATGGCGGCGCGTCAGTCGATCTATTCTGAATGTCCTACCGCTATCGCGAGCAGGCTCACTCCTACAGGTTTTGCACAGATCAGACAGGGGTCAGTTCTTGAGACTGGCCTGAACCGTCGCCACGCCATCCTTGCTATCGAAACTGCTGACACCCGCCAGCCAGCGCTGCAAGTCTTCCGGATGGTCACGCAGCCATTTCTTCGCGACATCCTGAGCCGACTGGCGCTCCATGATCGGCACCATCAACTGGCTTTCCTGGGCGGCGGTGAAGGTCAGGTTTTCCAGCAGGCGATTGACGTTCGGGCAGCGCTGGGCGTAATCCGGCGCAGTCACGGTGGAAACGGTCGCCGCGCCTTCATTCGGCCCGTACACGTCTTCACTGCCGGTCAGATAGTCGATCTTCATGTTGATGTTCATCGGGTGCGGGGTCCAGCCGACGAACACCACGAACTCCTTGCGATTCACCGCCCGCTGCACGGCCGCCAGCATCCCGGCCTCACCGGACTCGATCAGTTTGAAGTCCTTGAGGCCAAAGTGATTGGTTTCGATCATGGTCTTGATCGTGGTGTTGGCGCCGCTGCCCGGCTCGATGCCGTAGATCTTGCCGCCGAGTTGATCCTTGAACCTGGCGATGTCGGCAAAGGTTTTCAAGCCCGCCGCTGCCACATAGTCAGGGACCGCGAGGGTGGCCTGGGCGTCGGCCAGGCTCGGTTTGTCCATGACCTTGACCTGATTGGCAGCCACGAAGGGGGCGATGTTTTTATCCATCGCCGGTTTCCAGTAACCGAGGAAGATGTCCAGGCGCTTGTCGCGGATGCCGGCGAAGATGATTTGCTGCACGGCGCTGGTCTGCTTGCTTTCGTAGCCCAGACCGTTGAGCAGCACATCGGCCATGCCACTGGTGGCGATCACGTCGGTCCAGTTGACCACGCCCATACGCACGGTTTTGCAGGAAGCATCGTCCGCGGCCATGGCGCCGGCGCTCAACAGCGCGGTACCGCAGAAGATTGAGAGACAGCGGGTGAACAGACCTTTGGGGCTTGTCATGGATAGCATTCTCGTGCGGCAGCGGATTATTGTCGGGGCGGTGTCTTTGTGCACCGTGGCCAGAACATTACGCAGCAGACGAGCGGTAGAAGCGAACTGTGGCGACCGTGTTTTGCACGGTGGCGACTTGTAGGAGCGAGCTTGCTCGCGATGGAGGACAACGATGACGCGGGCTGCCTGAATGCATACGTTGACCTGACGTTTTTCGCGAGCAAGCTCGCTCCTACAGAGACCGCACCAAGCCTTAATGCCCGTAGTGCTTCTCGCCCCAGGCCAACAACCCTTGCAGCAACTCCTTCAACACCACCCGCGTCGGCTCCGCCAGATCCGGGCGATAACGGAACGGCTCGAACTCTTCCATGTAGGTGCACTGCCCCAGTTCCAGTTGCACCGCGTGGATGTTCTCGGCCGGGTTGCCGTAATGGCGGGTGATGTGGCCGCCCTTGAAGCGCCCGTTGAGTACGTGAGTGTAGTTGTCGTGAAGCGCACAGACCGCTTCCAGCCGGGTCGCAAGCTGTGGATCGCAACTGGCGCCATTGAAGGTGCCGAGGTTGAAGTCCGGCAGTTTGCCGTCGAACAGGTGCGGGATGATCGAGCGGATCGAATGCGCGTCGAACAGCAGCGCGTAGCCGAACTCGGCCTTCATCCGCGCCAGTTCCTGCTGCAAGGTGCTGTGATACGGCGTCCAGATCTGCTCCAGATAAGTCGCGCGCTCATCGGCAGAAGGCTCCAACCCTTCGCGGAACAACGGTATGCCGTCGAACAACGTAGCCGGGTACAGGCCGGTGGTCGCGCCCACGTACAGCGGTTTGTCGTCGGATGGCCGGTTCAGGTCGATGACGAACCGCGAGTACTCGGCGGCCAGGGTGCTTGCACCCAGTTCCGCGGCGAAGTCGTAAAGCTGCGGGATATGCCAGTCGGTGTCCGGCAGGCTTTTCGCGTCAGGGATCAACCCGGCTTCGACCGCAGGGGTCAGGCGCACGCCAGCGTGGGGCATGCTGATCAGCAGCGGTACGCGGCCTTGTTTGAAGTTCAGAACCTTATCCACAACAGATCTCCTACAGACTTGATTCGACGCCGTGGCGCACGACGCGTTTTTCCAGGTCACCGCCCAGCCAGTAACACAGGTCGGCCGGACGATCGATTTGCCAGGCGACGAAATCCGCGACCTTGCCGGCTTCCAGCGAACCATGGGTGTCGGCCATGCCCAGCGCGGTGGCGGCATGAATCGTCGCGCCGGCCAGGGCTTCTTCCGGGGTCATGCGGAAACAGGTGCAAGCCATGTTCAGCATCAGGCGCAATGACAGTGCCGGCGAAGTGCCCGGGTTGAGGTCGCTGGCGATGGCGATTTTCACGCCGTGCTTGCGCAGGGCTTCCATCGGCGGCAACTGGGTTTCGCGCAGGAAGTAAAAGGCGCCGGGCAACAGCACCGCGACCGTGCCGGATTCAGCCATGGCAATGGCGTCATCCTCGGTCATGAATTCCAGGTGATCGGCAGACAGCGCGTGGTAACGCGCCGCCAGGCTCGAACCATGCAGCGACGACAATTGCTCCGCGTGCAGTTTCACCGGCAACCCCAGTTCCTGGGCTGTGATGAAGACGCGCTCGACCTGTGCAGGCGAGAACGCCAGGTATTCACAAAATGCGTCCACCGCATCCACCAGCCCTTCGGCGGCCAGAGCCGGGAGCATCTCGGCGCAGATGTGATCGATGTAGTCGTCAGCGCGATCCTTGTACTCCGGCGGCAAAGCGTGAGCCGCCAGGCAGGTGCTGCGCACGCTGACCGGCAATTCGGCGCCGAGGCGACGGGCCACGCGCAGCATCTTGCGTTCGTTGGCCAGGTCCAGGCCGTAGCCGGACTTGATTTCGATGCTGGTGACGCCATCGCGCATCAGGCTTTTCAGGCGTTTGGCGGCGCTGGCGAACAATTCATCTTCGCTGGCCGCGCGGGTGGCGCGCACGGTGCTGGCGATGCCGCCACCGCTGGCGGCGATTTCCGCATAGCTGACGCCTTGCAGGCGCTGCTCGAATTCACCGCTGCGGTTTCCGCCGAACACCGTGTGGGTGTGGCAGTCGATCAGGCCCGGTGTGACCCAGGCCCCGTTCAAATCATTGACGGCCGGGTACTCGCCCGCCGGCAACTCACCGCGCGGGCCGATCCACTCAATGTGCGCTCCTGACGTCACGATGGCCGCGTCCTCGATGATCGAGTAGACGCCTTGTGCCATGGTTGCGACGTGACAGTGTTGCCAGAGCGTTTTCATCCTTGGCCTCCATTAGGTTATCGATGAGAAAAAACAGGGTCCTGTGTCACCAGGGCAGCCTGGCCCGCCGCCGGTTTCACCCATGTCAGGTAAGCCAGCACCAGCAACACGATCCAGACCACGCCGACGATCAGCGCCGCCTGGGTGTCCGGGAAATAGCCCAGCACGCCGAAAATGAACAGCATGAAGGCAATCGCCGCCGCCGGCGCATAGGGCCAGAACGGTACCGGGAATTTCAGTTGTGCAACCTGCTCGGCGCTCATGGAGCGGCGCATCGCCACTTGGGTCACCAGAATCATCAGCCAGACCCACACCGTGGCAAAGGTCGCGATGGAAGCGATCAACAGGAACACGTTTTCCGGGATCAGGTAGTTCAGCAAAACGCCCAGCAACAGTGCGGCACTCATCACCACGACCGTCATCCATGGCACGCCATTGCGCGACAGGCGGGCGAAGCCCTTGGGTGCATGCCCTTGCTGGGCCAGACCGAACATCATGCGGCCAGCGCCGAAGATGTCACTGTTGATCGCCGAAATCGCCGCCGTGATCACCACGATATTGAGGATGGTGGCCGCCGAGCTGATCCCCAGCTTGTCGAAAATCTGCACGAACGGGCTGCCCTGGCTGCCGATCTGCTGCCATGGAAAGATCGACATCAACACCAGCATCGTCAGCACGTAGAACAGCAGGATCCGCAACGGAACAGCATTGATCGCCCGGGGCAGCACGTGCTGCGGGTCCTTGGCTTCACCTGCCGTTACGCCGATGATTTCAATACCGCCAAACGCAAACATCACCACCGCGAACGAAGCAATCAGACCGCTCATGCCATTGGGCATGAAGCCGCCATGGCTCCAGAGGTTGCTGATGTCGGTCGCTTGGCCGGGGGCCGAGCTGATGCCGAACCACATGATGCCGAAACCACCCAGGATCATCGCGATGATAGCCGCGACCTTGAGCAGCGACAGCCAGAACTCCATTTCACCGAAGACTTTGACGTTGCACAGGTTCAGGCCGCCGACGATGGAAACGACACCCAGCACCCAGATCCAGCGGGAGACTTCCGGGAACCAGAAGCCCATGTAGATACCGAACGCCGTGACGTCCGCCATGCCGACGATGACCATTTCAAATGCGTAGGTCCAACCGAGGACAAAGCCCGCCATTGGCCCCAGGTAAGTGCTGGCGTACTGGCCGAACGAGCCGGTCACAGGGTTATGCACCGCCATCTCACCGAGGGCGCGCATGACCATGAACACCGCCGCGCCACCGATCAGGTAAGCGAGCAATACCGCGGGCCCGGCCATTTGAATGGCCGAGGCGGAACCATAAAACAGCCCGGTGCCGATCGCCGACCCCAGCGCCATGAAGCGAATATGTCGGGCAGAGAGCCCGCGTTTCAAACCTTTTTCTGCCTGTTGCATTTCTCGTCCCTAATTATTGTTATTCGACGCAAAATCGAATCGCTGGCAAGCCAGCTCCTACAGGTTCAGTACGATCCATGTGGGAGCGGCGGTGCGACGATTCGACTTGCTCGCGAAGGGGCTATTACAGGCTAGGCAACAACTTCGCCGTCACCAGCTCGTTCAGGCAACGCGAGGCCAACAATTCAGACGCCGCATTGATGTCCGGCGCGAAGAAGCGGTCTTTCTCGTAGAACGGCACGTCGGCACGCAGGATGGCTCGGGCCTTTTCCAGTTTCGGCGAGGTCTTCAAGCCATTGCGCAGGTCCAGGCCCTGAACGGCCGCCAGCCATTCCACGGCGAGAATCCCACGGGTGTTTTCGGCCATTTCCCACAGACGCTTGCCAGCCGCCGGCGCCATCGATACGTGGTCTTCCTGGTTGGCGGAAGTCGGCAGGCTGTCCACCGAATGCGGATGGGACAACGCCTTGTTCTCGCTGGCCAGTGCCGCTGCGGTCACCTGGGCGATCATGAAGCCGGAGTTCACGCCACCGTTGGCCACCAGGAACGGCGGCAGTTGCGACATGTGCTTGTCCATCATCAGCGAGATGCGGCGTTCGCTCAGGGAACCGATTTCAGCGATGGCCAGCGCCATGTTGTCAGCGGCCATGGCCACCGGCTCGGCGTGGAAGTTGCCACCGGAGATCACGTCACCTTCAGCGGCGAACACCAACGGGTTGTCGGAAACGGCGTTGGCTTCGATCGCCAGCACTTCGGCCGCCTGACGGAACTGAGTCAGGCAGGCGCCCATGACTTGTGGCTGGCAGCGCAGGGAGTACGGGTCCTGGACCTTCTCGCAGTTTTCGTGGGAGTCGGAGACTTCGCTGCGCTCGCCCAGCAGGTCGCGGTAAGCGGCGGCGGCGTCGATCTGGCCTTTCTGGCCACGGGCAGCGTGGATGCGTGCGTCGAACGGCGAGCGCGAGCCCAGGACCGCTTCAACGGTCAGGCCGCCCAGTGCCAAGGCACCGGCGAACAGGTCTTCGCCTTCGAACAGGCCACGCAGGGCAAAAGCAGTGGACACCTGAGTGCCGTTGAGCAGCGCCAGGCCTTCTTTCGCGGCCAGGGTCAGCGGGGTCAGACCGGCAACTTTCAGCGCTTCGGTGGCTTCCATCCACTCGCCTTTGTAGCGCGCCTTGCCTTCGCCCAGCAGCACCAGCGACATGTGGGCCAGAGGTGCCAGGTCACCGGAAGCACCGACCGAACCTTTCAATGGAATGTGCGGGTACACCTCAGCGTTGATCAGGGCGATCAGCGCGTCGATCACCACACGGCGGATGCCGGAGAAACCACGGCTCAGGCTGTTGACCTTGAGCACCATGATCAAACGCACCAGGTCATCGCTGATCGGCTGGCCGACACCGGCGGCGTGGGACAGCACCAGCGAGCGCTGCAGGTTTTCCAGGTCTTCGCTGGCGATGCGGGTCGAGGCCAGCAGGCCGAAACCGGTGTTGATGCCGTAGGCGGTGCGGTTCTCGGCGAGGATCTGTTCCACGCAGGCAACGCTGGCTTCGATCTGGGCCGAGGCGCTGTGGTCGAGGGTCAGTTTCACCGGCTGCTGGTAGACGTCACGCAGTTGGGCGAGGGTCAGTTGGCCGGGAATCAGGTTTAGCGCAGTCATTTTGTGCTCCTTTTGAGAGTTGTTATTAACTCACCAGACGCTCCGGAGATGTCCGTTGTCCGTCGCGTCTGCCTTTTGGGGAGACGCGCCTTGGCACGCTGGTGTTGTGGAAGTCAGTTCAGTTCTGGAAAAGCGTTGTGCAGCAAAATCGGGTCTTTCAATACCGCAGCAGCGGCGGCAATGTCCGGTGCCAACCAGCGATCCTGGTCGTAGGGGGCAACATGCTCGCGCAACAGACGCCAGGCAGTATCGGTGCCCGCGCCGAAGCGTTGTTCTTTGAGGAACTCGAACGCCTGGGCCGCCAACAGGTACTCGATGGCGAGGATCTGCGTGCAGTTTTCCAGCGCGCGGTGCAGCTTCAGCGCGGCGTTGGTGCCCAGGCTCAGGTGGTCTTCCTGCAAACCCGACGTCACGTAGTTATCCAGCACCGCCGGTTGCGCCAGTTGACGATTCTCCGCGCACAGCGAAGCGGCCACGTATTGCACGATCATCATCCCGGAGTTGACACCCGGGTTGGCCACCAGGAAGGCCGGCAGGCCGCTGACGTGCGGATTGATCAAGCGGTCCAGGCGACGCTCGGCGATGGAGCCGATTTCCGCCATGGCAATCGCCAGCAGGTCCGCCGCCATTGCCACGGACTGGCCGTGGGGGTTGGCCTGGGATACCACGCGGTAATTGTCCGCAGTGCCCAGCACCAACGGGTTGTCGGTGGCGCCGTTGAGTTCGGTTTCGATCTGTTGGGTCGCGTGTACCAATTGGTCGCGAGCGGCGCCGTGCACCTGCGGAATCGAGCGGATGCTCAGGGCGTCTTGCGTACGAATGCCTTTGCTCTTGGCGATCACTTCGCTGCCGTCGAGCAAGGCCCGCAGGTTGATCCCGACCTGCTGCATGCCAGGGTGCGGCTTGAGCGCGATGATCTCGGCATCGAACGCGTCGATCTGCCCGCGCTGGGCTTCGAAGCTCATGGCACCGATCACGTCGGCCCACTCCAGCAGGCGCGCGGCATCGGCAATCGCCAGGCAGCTCAGGCCGGTCATGCACGGCGTACCGTTGACCAGGCACAAACCGTCCTTGGCCCCGAGCCTGACCGGTTGCAGGCCTTCTTCGGCCAACGCTTGCTGCGCGGAAACAACCTGACCGCGATAGCTGACATTGCCGACACCCAGCAGCGCGATGCCGATGTGGGCCATGTGGGTCAGGTAGCCCACGGAACCCTGGGACGGCACTTGCGGGGTGATGCCACGGTTGAGCAGCGCCAGCAGGGCTTCAACGACCTGACGGTGCAGGCCGGATTTGCCATGGCTGTAGTTGACGACGGCGGCGCACATGATCGAGCGGGTCTGCTCGTTGGTCAGTGGCGCGCCAACGCCACAGGCGTGGCTGAGCAAGGTGTTGCGCGACAACTGGCTGAGTTGTTCGTCCTGCAGCGAGACGTTGCACAGCGCACCCAGGCCGGTGTTGATGCCGTAGGCACGTTCGCCGCTGGTGACGATGCGCTGGACGATGGCCTGCGCGTTTTCGATGCGCGCCCAGATCGGTGCCGACAGCTCAAGCTGTGCGCCATCGCGGGCCACGGCGACCACGTCCTGCCAAGTGACCTGCGCTTCGGTGATAACGATTTTTTCAGCCTGGGACATCTTCAACCTCATCCAAATATTGATGCAGCTTCACCGCCGCCTTCGCGAGCAGGCTCGCTCCCACATTGGAATGCATTTCCCTGTGGGAGCGAGCCTGCTCGCGAAGGGGCCAGCTCACTCACTGCAAATCTCTCAAACCACCGCCGCCCGACGCTGCACAAAGCGGTCGACATATTCATCCGCCGGCGAATGCAGGATCTCTTTCGGCGTGCCGACCTGGATCAGGCGGCCATCCTTGAGGATCGCAATGCGGTTGCCGATGCGCACGGCTTCGTCGAGGTCGTGGGTGATGAAAACGATGGTCTTGTGCAGGGTCTTTTGCAGTTCCAGCAACTGGTCCTGCATTTCGGCGCGGATCAGCGGGTCGAGGGCGCTGAAGGCCTCGTCCATCAGGATGATGTCGGTGTCCGCCGCCAGGGCGCGGGCCAGGCCCACACGTTGACGCATGCCGCCGGAGAGCTGGTGCGGGTATTTGTTTTCGTAGCCCTTGAGGCCCACGGTGTTGATCCAGTGCAGCGCACGCTCGGCGCACATGGCTTTGGTTTCGCCACGGATTTTCAGGCCGTAGGCGACGTTGTCCAGCACGCTCTTGTGCGGCAACAGGCCGAAGCTCTGGAACACCATGCTGATCTTGCGCCGACGAAATTCGCGCAGGGCTTCCATGTCGTATTGCAGGATGTCCACGCCGTCCACCAGGATCGCGCCGCTGGTCGGGTCGATCAGGCGGTTGAAGTGGCGGACCAGGGTCGACTTGCCGGAACCCGACAGGCCCATGATCACGAAGATCTCGCCGCTGCCGATGCTAAGGGACAGGTCGTTCACGCCGACCACGCAGCCGGTCTCGGCCAGCACCTGATCCTTGGTCTTGCCCTGGCCGATCATGGCCAGCGCATCCTTGGAACGGTTGCCGAAAATCTTGAAGACGTTCTTGACTTCGATCTTGCTCACGGTTGCGTTGTTCATTTGCTCACCTCATGCCGTGCGCGACCGTACGCTTGTGTAATGCGGTCGATCACCACGGCCAGAATCACGATCGCCAGACCGGCTTCAAGGCCACGTCCGACGTTGAGGGTCTGAATCCCCACCAGCACGTCTTCACCCAGGCCACGGGCACCGATCATCGAGGCAATCACCACCATCGACAGGGCCATCATGGTGGTCTGGTTGATCCCGGCCATGATGCTCGGCAGGGCCAGAGGCAGTTGCACGCCGAACAGTTGCTGCCAGCGGTTGGCACCGAAGGCGTTGATTGCTTCCATCACTTCGCCGTCAACCTGGCGAATACCCAGATCGGTCAGGCGGATCAGTGGCGGCGCGGCGTAGATCACCGTGGCGAAAATCGCCGGGACCTTGCCCAGGCCAAACAGCATCAGCACCGGGATCAGGTACACGAAGCTCGGCATGGTCTGCATGATGTCCAGCAACGGCATCAATATCGAACGCAGGCGATTGCTGCGCGCCGAGAGAATGCCCAGCGGAATGCCGATCAACACCGAAATGATCGTCGCCACCATCATCAGCGCCAGGGTCTGCATCAGCTTGTCCCAGAGGCCGACCGCACCCACCAGGAACAGCAGACCGACGATGACGCCAGTGGTCACGACCTTGCGGGTCGCGTGCCAGGCCACACCGGCCACGATCGCCAGCATCAGCCACCAGGGTGCCGCGCGCAGCAGGCTTTCGAGATTGACGATGGCCCACAACAGGGTGTCGGAGATGCTGCGAAAAACGTCGCCGTAGTTGGTGACCAGCGAATCGACCCAACCGTTGACCCAGTCGGCGATGGAAAAGGTAAAGCTTTCGGGAAACATAAGAGACTCTCAATCAAGGGGTTGCGATCAAGCGTCCGACTGCCGTTGCCGACAGCCGGAAAAGCCCAACCTACAAGGCCGCGTCGATTTTCTTGGCTGCGTCTTCGCTCACCCATGCGTGCCAGACTTCAGGATGTTCCTTCAGGAAGATCTTGGCCAGTTTTGGCGACTCGATCCGCTCTTTGGTCATGCGCCCAAGGTTCTGGTTCAGCAGGTCGATTGGCACGTTGACCTTTTCCAGCACGGCCACCAGTTCCGGTGCTTCGTCGTGGAAGGTCTTGGACAGGCCGACCTTGATGGTCACGGTCTTGTTCACGCCTGGTTTCTCTTCGAGTTTGACCACGTCGATCTGGCCCATCAGCGGGGTTGGCGACCAGTAGTAGAACAGGATCGGCTCGCCACGCTTGTAGCTCGACAGCACGGCGGCATCCAGTGCCGGGCCGGTGCCTGGGCGGAAGTTGGTGTAGGTGCTTTCCAGGCCGTAGCTTTTCAGCATTTCGCTGTTGTCCAGCTCACAGGTCCAACCGGCCGGGCAGTTGTAGAAACGGCCCTTGGACGGCTCTTCGGCGTCCTTGAACACTGCCGAGTATTTGCCCAGGTCAGCAATGTTTTTCAGGTCCGGGGCCTTGGCTTCCAGCTTGCGCTTGGCGTCGCCTTCGATCACGTAGCGCGGCACGTACCAGCCTTCGATCGCGCCAACCACCGGCGCGCCGACACCGACGACCTTGCCGGCCTTCTCGGCCTTGTTCCAGACTTCGCTGCGGCCGACCCATTCTTCGGCAAACACTTGAATATCGTTGCTGCCCAAGGCGTTTTCCATGGTGATGGAGTTGCCCGGCAGGCTGTCAGTCTTGCAGTCGTAGCCTTTCTCCAACACAACTTGCATCACGTCGGTCAGCAGCATGGCGCTTTCCCAGTTCAAACCGGCGAACTTCACCGGTTTGCCCGACTCGCACCAACCCGCCGCCTGAGTGGCGCCAGCGCTGGCCAGCAGGCCCATGGAAAGCAATGTGGTCAGCAGGGTCTTGTTCGATTTCATTGTTGTGACGCTCCTAATCATGAATTGGCTTACGGCAGTCAAGAGGCATCCAGCCCTGTCCACGTCCAATCAGGCCTGCGCCGCAGCGCGACCGACATTCAGCTTTTGTTCGGTGACAGCGTCCTGCTCGAAACGGCAGGATCAAACGGTCTGGTATTGCGTAATGCCGCTGCGTGGCCAGTGAGAGCGAGCGAACTCGCTCTCACATAAAAGCAGCTCCCACAGATCAGGTGTTACTTGCCGGTAATCATCGGCAGGTTCAGCCCTTGTTCCTTGGCGCAGTCGATGGCGATCTGGTAACCGGCATCGGCGTGACGCATAACGCCAGTGGCCGGGTCGTTGTGCAGCACGCGAGCGATACGCTCGGCCGCTTCGTCAGTACCGTCGCAGACAATCACCATGCCCGAGTGCTGGGAGAAGCCCATGCCGACGCCGCCGCCGTGGTGCAGGGAAACCCAGGTCGCGCCGCTCGCGGTGTTGAGCAAGGCGTTGAGCAGTGGCCAGTCGGAAACGGCGTCGGAACCGTCTTGCATCGATTCGGTTTCGCGGTTCGGGCTCGATACCGAACCGGAGTCCAGGTGGTCGCGGCCGATCACGATGGGCGCGGACAACTCGCCGCTGCGTACCATTTCGTTGAACGCCAGGCCCAGCTTGGCGCGCAGGCCCAGGCCAACCCAGCAGATTCGTGCCGGCAGACCCTGGAAACTGATGCGTTCGCGGGCCATGTCCAACCAGTTGTGCAGGTGGGCGTCGTCCGGGATCAGTTCCTTGACCTTGGCGTCGGTCTTGTAGATGTCTTCAGCGTTGCCCGACAGTGCAGCCCAACGGAACGGGCCGATGCCACGGCAGAACAGCGGACGGATGTAGGCCGGTACGAAACCCGGGAAGTCGAATGCGTTTTCCACGCCTTCTTCCTGCGCCATCTGACGGATGTTGTTGCCGTAGTCGAAGGTCGGTACGCCCATTTTCTGGAACTCGAGCATCGCTTTGACGTGCACGGCCATCGATTGCTTGGCGGCCTTTACCACAGCGGCTGGCTCGGTCTTGGCGCGAGCGCGGTATTCGTCCCAGGTCCAGCCGGCCGGCAGGTAGCCGTTGAGCGGGTCGTGGGCGCTGGTCTGGTCGGTAACCATGTCCGGGCGTACGCCACGCTTGACCAGTTCCGGCAGGATTTCAGCGGCGTTGCCCAGCAGTGCGATGGAAATCGCCTTGCCTTCTTTGGTGTACTTGGCGATGCGGGCCAGAGCGTCGTCGAGGTCGGTAGCCTGCTCATCGACGTAGCGGCTTTTCAGACGGAAATCGATGCTGATCTGCTGGCATTCGATGTTCAGCGAGCAAGCGCCGGCCAGGGTTGCAGCCAGAGGCTGGGCGCCACCCATGCCGCCCAGGCCAGCGGTCAGTACCCACTTGCCCTTGAGGTCATCGTTGTAGTGTTGGCGACCGGCTTCGACGAAGGTTTCGTAGGTGCCTTGGACGATGCCCTGGCTGCCGATGTAGATCCAGCTGCCGGCGGTCATCTGGCCGTACATGGCCAGGCCTTTGGCGTCCAGTTCGTTGAAGTGCTCCCAGCTCGCCCAGTGTGGAACCAGGTTGGAGTTGGCGATCAGTACGCGCGGGGCATTGCTGTGGGTCTTGAACACGCCGACCGGCTTGCCGGATTGCACCAGCAAGGTCTCGTCGTCGTTCAGGTTGGTAAGGCTTTCGACGATCTTGTCGTAGCATTCCCAGTTACGTGCAGCGCGACCGATACCACCGTAAACCACCAGTTCTTTAGGGTTCTCGGCGACTTCCGGGTCGAGGTTGTTCATCAGCATGCGCAGCGGCGCTTCGGTCAGCCAGCTCTTGGCGGTCAGCTTGTTACCGCGTGCGGCACGGATTTCAACGTCACGAAACTTGGTACGTTTAATGTCAGTCACGAAAAAGACTCCTCAGCAATCAATCCAAACCAACCCAGGCAGTGGGCGAGCAAGCCAATGGGCATCAGTGCACACCGGCGAATCAGTGGACGATGGTTGAGTCTTCGTGACTCATACGCATACGTCTTTACTTGTACATACAAGCATATGCAATCAAGCGGCCAACTTGTTGGATGAGCATTCAAGAAAAATTCGGAAATGGCTGGAGAGCGCCTGAAACAAGGGTTCTGGCGAAGATGAAATTTTTTGAGCGGGATTTTTGTGGCGAGGAGATTTTGTTACTTGAGCGTGGTTTTGCGCCACGCTGGGGCGTTCGGTAACAACGTGGTGCGCTGTGGGAAACGTAATTTGGAAGGGAAACGACATCGCGAGCAAACCCAACCCTGTAGGAGCGAGCTTGCTCGCGAAAAACACATGGGCGCCGCAGGGCATCTGGTTTTACGCGTTATCGTTCACGACCATCGCGGCTCGCTCCTACAGGAGATCAGCGCGTTGTCAGTTCGATCACGCAGCAGGCGCCATTGCTGGAGACTTCCAGCAGCCCGGTGTTACCGTCCAGTTGCAGGCAATCATGCCGACCCAGTTGCGAAGCGTTGTCACCGACCTTCACTTCCAGCGCTTCACTAATACTGAATACCAGCACCGTATCCGCCGAGCTGAAGAACCGCTGCTCGCCGCTCAACCACTGCAACCGCGCAGCGTAACGCTGCGGCGCGTAAATCAGGTTGAAATCGCGAATCGGACCGCCGAGCAATGTGCAGGAAACCTTGCTTTCACCGCTGAAGGCAAACGGGTCCAGCGGTAACAGTGGCCGCGTAACCTGGCCGTCAACCGACAGCGACATGCCGTCGCCCTGCAACACGGTGATCACCCGCTCGTAACCGGCGAAGGTGGAAAACCCGCCCGACTCGCCTATGTCGGCAATCGACAGGCGCCAGCCAAAGCCATCCAGGCCGGTGCCGGCGTCACGGGTGATCTCTTCGGTGCTGCCGCCACCGTTTTTCCACGGCATGCGCGGGTAATCTTTGGCGCGTAGAACTTTCAGACTGCTCATTTATGGAACCGACCTTCCAGACGATGACGGGAACCGGGGTGGATCAAGCGGGCGGCGGTCACCGGCTGACGACCGGACCAGGTGCGGCGACGGATCAGCAGGCACGGTTCGCCTTTTTCAATCTGCAGCAATTTGCATTCGGACGCCTCGGCCAGGATCGCCTCGACCACGTGCTCGCCTTCGGTCAGCGGCGCGACCTGGTTCAGATAGGCGTATGGCGTTTGCAGGGTGAAGTCCTGTTTGAGGTAGTCCGGTGCCACCAGCGCGTTGACGAAACGGTCTTCGATTTGCACCGGAATATCGTTTTCGAAATGCACGATCAGCGAATGGAACACCTTCTGCCCTTCGCGCATGTCCAGGGCCAGGGCGCGCTCGGAGCCGGCGGCCTCTTCTTCAAGGGTGATGACCTTGCAGGTATGGCGATGACCGCGAGAGGCGATTTCGTCGGCGATGTTGTGCACTTCAAACAGGGCTGACTGGCTTTTCGGCTCGGCGACGAACGTACCGACGCCTTGCATGCGCACCAACAGGCCATCGGCGGTCATCTCGCGCAGGGCGCGGTTGATGGTCATGCGGCTGAAGCCCAACTGGCTGACCAGCTCGCTTTCCGACGGAACGCGGTAGTGCGGCGGCCAGTTTCCACTGTCGATTTGCTGGGTGATCATTTGTTTGACGCGGGCGTACAGGGGCGCCGGACTGTCGCCCATGTTCGCGGCCAACGGAGAGACTGGAGGCGGAGTCGGCACGGTTAATCCTTGGTCGTTTGGATAGGGTTGCTAGCTTGCCGGAGTTTACCGGGCAGGCAAACGTCTGTATATGTATATACAAATAACACACGATGGGGTGCTGAACCATGTCCGCCTTCTTTGCCGAACGCGCGCTGCTGCCTAGTGGATGGGCCAACAATGTACGTCTTGAGGTCAACGCCGACGGCGTATTGACCCATATCCAGGCCGATTCCAACGCAGATGACGCCGAACGGTTAAGCGGTCCGCTGCTGCCTGGCATGCCGAACCTGCACTCCCACGCCTTCCAGCGGGCCATGGCCGGGCTGGCGGAAGTGGCGGGCAATCCGAACGACAGTTTCTGGACCTGGCGCGACCTGATGTATCGCCTCGTCGGAAAAATCAGCCCGGAACAACTCGGCGTCATCGCTCGTCAGCTGTACATCGAAATGCTCAAGGCCGGTTACACATCGGTGGCGGAATTTCATTACGTACACCATGACACCAATGGCCAGCCTTACGCGGACCCGGCCGAACTGGCCCTGCGTATCAGCCAGGCCGCAGGTTCCGCCGGTATCGGCCTGACCCTGCTGCCGGTGCTCTACAGTCACTCCGGTTTCGGCGGCCAAGCGCCGAACGACGGTCAGCGTCGTTTTATCAACAGCACCGAAAACTACCTCAAGCTGCAATCGCGCCTGCAACTGGTGCTGGCGCAGCAACCGGCGCAAGCCCTGGGCCTGTGTTTTCACTCGCTGCGCGCGGTCACGCCGCAACAGATCAGCGAAGTGCTGGCGGCCAGCGACAAGCAATGCCCTGTGCATATCCACATTGCCGAGCAGCAGAAGGAAGTCGACGACTGCCTCACCTGGAGCGGTCGTCGTCCGCTGCAATGGCTGTACGAAAACATCGACGTCGATCAGCGCTGGTGCCTGGTCCACGCCACTCACGCCAACCCGGAAGAAGTCACGTCGATGGCCAAGAGTCGCGCCATTGCCGGCCTGTGCCTGACCACCGAAGCCAACCTGGGCGACGGGATTTTCCCGGCGGTGGATTTCCTCGCCCAGGGCGGTCGCATGGGTATCGGTTCCGACAGCCATGTGTCGTTGAGCGTGGTGGAAGAATTGCGTTGGCTGGAATACGGCCAGCGTCTGCGTGACCAGCGGCGTAATCGTTTGTATGGCGCGGATCAGCCGATGGTCGGCCGCACACTGTTTGATGCCGCGCTGGATGGCGGCGCCCAGGCATTGGGCCAGCCGATTGGCACCCTGGCAGTCGGCAAGCGCGCTGACTGGTTGGTGCTCGATGGCAACGACCCGTACCTGGCAACGGCCAGCGGCGACGGGATTCTCAACCGCTGGTTGTTTGCCGGTGGCGATCGTCAGGTGCGGGATGTGTTGGTCAATGGCCAGTGGGTGGTGCGTGACGGGCGGCATGCTGACGAGGAAGAAAGCAGCCGCGCCTTCACTCAGGTCCTGCGCGATCTTCTGAACTAACGCAAAAACCCTGTAGGAGCGAGCCTGCTCGCGATGGTGTATCAGTCGACATCGCTGTGTCTGACACTCCATCGCGAGCAGGCTCGCTCCTACAGGGTCATGCGTTGTTAGTTGGACGTCTCGGCCATCTGCTGTTCCGACGCCCGCCAGATCAGCCGCGTGGTGTCATAACCCTGCTGACGTGCCTTGCTCAGCAGTTCCTCACGCACGACACCGTTCACGGTTGGTGTGCGCGACAACAGCCATAAATACTTCCGGCTCGGATCACCGACAATGGCGGTCTTGTAGTCATCGCTGACATACAGCACCCAGTATTCACCCTTCGCCGTACCCGGGATCAGCCTGGAGAACCAGGTATCGAACTCGATCCACAGTTTGTCACCCTTGCCGGGCACCTGTGGATAAGCCGTGCCCTTGACCTCTTCCCATTGCCACTGCGCCGTCAGGCAGCGGTTCAACACCGCGACATTGCCGTCAGGCTTGAGCGTGTAATGAGCTTCGGATTGCGCGCAGTCGCGCTGGAAGTACATCGGCATACGAGCCAGCTCGTACCAGGTGCCCTGGTAGCGCTTGAGGTTGACGCTATTGACCGTCTTGGGGGCCAATGGGTCCTGGCCAGATGTGGCACAGCCAGCCAACACCAGGCCGGCAAAAAGGATGATCAATAACCGCTTCATTATTTTTCTCCCGTGGGCGATCGCCCCGGTTTACTTCAGGCCTTGGCCGGAAAACATCAGCACTTTGTCACCGGCGAACTGCACGCTGATAAAGCTGTTCTTGTCGCCCCAGGTGCAGCTGGACATGCCGAGCGCGCCTGAACAATCGGCGGGTTTGCCCAACAGGGTCTCCACATCGGCCTTGGCCATGCCGGCGGAGAGCTTCGAGTAGTTTTCCTGATTGACCTTGCTGCAGGCAGCGAGCAATACGCAGAACGAAAGCAGGGCGATGGAACGCAACGACATGGTGAAACTCCGGGGGCGTAGGGGATTGGCATGGCTGCCAAGCTGAAGCTTAGAAGAGAAAACCCCTGTCAGGTTCCCTGCCCGGCAGGCTATTTATCGGGCCACTCGTCTACCTTTTGCCGAAAATCAGCCACTTTGCCTGTTTACCGGGCATTTCGTCGTTTTTCAGAGATTGCGCCTAATCTTTGGCGCTGTTCAGTCGACATAAATGCAACGCAAAGCCACGTCGGTGGCATTTGCCCTCCCATTTTGTAGAACAGCCCCTCTGCGGTAGCTCATCCATGACCAGAAACATGAAGTTCAGCCACAAGATATTGCTGGCTGCCGCCCTCGTAGTGGCCGTCGCATTCGCTTGTTTCATCCTGTTCAACGACTATCGCCAACGCGAAACCTTGCGCACCAGTACCGAAGCCTCGATGCAGGAACTCGGCAGCCTGACCACCAGCAACATCCAGACCTGGCTGGAAAGCCGCATGCAATTGCTGCAGTCGATGGCCCAACAGATCAACGCCGACGGCAATGCTACCGCTGGCCTGAAACGGATCATCGACCTGCCCGCCTACACCGGCAACTTCCAGCTGAGTTACTTCGGTGGCGCCGACGGCGTGATGTTCTCGGTCCCGGCGGGCAACCGCGCGGCGGACTACGACCCGCGCGCCCGTGGCTGGTACAAGGCGGCCAATAGCGCACAACAGACCATCGTCACCGAGCCGTACATTGCCGCCTCCTCCGGCAAGCTGGTGATCACCGTCGCCACTCCCGTGCAGCATCAGGGCCAGATGATCGGCGTCGCCGGTGCCGACATCGATCTGTCCAGCGTCAGCGCGATCATCAATTCGCTGAACTTCGGCGGTCACGGCCATGCGTTCATCGTCGGTGCCGACGGCAAGATCCTGATTCACCCGGACAGCAAGCTGGTACTCAAGAACCTGACCGAGGCCTACCCCAACGGTGCGCCGAAAGTCAGCCCGGGCATGAAAGAAGTCGAGATCGACGGCAAGCGCCAGCTCATCTCCTTCACCCACGTCAACGGCGTGCCATCGGCGGACTGGTACGTGGCGCTGGTGCTCGACCAGGAAACGGCGTTCTCGATGCTCAGTGAATTCCGCACCTCGGCGATCATCGCCATGGTGATTGCCGTGGTGATCATCATTGTGCTGCTGGGCATGCTGATCAGGCTGCTGATGCAGCCGCTGCTGACCATGGGCCGCGCCATGCACGACATCGCCGAAGGCGAAGGTGACTTGACCAAACGCCTGACCATTCACGGCCACGACGAATTCGGCGCGCTGGGGCTGTCGTTCAACCGCTTCGTCGAGCGCATTCACACCTCGATCATCGAAGTCTCCTCGGCCACCGGCCAGGTCAACGAGGTGGCACTGCGGGTAGTCGCCGCCTCGAACTCGTCGATGTTCAACTCAGACCAGCAAGCCTCGCGCACCAGCAGCGTGGCCGCGGCGATCAACCAGCTCGGTGCCGCCGCCCAGGAAATCGCCCAGAACGCCGCCCTCGCCTCGCAACATTCCAGCGATGCCCGCAGCCTGGCCGAAGACGGCCAACAGGTGGTGGATAAAACCATCGCGGCGATGCAGCAACTGTCGGCCAAGATCAGCGATTCGTGCGGCAACATCGAAAACCTCAACAACAACACGGTCAACATCGGGCAGATCCTGGAAGTGATTACCAGCATCTCCCAGCAGACCAACCTGTTGGCGCTTAACGCCGCCATTGAAGCGGCGCGCGCCGGTGAGGCCGGTCGTGGTTTCGCGGTGGTTGCCGACGAAGTGCGCAACCTCGCTCACCGCACCCAGGACTCGGCGCAGCAAGTGCAGACGATGATCGAAGAGCTGCAAGTCGGCGCCCGGGCAGCGGTGGGCATCATGACCGACAGCCAGCGCCAGAGCGAAAGCAGCGTCGGCATCGCCAATCAGGCGGGGGAACGCCTGGGCAGCGTGACCCAGCGCATCGGAGAGATCGATGGCATGAACCAGTCGGTCGCCACCGCCACTGAAGAACAGACGGCCGTGGTCGAGTCCATCAACGTCGACATCACCGAGATCAACACGCTGAACCAGGAAGGCGTGGAGAACCTGCAGTCGACCTTGCGTGCGTGTGCCGATCTAGAGCAACAGGCGGCGCGGTTGAAGCAGTTGGTGGGTAGCTTCAGGATCTGAGGCGCTGCTACCGGCACAATCGCCAGCAGGCTAGCTCCCACAGTAGATCTCCAGTGCAACATAGATCAATGTGGGAACCAGCCTGCTGGCGATAGCAGCATCAGCAACACCGCAAAACTAAAACCGAGAGCCCGGCTTCGACAGAAACTCGAGTTCCTCAGCCGTCGATTCCCTTCCCAACACCGCATTGCGATGCGGAAAGCGCCCAAACTGCGCAATCACCCTCTGATGCCGCTCGGCGTAATCCAGGTAATCAGCAAACAGCGCTTGATCACCTTCAGGCTGCTGCGCCACCAACCCGATATAACGCGAGACGCCTTCGTTCTGCACCGCGAGGTTTTCGCTGTGCTCGAACACCAGGTAGATGAACACCCGCTGAATCGGCTGTAACTGCCGATCGAAATCCGCGGCAATGCCTTGGGCCACCAGCTTTTGCGCCCGCAGATCGCCCGCAAAGGCTTTGGGAGTATCGCGAAAAATCATTCGCGGGATTTGATCGAGCAACAGCACCAGGGCCAGCCAACCTTCGGGACATTGCATCCACTCGGTCAATCCGCCGGCCAGTGCCTGCTCGGCCAAGTCCCCGAAACGCTCACGCGCTTCGAGGTCCTGGCTGTCGCGCTTGCCAAACCATAACCTGCCCTTCTGCGCCGCCACTTCCCTCGCTGATCCGGAACTTCCGAACCACCAATCAAGCAACGGCTGCCAGGGCGCGGTCATGGTTTATTCCTTGTGGTAAGCCGTGACACGGGCAACTTCTTCTTTCGAGCCGAGGAACACCGCAACACGCTGGTGCAGGCCTTCCGGCTGGATGTCGAGGATGCGCTGGTGGCCGTTGGTGGACGCGCCGCCCGCCTGTTCCACCAGGAACGACATCGGGTTGGCTTCGTACATCAGGCGCAGTTTGCCCGGCTTCGACGGCTCGCGGCTGTCGCGTGGGTACATGAACAGGCCACCACGGGTCAGGATGCGATGCACGTCCGCGACCATCGCGGCAACCCAACGCATGTTGTAGTTCTTTTTCAGCGGGCCTTCATCGCCTGCCAGCAATTCGCCGACGTAGCGCTGTACCGGTGCTTCCCAGTGACGCTGGTTGGACGCGTTGATGGCAAATTCCTGGGTGGCTTCAGGAATGGTGATGTTTTCGTGGGTCAACACGAAGCTGCCCATTTCACGGTCCAGGGTGAAGCCTTTCACGCCGTCGCCCAGGGTCAGGATCAGCATGGTCTGCGGACCGTAGATCGCGTAACCGGCGGCCACTTGCTGGGTACCTGGCTGCAGGAAGGCCTTTTCATTCAAGGGCTCGTTCTGGCTCAGGTATTCGTTCGGGCAACGCAGTACCGAGAAGATGGTACCGACCGGGGCGTTGATGTCGATGTTCGACGAACCGTCCAGCGGGTCGAATACCAGCAGGTACGCGCCTTTCGGGTATTTGCCCGGGATCTGGTAGGCATTGTCCATTTCTTCGGACGCCATGCCGGCCAGGTGACCGCCCCATTCGTTGGCTTCGAGCAGAATCTCGTTGGAGATCACGTCGAGCTTCTTCTGCACTTCGCCCTGGACGTTTTCAGTGCCCATGCTGCCCAGAACGCCACCGAGGGCGCCTTTGGACACGGCGTGGTTGATCTCCTTGCAGGCACGCGCCACCACTTCGATCAGGAAGCGCAGATCGGCAGGAGTGTTGTTGCTGCGGGTCTGCTCAATCAAATAGCGACTCAAGGTAACGCGGGACATGGAAGGCTCCGGAGGAATGGGGGGCTAAAAACCCGCGCAGTTTAACGCGAGTCGGGGCGCATTTCCTCCTATCAGACGTGATCGGCCGAAGAGAGTTCATGCGCGGGGATGAGCGTAGTTGGAAAAGGGCTGGGTGTGAGCTCGGGGAAAGAGGCAAATACGGTATTTTTGTTGAATGAACTAACGCTTTCGCGAGCAGGCTCGCTCCCACAGGGGTACGCATTCCAACTGTGGGAGCCTGCTCGCGATTGGGGGCGCAGCACCCACTGTCAGGATTTGACAGAGGGCTTGCGCAACAAACTGAACGCCATCGCCGCCAGGAACAAGACACTGAGCAACAACACCGCCCACAAGCCGAACCTCTTCCACTGAGTGTCCGTCGTCGCCGGCGTTTTCTCTGTCGATGCATTCGAGACCACCGCCCCGACATCCACCATGGCCCGGCCCAGGGTCGCGAGCTTCGTCGGGCTGTAATCCGGAATCAGCGTCGACAGCGACAAGTTCGCCGCCTTCGCCGTCGAACTCCCCACGGCCAGCGTGTAAGGCCCAGGCCCGCGCGCCAGGAACACCAGTTGCGTGGCACGCACGGCAAACTTCAACGTCGGTGCCTGATCACCCAGGCCGCCGCCGCGTTCGTCCACGGTCAGTTTCAATTGCTGCACGATTTGCCCTGACAGCTGCAATTCGTTTTGGACCACGTCCTGACCGTTCTGGGTCAGGCGATAGAGCAAACCGTTGCCCAACGACTGCCATGGCAGGCTGCTGTCACGCCGCCCGGCCAGGCTCACTGGCGCCAGGCTGTTGGGCTGGCTCAACTCGACCTGCACCCGCTCGACATTCAGCCCCATCGGCAACTGCCAGGTGTATTCACCCGCCTTCACGCTGCTGCCGGCCAATGCCTGGGACCAGACCAACGGCAGCGGCAGGCTGCGGATATTGGCGCTCTGCAGTTGCGCCGACGTCAGTGTCGGCGCCGAATGCGGGGTGATCCACAGCAACCGCAGGTAGCGCGCCGGCTGGCCCGGCAGGTTGACTTCATGCTGCTCGACCCGCTCGTCGGAAAAGGTCAGGCGCGCCACCTGCCCTTCACCCCAGGACTGCCAATGCTGCAAATCATCGCTGGCTTCGACGGTGAAACGCTGGAAGCCGTCGCGCTCGCTGGTCCAGTCGAGAATCAACTGCTGCAACGGCGCCTTGATCGCCGAAGCGTCGAGCAACCAGCCGCGCAACTCCTCCTCACCCGCCTCCAACTGACTGGAGGGCTGCACCTCGACCAATGTGCCGTTGGTACTCGATTGCACCCGCACGCTCGGCGCGGTTTCAGTGGCGTCCACCGAGCTGTACAGCGCAAACCATTTCACCTCGTTCAAAGTCCGCGTTTCATTGCTGCGCGCCGATTCCCGAGCCAAGGCGTAAGCCTGAACATCGCCCACCGCGTTGAACACACGCACGTCGCTCAGGTCGGCCTGCCGTGCATTCAGTTGTACGCTCAGGGGCAGTTCAATGCGATACCAGGGGCCTTCGCCCGTCACCGACAGGGGCACTTGGGTAGTGAAGTCCGCCGGTTTTTCCTGGGCAACCGCCGACAACACCACGCCCATGGCAACCGCGCCCAACCAACCCAGGTTCAGCTTCTGACTCAAGACGACACTCCTTCGGATTCCGGGACCGGTTTCTCGATATCCGGCACAGCTTCGGCACGCTTGGGCGGCAGTGGGGCGAAATAACCCACCACCAGCAGCAACACGCCGACACCGATAAACGACACGATCCGCGCCAGCCCGCCGCGGTTACTCAATTCAACAAAAAACAGTTTGGTCACGACCACGCCGATCAAGGCGGCGCCGATCAACCAGACTTCCCGGCGACGACGCAAATGGCCGCCGATCATCAGGCTCAGGGCCATCAAGGTCCAGACGATGGACAACCCGGCTTGCACCTGCATCGACGCCAGCAACAGGTCCAGCTCGAACGGCACCCCGCTCCAATGGTGCGCCGTACGCATCACCAATGCCGTAAAGAACACGAACAGCGAGGCACCCGCGACCCCTTGCGTGGCGATGGCGGCGTAATCCTCGCGGACTGCCAGTTGTGTCATGGCGCTGCGGGACCAGGCATAGACGCCGAACAACGCGAACAGCAAACCCAGCTCCAGCGGGTTGATCAATGGCACGTAGGGCAGTGGCTCGGCGTTGCCGTCACTGGCGACATTCGCCAGCCAGAACCAGCCGAGCATCAACAACGCCAGCGGCGCGGCGGCGTATACGCGGTATTCGCGTGGATACGCCGACACTGGCCAAGGCCACGCGCGAGGTGCCGCCATCAGCACCAGATACAGACTGGGCAGAATCGCCCAACCCAACCAGCGCCAGGCGTTGTATTGCTCGGACAACACCAGCAAGCCGTAACGCAGCTCCAGAGCCAGCACCCCCATCAACAACCAACAGCCGAGCACATGGGCCACGCTCGTCACGCGCGCCGCCAGCATGAGTGCCAGGCGCCTCAGGGACATGAAATGCACGACGAGCACCGCGGCCCACGCCAGCCAGCCGACGTTGGCCGCCGGGTGATAACGCGAGTGCCAGGCCGCGAGCAGCACCAGTGCTGCCGCGGGAATCAACGCCGTGCAGAGCACACCCAGTGACGGCCATTTCAGGCGCAGCGCCAACACCGTCCACAGCGCCACACTCACGGCAGCGATGCTCAACAACAAAGTCGCCCGCACCGGCAACGGCGCAAAATGCAGCACTTCGATGATCCAGGCCAACGCCCACCAACCTGCGCCCCACACCAGCAACGCCTGGGACAATCGCAACAGGCTCAGCCCTTCGAATGTTCCAAGCGAATGACCAATCTGCAAACGCCAGGCCCCGGCCATCGCCGCCAGCCCCAACACCAGCGGCGCCCAGAATCCGGCATGAGCCAAGGGATTCAGCCCTTCACTGAACAGCGGCCCCGTCGCCAGGAACAGCGCGCCACCCAACAGTTGCACAGCGAGCGCGGTGAACACGAAGGTGCGCGATGGCAGGCGCACGCCAACCAACAACGTCAGCGCCCCGGCCAGGGCCCAACTGATCACCGTGCCGTGGCTGAAGAAAAACAACGGCGCCAGCAAATAGAGAAACGCCAGCCCGAGGCATGCCAGGACTGGCAGGCCTTTCAGTTCCCAAGGCCTGATCTGTTCCGGCAAGGCTTTACGCAACTGGTGGAAGCTGAACAGCAACGCGATGCCCAGTAACAACGCGCCTAGCGGCTCGCCGCCGAGCAGGCTGCCCTCGCTGTCGTGCAGCTCGCTGAGAAACGCCAGCGCCGAACCCAGTTGCAGGAGCAAGGCAAACGCCCGACCCAAGGGCCTTTGCTGGCGCAGGCCGAGCCAGAAGATCCCCGCGCCCTCCACCGCCCACGCCGCTGTCGTCCAGCGTGCATCGAGCCCCAGCGGAATCGCCAGGCTGGTGAAGATCACGCCCAACGCCAGACAGGTTTCCCCCAGCAACAGCGTGCGCCCGGCCATCAGCCAACGGGCAAGCCCCATATAAATAATGCCCAGCGCCAAGGCACTGAACGCCGCCGCGAACTCCAGATGCTGTACCAGTGCGAACTGCAAACCGAAACCCGCCAGCGGCGGGCCGAACAACAGAGTGCCGTCGACGTAGTTGCCCTTGCGCGCCGACCACTGCAACAGCGATTCGCGACTGCCCTCTGCCGGTGCATCGCTCATTTCCAGCAGCTTGCGTCGGGCGAACAGCAGACCAATGGCCAGGTACATCAGGAAAAACAAAATCAGAAACGGCTCGGTACTCCACAGTAGTTCCGGCGAGTAGGAGCGCAGGCCCCAGGCGAAACCGATGCCGAAGGTGCCGGTGAACCCGATGACATTCAACAGCCGCCAGGCCTTGAACCAGGCAATGACGAAGATGCCGGCGTTGAGCAGGGCGAAGTAGCTGAACAGCGCGACGTGGTTGCCGGCGCCGGTGGAGGCCAGTAGCGGCGCGGCGAACCCGCCCAGTGCGGCTGCGGCGGCCAGCCCCAGGGAGTCCTGGGTGATGGCGAGAATCGCCGAACAGACAGTCACCGCCACCAGCAGGCCGAACCCCGCCGAGGGATCGAGCAGTGGATGCAGGCGCATCGCGGCAAACACTGTCAGATACAACACGGCGATCCCGGCGCCTTGCAGGATCAACGCATAACTGCTGTTGCGCGCTCGCAACCACCACCCCAGCCCGAGCAACCCCAAGGCTGCCGCCGCAACGCCTGCATAACGCAATTCAACCGGCACCACCACGCCTTCGGTGGCATAGCGCAGCAGGAAGGCCAGACCGAGGAACAGCAGCACCACGCCGACCCGCAACACGGTATTGCCGCCGAACAACCAGGCCCGGGCGCGACTGATGGCGCGGTCGATGAGGTTCGGACCACGCGGGGGGGCAGGTGGTTGTGCCTGGCGAGCGATCGTCTCGGCCTTCCAGGCATCGGCAGGCTGCGAACGGTTGGTTTCGGTGGCCGCGACGGCTATCGGTTCGAGTTCGGGCGGCAGCTCCCAGAGCAAATCCGGGGCCGCTGCTGGTGCTTCATCGAGGATGGTTTCAGGTGAGACCAGTGGTTCGCGGGTTTCCGGCGCCTTGACGCCCGATGCTTCGAGCAGCGCCAGCCGTTGCTCGACCGCGTGCAGCGCTACCTGCGCCTGTTCCAGCAAGCGCTGCTGCTCGACGGCCTGCGAGTCCATGCGAGTCAGGCGAAGGGCCTGGCCGATACCCAATCCGAGTAATGCGCCCAACAGTGCATCACTGAATGACTCGTCGAGTATCCAGCCGAGCACCAGCCCTATCAGCATGAACATCCATTGCATGGTCGATATCCCTAAGCGGCCCCATCGTGGGGCAAGTCCAAGCGGTACAGTGTCTGATCAGTCTAGTGTGAAAACACCACAAACCCTGCCGCTCGGCAATCCGGCGCCTAGTATATCGATCCGGCCCGGCAACAACCGGGCCTTGCTCGCAGTTCTGGCTGAAAACTACTCCAGTGCCTTCCAGATTTCCGTTGCGTACTCGCGAATGGTCCGGTCCGACGAGAACCATCCCATCCGCGCCGTACTCAACACCGCCGAGCGCCACCACTCCTTCGAGTCGTGCCAATGGGCTTCGACGCGCATCTGGGCGTGCCAGTAGGAGTCGAAGTCGGCACAGACCAGGAAGCGGTCGTAGTCCACCAGCGAATCGATCAACCCGGTGTAACGGGACGGATCATCCGGTGAGAACACCCCGCCACGAATCGCTTGCAGCACATCGTTCAGACGATGGGACGCGGCAATATCCGGCACCGCGCTGAACTCATGGTTCTGCTTGCGCGCTTCCACCTGCTGCGCGCTGAGGCCGAAGATGAACATGTGCTCGGCACCGATGAGGTCGCACATTTCCACGTTGGCCCCGTCCAGGGTGCCGATGGTCAGCGCGCCGTTCAGGCCGAATTTCATGTTGCTGGTGCCTGACGCTTCGAACCCGGCGGTGGAGATCTGCTCGGACAAATCCGCCGCCGGAATGATGCTCTCCGCCAGGCTGACGTTGTAATTGGGCAGGAACACCACTTTGAGCAAGCCGCGCACGGTCGGGTCGTTATTCACCACCCGGGCGATGTCGTTGGTCAGCTTAATGATCAGTTTGGCCTGGTGATAACTCGCGGCCGCCTTGCCGGCGAAGATTTTCACCCGTGGCACCCAATCGATTTCAGGTTCCGCGCGAATCGCCTGGTACAACGCCACGGTGTGCATCAGGTTCAGCAACTGGCGTTTGTATTCGTGGATCCGCTTGACCTGCACATCGAACATCGCCGCCGGGTTGACCGCCACGCCCAGCCGCTCATGAATCAGGTACGCCAGGGCTTTCTTGCTGTGCAGGCGTTGCTCGGCAAACGCCTTGCGGAATGCACTTTTCTCGGCGAACGGCTCGAGGGCGAGCAAACGCTGTTCCGGGTTATCCAGCACTTCGGGCCCGAGGGCATCGACCAGCATCGAGGTCAGCTCGGGGTTGGCCTGATACAGCCAGCGGCGGAAGGTGATGCCGTTGGTTTTGTTGTTGATCCGCTCCGGGTAGAGCTTGTGCAATTCGGAGAACACCGTTTGACGCATCAGTTGCGTGTGCAGCCCCGACACACCGTTGATGCTGTGGGAACCGAGAAACGCCAGGTTGCCCATGCGCACCCGGCGTCCGTTGTCTTCCTCGATCAGCGACACCGCGCGCAGCACGTCGAAGTCGTGAATGCCTTTGGCCCGCAGGGAGTCGATGTGCTGGGCGTTGATCAGGTAAATGATCTGCATGTGCCGTGGCAGCATGCGCTCCATCAGGCCCACCGGCCAGGTTTCCAGCGCTTCCGGCAGCAACGTATGGTTGGTGTAAGACAACGTATCGACGGTGACCTGCCACGCCGCGTCCCATGCCACGTCGTACACGTCGACCAGTTGCCGCATCAGTTCAGCCACGGCAATCGAAGGGTGGGTGTCGTTGAGCTGAATCGCCGCGTGGTCGCCCAGGGTCAGTACCGAGGTGTGCATGTTGCGATGGCGACGCAGCAGATCCTGCAATGAGGCGGCGACGAAGAAATACTCCTGGCGCAGGCGCAATTCCTGGCCGGCCTCGGTGCTGTCCGCCGGGTAGAGCACCCGAGAGATACTTTCGGCCCGGGCCACTTCGGCCACGGCGCCCAGGTGGTCACCGGCGTTGAAACGCTCCAGATGCAGCTCTTCCATGGCCCGGGCGCGCCACAAACGCAGCGTGTTGACGCTTGCCCCGCGCCAACCGACCACCGGCGTGTCATACGCAATGGCTCGTACGGTTTCCACCGGGTGCCAGACTTGCCTGGACTTGCCGTTTTCATCGGTCACTGTCTCGACACTGCCGCCGAAACCGATCGGGTAAACCACCTCCGGGCGTTCGAACTCCCAGGGGTTGCCGAAATCCAGCCAGTGTTCGGTCTGCTCCTGTTGCCAGCCGTCGACGATGGCCTGGCGGAACAAGCCGTGTTCGTAACGAATACCGTAGCCATGACCGGCGATGCCGAGGGTCGACATGCTTTCCATGAAACACGCCGCCAGACGTCCGAGGCCGCCGTTGCCCAGGGCCGCATCGGGTTCCAGCAGGCGGATGCGCTCAAGGTCGACGCCGAGTTCGGTCAGGGCTTCGCGGGCCACGTCGAGCAGGCCGAGGTTGCTCAGGCTGTCGTAGAGCAGCCGGCCGATGAGGAATTCAAGGGAGAGGTAATAGACGCGCTTCTGACCTTTGCGGTAGATCTGCCGCGTGTGGTCCATCCAGTGCTCGACCATGTGATCCCGCGCGGCCAGGGCAATGGCTTCGAACCAGTCATGGTCGAAGGCGTGATCCGGGTCTTTACCCACTGCATAAGTGAGTTTGGTCAAGACGGCGTCGCGGAATGCGGCCACCTCTGCTTCGCGAACAAGTGGTTCTTGAGTCATCGATAGGACCTCGAGCGAGCTTGGAGTTGTCTGAGCCTAGTCGGTCTGACAGGCGGTAGAGGCTCTGGTTCGGCAGTTTTTCCTTTGAATGCAAGCTGGATCGACATTGCGTTGTCTTGTGCCTGAATCAATGCAGGGCTCGTGCCTATTTTCCGGTTGTTTGCGCTGTCTGTGAAAAAAACTGGCGAAAGGTTGTTCAAAAATCCACCAGTCCCGGTATGATCGCGCGCCCTGATGCACACGCTGGTAACAACCGATGATGAAGCCGAACCTGATCGCTGCCGCAGAGATCGACCGCCTCGATACCTGGGCCAAGTACTCTGCCCCGATGTGCGGCTCATGCATGTCCAGCTGCTGCACCCTGCCCGTCGAGGTCAAGATCAAGGATCTGGTCCGCATCGGCGTGGTCGATGAATTCGAGCTGGGTGATCCGCCGAAGAACATCGCCAAGCGCTTGCAAAAAGAAGGCTTGGTTGAACGCTTCAACCAGAAGTCAGGAATCTTCACCCTCCAGCGCATGAGCAACAACGATTGCTACTACCTGGATCGTAAGAGCCGTCTGTGCACTATTTATGAAAAGCGCCCGGATACCTGCCGCAATCACCCGAAAATCGGCCCGCGGCCGGGGTATTGCGCATACAAGCCCAAGGAAGTGGAGCGCGAGCGGAGTTCGCGGGCGATTGAGCGGTTCTGATCCATCCTGAAATCTTCTGTGGCTGATTGGCCGCCATCGCTAGCAGGCTAGCTCCCACAGGGGATTTGTGTCGATCACAGGTCAAGTGTGGGAGCTAGCCTGCTAGCGATGGGGCCCGAACAAACACTGCACAAACCCCAGACAAACAAAAACGCCCCCGGCCTTTCGACCGGGGGCGTTTTCGTTAAGCCGGGCTAAATCTTATGCCTTGGCTTTCTTGGCAGCGCGGGTACGCTCGCTTTCGTCCAGGATCTTCTTGCGAAGACGGATGGACTTAGGAGTCACTTCACACAGCTCGTCGTCCTGAATGAATTCCAGAGCCTGTTCCAGGGTGAAGCGAACAGGTGGAACCAGGGCGATGGTTTCGTCTTTACCCGAAGCACGCATGTTGTCGAGCTTCTTGCCCTTGGTAGGGTTGACGCCCAGGTCGTTGTCACGGCTGTTCAGACCCACGATCTGACCGTTGTAGATTTCCTGACCGTGTTCTACGAACAGCTTGCCACGCGCCTGCAGGGTTTCCAGGGAGTAGGTCAGTGCCTTGCCGGTTTCAACCGAAACCAGAACGCCGTTCTGACGGCCGGACATGTCGCCGGACTTCATCACGTCGTAACGGTCGAAGATCGAGGTCAGGATGCCAGCACCGTTGGTCAGGGTCAGGAACTGGTTACGGAAACCGATCAGACCGCGAGCAGGGATGTTGTATTCCAGACGTACACGGCCCTTGCCATCCGGCACCATGTTGGTCAGGTCGCCCTTACGCAGGCCCATCTCTTCCATCACCTTGCCCTGGGATTCTTCAGGGGTGTCGATGGTGACGTTTTCGAATGGTTCGTGCTTCACGCCGTCAACCAGACGGATGATCACTTCCGGACGGCCTACAGCCATTTCGAAGCCTTCGCGACGCATGGTTTCGATCAGTACCGAGAGGTGCAGTTCGCCACGGCCGGAAACCTTGAACTTGTCAGCCGAGTCGCCTTCTTCAACGCGCAGTGCAACGTTGTACAGCAGCTCTTTGTCCAGACGTTCCTTGATGTTACGGGAAGTCACGAACTTGCCTTCTTTACCGCAGAATGGCGAGTCGTTTACCTGGAAGGTCATGGAAACGGTTGGCTCGTCGACGGTCAACGGCTTCATCGCTTCAACAGTGTCCGGGTGGCACAGGGTGTCGGAGATGAACAGCGAGTCCATACCGCTGATGCACACGATGTCGCCTGCGGCAGCTTCTTCAACGTCTACACGGTGCAGACCGTGGTGACCCATCAGCTTCAGGATACGACCGTTACGCTTCTTGCCGTCGGCGCCGATAGCGACAACCGGGGTGTTCGGCTTGACGCGACCACGAGCGATACGGCCAACACCGATAACACCCAGGAAGCTGTTGTAATCCAGTGCGGAGATCTGCATCTGGAACGGACCTTCACGGTCAACAGCCGGCGCCGGTACGTTGTCGACGATCGACTGGTACAGCGGGGTCATGTCTTCAGCCATTTCGTTGTGGTCCAGACCGGCAATACCGTTCAGGGCCGAGGCGTAGACGACTTTGAAGTCCAGCTGTTCTTCGGTGGCACCCAGGTTGTCGAACAGGTCGAAGATCTGGTCCAGAACCCAGTCCGGACGCGCGCCTGGACGGTCAACCTTGTTGATGCACACGATCGGACGCAGGCCGGCTTCGAAAGCCTTCTTGGTCACGAAACGGGTTTGCGGCATAGGGCCGTCTTGAGCGTCAACCAGCAGCAGAACGGAGTCAACCATCGACATTACGCGTTCAACTTCGCCGCCGAAGTCGGCGTGGCCCGGGGTGTCCACGATGTTGATGTGGTAGCCGTTCCAGTTGATGGCGGTGTTTTTCGCCAGAATGGTAATACCGCGCTCTTTTTCCTGGTCGTTGGAGTCCATCACGCGCTCGTCGTTGAGCTCGTTGCGCTCCAGGGTGCCGGATTGACGCAGGAGTTTGTCTACCAGGGTGGTCTTACCATGGTCAACGTGGGCAATGATGGCGATGTTGCGTAGATTTTCGATCACTTGTGTATCTCGATCAGAGGATTCGGTGTGCTGACAAGTCTTGGCAGCGATTAACAGTAGCGTCCGTGAAAGCCGTTACAGCTTGACGGTGGCATCGGGGGGCCGGTGACGCAGGCCACAGGCAAACAGCCCCGGGCACTTAGCTCGGTCGATAAACGCGCACATTGGCATGCCCCTCACTGAGCAAATGGTGGGCATGCAGGCGACTCATCACGCCTTTGTCGCAATACAGCAGGTACTGGCGAGTAGGGTCCAGTTCCTTGAAACGAGCGTTCACTGCATAAAACGGCATCGTTTGTACCTCGATGCCAGCGAGTTCCAGCGGGTCGTCTTCAGCGGCATCCGGGTGGCGGATGTCGATGACGATCTGACCGGCCAGCGCTTCGCTGACTTCTTCAATCTGCAAATCCTGGCCCAGTTCATCGATCACGCGATCGATCGGCACCAGCTTGGCGTTTTCGAGCGCACGCTCGAGTACCGCCATATCGAATTCTTTCTCTTCATGCTCGACGCGATGGCGCTTGGCCGCGGTCTTCGGATTGACCGAGATGACGCCGCAGTATTCCGGCATGTGCCGGGCAAAATCGGCGGTGCCGATTTCGTTGGCCGTGTCGATGATGTCCTGCTTGTGCGCGACGATCAGTGGGCGCAGGACAAGCTTGTCGGTCACACAGTCGATCACTGACAGGTTCGGCAGCGTCTGGCTCGACACCTGGGAGATCGCCTCACCGGTGACCAGTGCGTCGATGTGCAGTCGATCGGCAATTTGGGACGAAGCGCGCAACATCATACGCTTCAATACTACGCCCATATGACTGTTATCGACTTTGCCGAGGATTTCGCCCAGCACTTCTTCGAACGGCACACTGACAAATAGCACGCGTTGGGAGCTGCCGTACTTCTTCCAGATGAAATGCGCGACTTCCATGACGCCCAGCTCGTGGGCACGTCCGCCCAGATTGAAGAAGCAGAAATGCGCCATCAGCCCGCGGCGCATGATCTGGTAGGCCGCCACGGTGGAGTCGAAGCCACCGGACATCAGCACCAGAGTCTGCTCCAGGGCGCCCAGCGGATATCCGCCGATGCCGTTGTGCTGGCTGTGGATCACGAACAACCGTTGGTCGCGAACTTCGATCCGGACTTCGACTTCAGGCTTTTTCAGGTCGATCCCGGCGGCGCCGCACTCACGTCGCAGCTTGCTGCCGACATATTTTTCGATATCGATCGAGCTGAACGGGTGCTTGCCGGCGCGTTTGCAACGCACCGAAAAGATCTTGCCGGCCAGCGCATCGCCGTAGTGCTGCCTGCACTTTTCGGTGATGTCGTCGAAGTCGCCCAGCGGGTACTCGTCGATCTGCAGAAAGTGCGCGATGCCCGGCATGCAGGTCAGACGCTCACCCATCTCTTTCAAGGCTTTCGGGTCGGTAACGCGGGTTTCCAGCTCGAGATTGTCCCACACGCCGTTCACCACCACGGCCGGGTCCAGATCGCGGAGCACGGCGCGGATGTTTTTGGCCAACTGGCGGATAAATTTCGTCCGGACAGGTCGACTCTTGATGGTGATCTCGGGGAAGACTTTTACGATTAATTTCATGGAAACAGCGCGCGCATGGCCTGCCGAAAAAGGGGGGCGCGGATTATAGCGGAAATTGCTCAAGGTTTAACCAGTTAATGTGCAGAAGGTTTTGCGCGCACCAAAACAGGTCATTTATTGAATCTGACGCCACATTACAGGGCGAGATTTTCTGCTTTAAAGCGCAATATGCCTTCGCAAGCGTGTTTTTGGGGCAAAAAACCCATGCTGGGGCACTGGCATGCAATTTGCTCCCTTGTGAGGCAGGTTGCCTTGGCAGAGTATTCGCGCCGGCATCACCCACATTTAAGGGCATCCATTACTAGCCCGAAGCCACCCGGAGGACACTATGTCGAAGTCGGTTCAACTCATCAAAGATCATGACGTCAAGTGGATTGATCTGCGCTTCACGGACACCAAAGGCACTCAGCACCACGTGACCATGCCGGCTCGCGATGCGCTGGATGATGACTTCTTCGAAGTCGGCAAAATGTTCGACGGTTCCTCCATCGCTGGCTGGAAAGGCATCGAAGCCTCCGACATGATCCTGATGCCGGACGACTCCACCGCCGTCCTGGATCCGTTCACCGAAGAGCCGACCCTGATCCTGGTCTGCGACATCATCGAACCTTCGAGCATGCAAGGCTACGACCGCGACCCACGTGCGATCGCCAAGCGCGCCGAAGAGCACCTGAAAGCCACCGCTATCGGCGACACCGTATACGCCGGTCCAGAGCCAGAGTTCTTCATCTTCGACCAGGTGAAGTTCAAGTCCGACATTTCCGGTTCCATGTTCAAGATCTACTCTGAACAAGGTTCGTGGATGTCCGACCAGGACATCGAAGGCGGCAACAAAGGCCACCGTCCAGGCGTCAAAGGCGGCTACTTCCCGGTTCCGCCGTTCGACCACGACCACGAAATCCGTACCTCCATGTGCAACGCACTGGAAGAAATGGGCCTGACCGTCGAAGTTCACCACCACGAAGTGGCAACTGCCGGCCAGAACGAAATCGGCGTCAAGTTCAACACCCTGGTGAAGAAAGCCGACGAAACCCAAACCCTGAAGTACGTCGTGCACAACGTAGCCGATGCCTACGGTCGCACCGCGACCTTCATGCCTAAGCCTCTGTACGGCGACAACGGCTCGGGTATGCACGTACACATGTCCATCTGGAAAGATGGCAAGAACACCTTCGCTGGCGAAGGCTATGCCGGCCTGTCCGACACTGCCCTGTACTTCATCGGCGGCATCATCAAGCACGGTAAGGCCCTGAACGGCTTCACCAACCCGGCCACCAACTCCTACAAGCGTCTGGTTCCAGGCTTCGAAGCCCCAGTGATGCTGGCCTACTCGGCTCGCAACCGCTCCGCTTCGATCCGTATTCCTTACGTGTCGAGCCCGAAAGCCCGCCGTATTGAAGCACGCTTCCCGGATCCGGCTGCCAACCCGTACCTGTGCTTCGCCGCACTGCTGATGGCTGGCCTGGACGGCATCCAGAACAAGATCCACCCTGGCGATGCCGCTGACAAAAACCTGTACGACCTGCCGCCTGAAGAGGCCAAAGAGATCCCACAAGTTTGCGGCAGCCTGAAAGAAGCCCTGGAAGAGCTGGACAAAGGTCGTGCGTTCCTGACCAAAGGCGGCGTTTTCAGCGACGACTTCATCGACGCTTACATCGCCCTTAAAAGCGAAGAAGAAATCAAGGTACGTACCTTCGTACACCCACTGGAATACGAGCTGTACTACAGCTGCTGATCCGGTAGCGTCGCGACACGCGGCGTGACAAAAAGAGGCCTCCTTCGGGAGGCCTTTTTTATTGTCAGGATGTTCAGCGACTTGGGATAACCACCAACCCTGACCTATGCTGCAACCCTACGCTTTCGTTTCCGGTTGTTTTTATGGGTCGTGGTTTTCTTTTCATCCTGCTGCTGATCGCTCTGCCCGCCCTGGCGCAGATCTACAAGTACACGGACGCCAACGGCGCCACCGCGTACAGCAATCAACCGCCTGACGGTGTCAGCGCCCAACCGGTCAACTTGCCGCCCCTCAACAGCATCGAGCGCCAGCCTCCGGGCGAACCCGCGCCTGCTGCGCGGGCCGCCCATAGTGAACAACCCCTCAAGACCTATGAAGTGCTGGAGCTGACCGGTCTGCCTGCCAACGAAGCCCTGCGCGCCAACAACGGCACGTTCACCGTAACCGTACTGATCAAGCCGCGCCTGCAAGCCCCTCACCTGCTGCGCCTGCTGCTGGACGGTCAGCCGTACGGCGAGCCAGGCAACGTGCCGACCCTGCAACTGGTGAACATCGATCGCGGCGAACACAGCCTCGCCGTGCAAGTAGTCGATGGCGAAAACGTTGTCCAGCAGAGCCCCACCACGACCCTCACCGTGCAACGAGTGCACACGCGCTGAAGACCTGACTGCCGAGTGCCTGCCGGCATGCCCAAGACTTTTTAACCTTGTTCAGGTTTGCGCACTATATTGGTGCGATTGCTTGCACCGTACTCACATTCCAACCCATTTTGGTTCGAAAGTACCCGCGAAAGCTGGCAGAACGCCACGCAAACGAGCGTCAAACGCCTGTTTCAGGCCTCGAGCGCTTCTTTTCGGAGCCTTGGTTTGGTTTTTGCATTTTGCCCGTACCAGCGCTTTTTTTGCGCATGCTCTGCCCTAAAAGAGGTCCCGATGACCATTAGCGACGCGCTCCACCGTTTGCTACTCGACAACCTCACCACTGCCACGATCCTGCTCGACGCCGAACTGCGCCTCGAGTACATGAACCCGGCGGCGGAGATGCTGCTGGCAATCAGCGGTCAGCGCAGCCATGGGCAGTTCATCAGTGAGTTGTTCACCGAATCGACCGAGGCACTGAACTCGTTGCGCCAGGCCGTCGAACAGGCGCATCCGTTCACCAAGCGCGAAGCCATGCTCACCGCCCTCACCGGCCAGACCCTGACCGTCGACTACGCGGTAACGCCGATTCTGAGCAATGGCGACACGATGCTGCTGCTCGAAGTCCACCCCCGTGACCGCCTGCTGCGGATCACCAAGGAAGAAGCACAGCTGTCGAAACAGGAAACCAGCAAGATGCTGGTGCGCGGCCTTGCCCATGAAATCAAGAACCCCTTGGGCGGGATTCGCGGCGCGGCACAATTGCTGGCCCGGGAACTGCCGGAAGAAAGCCTGCGCGACTACACCAACGTCATCATCGAAGAAGCCGACCGCCTGCGTAATCTGGTGGACCGCATGCTCGGCTCCAACAAGCTGCCGTCGCTGGCCATGTGCAACATCCACGAAGTGCTGGAGCGTGTCTGCCATCTGGTGGAGGCCGAAAGCCAGGGCTGCATCACCTTGGTGCGCGACTACGATCCAAGCATCCCCGACGTCCTGATCGATCGCGAACAAATGATTCAGGCCGTGCTGAACATCGTGCGCAACGCCATGCAGGCCATCAGCAGCCAGAATGAACTGCGCCTGGGCCGCATCAGCCTGCGCACCCGCGCCATGCGCCAGTTCACCATCGGTCATGTGCGTCATCGCCTGGTGACCAAGATCGAGATCATCGATAACGGTCCGGGCATCCCGGCAGAGCTTCAGGAAACCATTTTCTTCCCCATGGTCAGCGGTCGTCCGGACGGTACCGGGCTGGGCCTGGCCATTACCCAGAACATCATCAGCCAGCACCAGGGCCTGATCGAATGTGACAGCCACCCCGGCCACACCACCTTCTCGATCTTTCTGCCACTGGAACAAGGAGCCACATCGACATGAGCCGTAGTGAAACCGTGTGGATCGTCGATGACGACCGTTCTATCCGTTGGGTCCTGGAAAAAGCCTTGCAACAGGAAGGCATGACCACGCAAAGCTTCGACAGCGCCGATGGCGTGATGAGCCGTCTGGCGCGCCAGCAGCCGGACGTGATCATCTCCGACATCCGCATGCCGGGTGCCAGTGGCCTGGAGCTTCTGGCGCGGATTCGCGAACAGCACCCACGGCTGCCAGTGATCATCATGACCGCGCACTCCGATCTGGACAGCGCTGTCGCGTCCTATCAGGGCGGCGCCTTCGAATACTTGCCCAAGCCGTTCGATGTCGACGAGGCGGTTTCCCTGGTCAAGCGCGCCAACCAGCACGCCCAGGAACAACAGGGCCTGGAAGTTGCCCCGACCCTGACCCGCACCCCGGAAATCATCGGCGAAGCGCCGGCGATGCAGGAAGTGTTTCGCGCCATCGGGCGCTTGAGCCATTCCAACATCACCGTGCTGATCAACGGTGAATCGGGTACCGGTAAAGAACTGGTGGCCCACGCGTTGCATCGTCACAGCCCGCGTGCCGCTTCGCCGTTCATTGCGCTGAACATGGCGGCGATCCCCAAAGACCTGATGGAATCCGAACTGTTCGGCCACGAGAAAGGCGCGTTCACGGGCGCCGCCAACCTGCGTCGCGGGCGTTTCGAGCAAGCTGATGGCGGTACGCTGTTCCTCGACGAAATCGGTGACATGCCCGCCGACACCCAGACTCGCCTGCTACGGGTACTGGCCGATGGCGAGTTCTACCGCGTCGGCGGTCATGTGCCGGTGAAGGTCGATGTGCGCATCATCGCCGCGACTCACCAGAATCTGGAAACCCTGGTGCACGCCGGGAAATTCCGAGAGGACTTGTTCCATCGCCTCAACGTGATCCGCATCCATATCCCGCGTCTGTCGGATCGCCGCGAAGACATCCCGACCCTGGCCAAGCACTTCCTCGGCCGCGCCGCCCAGGAGCTGGCAGTCGAGCCGAAGCTGCTGAAAAGCGAAACCGAGGAATACCTGAAGAACCTGCCGTGGCCGGGCAACGTGCGTCAGCTGGAGAACACCTGCCGCTGGATCACGGTGATGGCTTCGGGTCGCGAAGTGCACATCGGCGACCTGCCGCCGGAGTTGTTGAGCCTGCCGCAGGACTCGGCACCGGTCACCAACTGGGAACAGGCCCTGCGCCAGTGGGCTGACCAGGCCCTGGCCCGTGGTCAATCGAGCCTGCTCGACAGCGCCGTGCCGGCCTTCGAGCGAATCATGATCGAGACTGCCCTCAAGCACACCGCCGGTCGCCGCCGCGATGCCGCCGTCTTGCTGGGCTGGGGGCGTAATACCCTGACCCGCAAGATCAAGGAATTGGGCATGAAGGTTGATGGCGGGGATGATGATGAGGGGGATGAGGGTTAATCGGTCTTCCGATCTTCGCTGACAGTTACATCCAATCGCGAGCAGGCTCACTCCTACAGGGGAACGCATTCCAACTGTAGGAGTGAGCCTGCTCGCGATGCTTTTAGGGCCAGCATGCACCGCATCAATGCACGATGACCCGTGATCGGGCACATCCTGCCTTTCAAAATCCCGCCTGAAAACGTCAAAAATCCAAGTCTTTAAAAACACGAAAGCCCCGGTTTACGGGGCTTTCGCGTTTCTGATCCGCTTTTTTGTTTCAACAGATGAAAACCTGGCACGCCCCCTGCAGTACCTCTTACAGGTGATTCGATTCACCAACCCTTTCGGGGACCTTGGTACAGGCAGGCCGGGGATTCCCCTCTTTACATCGGGCTCACACCGCAACCGCGACGAGCCCAGCCGTTTTGGGGCCCTTGATACAGGCAGGTCAGGGGTTCCTTCTTTACACCAGGCTCAAACCGCATTCGCGACGAGCCTCCCGTTTTGGGGACCTTGGTACAGGCAGGCCGGGGATTCCCCTCTTTTATTGCTCCCGGAGATGGATCTCCAGCCGCCAGCGGTCTTCGACCTCGCTACCGGACCATTCACCCTGCAGGGGTCTGGCCGCCACCAGCGTCAGCAACACCCCCCCATCGCTCAAACGTACCCGCCAGTTCACGTCCTTGCCGCCGAACTTGAGTTGGCCTTTCTGCGCCTTGCCCTCGGCGTCAAACAGCAGCGCGACAGTGCCATCAACCATCTCGCCGTGGGTCTTGGGCTCATTGTTGAACCACACCACCAGCCCGTCATTCGTCACTTCCACCTGCTGCAACTGACTGAGGTCCGGCGCGGTCAGGCGACCGATCATCATCCCGACCATCACCCCGACAATCGCCAGCGAGCCCATTACCCGCAGGAATAGTTTCGAGCGCACGCCTTCTGGCGGCGTAGAATGCGCGTCATCTTTGCCTTCGGAGCCGTGCATGTTTCACGTCATCCTTTTCCAACCAGAAATTCCGCCGAATACCGGCAACGTTATCAGGCTGTGCGCCAACAGTGGCTGCCACCTGCATTTGATCGAACCGCTGGGCTTCGAGATGGACGACAAGCGCCTGCGCCGGGCCGGCCTCGATTACCATGAGTATGCCACCCTGCAACGCCACGCGGACCTCGCCAGCTGCCTGGAGAGCCTCGGCCATCCACGACTGTTCGCCTTCACCACCAAGGGCTCGCGGCCGTTCCACGATGCCAGCTTCGTCCCGGGCGACGCATTCCTGTTCGGCCCGGAAAGCCGTGGTTTGCCCGCCGACGTACTGGACGCCCTGCCCAGCGAACAACGCCTGCGTCTGCCGATGCGCGAGGGCTGCCGCAGCCTGAACCTGTCCAATACCGTGGCGGTGGCCGTTTACGAAGCCTGGCGTCAGAACGACTTCAAGTAACACCGCAAAGCAAATGTGGGAGCGAGCCTGCTCGCGAAAGCGGTGTGCCAGGCGACATTGATGTCATCTGATACGCCCTCTTCGCGAGCAGGCTCGCTCCCACATTGAATTACTGTGGCGATTGAAACCGTTTACTGAACGGTCGGAGTCTCGCCAGCAGCCTGCATGCGTTGCAGCTCTTGAGCGTACAGCGCATCGAAGTTCACCGGAGCCAGCATCAGTGCCGGGAACGAACCGCGGGTCACCAGGCTGTCCAGGGTTTCGCGAGCGTACGGGAACAGGATGTTCGGGCAGAACGCACCCAGGGTGTGGCTCATCGAAGCGTCATCCAGGTTCTTGATCAGGAAGATCCCGGCCTGTTGCACTTCAGCGATGAACGCCACTTCGTCACCGTTTTTCACGGTAACCGACAGGGTCAGCACGACTTCGTGGAAGTCGGCTTCCAGCGTCTTCTGACGGGTGTTCAGATCCAGACCGACGCTCGGCTCCCACTGCTGGCGGAAGATCGCCGGGCTTTTTGGAGCTTCGAAGGACAGGTCACGCACATAAATGCGCTGCAAGGAGAATTGCGGTGCAGTTTCTTCTTCGTTCGCAGCAGTGTTCTGTTGGTCAGTCATCGCAGATCCTTCTTGATCCAGGGTTCTTTTAGGTTTGCTTGTTTGGGGTATTGCCGTCAGGCCCTGAGCAACGCGTCGAGCTTGCCGGCGCGCTCCAGGGCGAACAGATCATCACAACCGCCCACGTGGGTGCTGCCGATCCAGATTTGCGGCACGGACGTACGCCCGGCTTTCTGGGCCATCGCAGCGCGCACCTGCGGCTTGCCATCGACCTTGATCTCTTCGAAGGCCACGCCTTTGTTCTCGAGCAGGTACTTGGCTCGCGAGCAGTAAGGGCAGTAATCGCTGGAATAGACGACGACGCTACTCATATCACTTCACCAGCGGCAGATTGTCGGCTTTCCAGCTGGAGATACCGCCGGACAGCTTGGCGGCGGTGAAGCCGGACTTCATCAATTCGCGGGCGTGGGTGCCGGCGGTCTGGCCCATGGCGTCGACCAGGATGATGGTCTTGGCCTTGTGCTTTTCCAGCTCGCCAACGCGGGCGGTCAGTTTGTCCTGGGGAATGTTCAACGCGCCGACAATGTGACCGGCGGCGAAATCCTTGGCTGGACGAATGTCGATCACCACGCCTGCGTCCTTGTTGACCAGCCCGGTCAGTTCGCCGGTGCTCAGGCTACGGCCGCCGCCCTGCATTTGATAGGCAATCAGCAACGCCAGCAGTACGACGAAGATACCGACGAGAATGTAGTGGTTAGTGGCAAATTGAATCAGGTTAGCAACCATCGAAGGAGGTTCCAGGGCGTTAAAATGTCGGCCAGTATACACAGCCACTATGGTGGGCCAAACCCCGTCCGGCGGTGACGCGGCCGGAACTTCGCTTTAAACTGCGACTCCCTTCTCCATCGCCCCTTTTTACTTAAGCCAGAGCGGATTCCATGACTACCACGCCTAAACCTTTGGTCCTGATGATTCTCGACGGCTTCGGTCACAGCGACAATCCCGAATCCAACGCCATTTTCGCGGCGAACAAGCCTGTACTGGATCGTCTGTGGGCCACCGTGCCGAACGGCCTGATCTCGGGCAGCGGCATGGACGTCGGCCTGCCGGATGGCCAGATGGGCAACTCCGAAGTCGGCCACATGAACCTGGGCGCCGGCCGCGTGGTGTATCAGGACTTCACTCGCGTGACCAAATCGATCCGCGACGGCGAGTTCTTCGAGAACCCGACCATCTGCGCCGCCGTGGACAAGGCCGTCGCCGCCGGCAAAGCCGTGCACTTCATGGGCCTGCTGTCCGATGGCGGCGTGCATAGCCACCAGGATCACCTGGTCGCCATGGCCGAACTGGCCTTCAAGCGCGGCGCACAAAACATCTACCTGCACGCCTTCCTCGACGGTCGCGACTCTCCGCCGAAAAGCGCGCAGTCGTCGATCGAACTGCTCGACGCGACCTTCCAGGCCCTGGGCAAAGGCCGGATCGCCAGCATCATTGGCCGCTACTACGCCATGGACCGCGACAACCGCTGGGACCGCGTGTCCCAGGCCTACAACCTGATTGTCGATGGCCAGGGCGAATTCAACGCCGCCACCGCTCAGGAAGGCCTGCAAGCGGCCTACGAACGTGGCGAGAGCGACGAATTCGTCAAAGCCACCTCCATCGGCGAGCCGGTAAAAGTCGAAGACGGCGATGCCGTGGTGTTCATGAACTTCCGCGCCGACCGTGCCCGCGAGCTGACCCGCGTGTTCGTTGAAGACAATTTCAGTGAGTTCGAGCGTGCCCGCCAGCCGAAACTGGCCGGTTTCGTCATGCTGACCCAATACGCCGCCAGCATCCCTGCGCCGTCGGCTTTCGCGGCCGGCAGCCTGGAAAACGTGCTGGGCGACTATCTGGCGAAAAACGGCAAGACTCAGCTGCGCATCGCCGAAACCGAAAAATATGCCCACGTGACCTTCTTCTTCTCCGGCGGCCGCGAAGAACCGTTCCCGGGCGAAGAGCGCATCCTGATTCCGTCGCCGAAAGTCGCCACCTATGACTTGCAGCCGGAAATGAGCGCACCTGAAGTCACCGACCGCATCGTCGACGCCATCGAAAACCAGCGTTACGACGTGATCGTGGTCAACTACGCCAACGGCGACATGGTCGGTCACAGCGGCGTGTTCGAAGCAGCGGTCAAGGCCGTCGAATGCCTGGACCTGTGCGTGGGCCGCATCGTCGATGCCCTGGAAAAGGTCGGCGGTGAAGCCTTGATCACCGCCGACCATGGCAACGTCGAGCAAATGTCCGATGAAACCACCGGCCAGGCGCACACGGCGCACACCACCGAACCGGTACCGTTCATCTATGTCGGCAAGCGCGACTTGAAGGTTCGCGAGGGCGGTGTGCTGGCAGACGTGGCGCCAACCATGCTCAAGTTGCTGGGCCTTGAGCAACCGGCGGAAATGACCGGGACTTCGATTCTGGTCTGATTGGTTCTCCAAAACGCCACAAAACCCTGTAGGAGCGAGCCTGCTCGCGATAGCAATCTGACAGTCAATATCGATATTGAATGTCAGGACGCCATCGCGAGCAGGCTCGCTCCTACAGTGGGTTTGCGGTGTTTTTCGATCCAGTTATCACACAGTCAGAAATGGGCATTTTTTTTGCCGCCCATGGCGGGCATACTAGGCCGTCCCTTTCCCTGGTGCCGCCCGCCCCTATGCTCCGCATCCTGACTGCCCTAGCCCTGACATGCCTGCTCCAACCGGCTTTCGCTGACGAGCGCGCAGATACCCAACAACAGTTGGACGCCACGCGTCAGGACATTGCCGAGCTGAAGAAGCTGCTGGGCAAGTTGCAGGAAGAAAAGTCCGGTGTACAGAAAGAGCTCAAGGGCACCGAAACCGAAATGGGCAAGCTCGAAAAGCAGGTCGACGCCCTGCAAAAAGAGCTGAAGAAAAGCGAAGCCGAGCTGCAGCGACTCGATGCGGAGAAAAAAAAACTCCAGAGCGCGCGCATTGAACAGCAACGACTGATCGCCATTCAGGCCCGGGCGGCCTACCAGAACGGTCGCCAGGAATACCTCAAGCTGCTGCTCAACCAGCAGAATCCGGAAAGATTCGCCCGTACCCTCACCTATTACGACTACCTGAGCCAGGCTCGCCTGGAACAGTTGAAGAATTTCAACGAAACCCTGCGCCAACTGTCCAATGTCGAGAAAGACATCGCCATGCAGCAGGCGCAATTGCTGGTGCAGCAAAGCAGCCTCGACACCCAGCGTGACGAGCTCGAGAAAGTCCGCAAGGAGCGCCAGCAAGTCCTGGCCAAGCTCAATGACGACGTAAAGGCTCGCGATCAGAAACTGGCGGCGCGCGAGCAGGATCAGGCAGACCTGTCTAAAGTCCTTAAAACCATTGAAGAAACCTTGGCACGCCAGGCTCGTGAGGCAGAAGAAGCGCGGCAAAAAGCGCTGATTGCCCAGCAGGAAGCCGAAAAAAAGCGTTTACGTGAGGCCCAGGCGCAGGCAGATGCCAGCGATGACGCCCCACGCAAGCCAGTCAGATCGTCACCCGGCGCACTGGTTTCCAGTTCCGGCGAGACCTTTGGCGGTCCGTTTGCGTCAACCCGCGGCAAACTTCCCTGGCCTGTCGATGGTCGACTGCTGGCGCGCTACGGTGAAAGCCGTGGCGACGATGCCCGGACCAAGTGGGATGGCGTGATGATCAGCGCGTCTGCCGGCAGCACCGTGCATGCGGTGCATGGTGGTCGTGTAGTGTTTGCCGATTGGCTGCGAGGCGCCGGGTTGCTGGTGATCCTCGACCACGGCAACGGTTTCTTGAGTCTTTATGGTCACAACCAGACGCTGCTCAAGTCTGCGGGTGATGTGGTTAAAGCCGGTGAGTCCATCTCCACTGTCGGCAGCAGTGGCGGGCAAGACACGCCAGCGCTGTATTTTGCTATTCGTCAGCAGGGTCACCCGAGTGATCCGGCGCAATGGTGCCGCGCGCAAGGATAAGTGCGTTACCTAATTCAGGAGTTTGTTAGACATGCTGCATTTGTCCCGCCTTACCTCGCTGGCCCTGACGATCGCCCTGGTGATCGGCGCGCCTCTGGCGTTTGCCGCTCAACCAGCGCCGGCGGTTGCGCCTGCGGGCACTGCCGCGACCACCAAGGCGCCATTGCCGCTGGATGAGTTGCGCACCTTTGCCGAGGTGATGGACCGGATCAAGGCCGCTTATGTCGAACCGGTGGACGACAAGACCCTGCTGGAAAACGCCATCAAGGGCATGCTCAGCAACCTCGATCCGCATTCGGCCTACCTGGGCCCTGAAGATTTCGCCGAGTTGCAGGAAAGCACCAGCGGTGAATTCGGCGGCCTGGGCATTGAAGTCGGTGCCGAAGACGGCTTCATCAAGGTGGTGTCGCCCATTGACGACACTCCGGCCTCCAAGGCCGGCATTCAGGCCGGCGACTTCATCGTCAAGATCAACGGCCAGCCGACCCGCGGCCAGAGCATGACCGAAGCCGTGGACAAGATGCGCGGCAAGATCGGCCAGAAAATCACCCTGACCCTGGTCCGCGACGGTGGCACGCCGTTCGACGTGACCCTGACCCGCGCCGTCATTCAAGTGAAGAGCGTGAAGAGCCAGTTGCTGGAATCGGGCTACGGCTACATCCGCATCACCCAGTTCCAGGTCAAGACCGGCGAAGAAGTCTCCAAGGCCCTGGCCAAAATGCGCAAGGAAAACGGCAAGAAGCTCAAGGGCATCATTCTCGACTTGCGCAACAACCCGGGCGGCGTGTTGCAGGCGGCGGTGGAAGTGGTCGACCACTTCATCACCAAGGGCCTGATCGTTTACACCAAGGGCCGCATCGCCAACTCCGAGCTGCGTTTCTCTGCCACCGGCAAGGACGAAAGCGAAGCCGTGCCGATGGTCGTATTGATCAACGGTGGCAGTGCCTCGGCTTCGGAAATCGTCGCCGGTGCCCTGCAGGACCAGAAACGCGCAGTCGTCATGGGCACCACCAGCTTCGGCAAAGGCTCGGTACAAACCGTGCTGCCGCTGAACAACGAGCGCGCATTGAAGATCACCACGGCGCTGTATTACACGCCGAACGGTCGCTCCATCCAGGCCCAGGGCATCGTGCCGGACATCGAAGTACGCAAGGCCAAGATCACCAGCGAGCAAGACAGCGATTACTTCAAGGAAGCTGACTTGCAGGGTCACCTGGGCAATGGCAATGGCGGCGCCGACAAACCGACCGGTTCCAGCGGCAAAGCCAAGCCGATGCCGCAGGACGATGATTACCAATTGGCCCAGGCCCTGAGCCTGCTCAAAGGGCTGAGCATCACGTCCGGCCGTTGAGATGCTTCTACGGTTACTGATCGGTCTATTGTTTTGTCTGGCGGGTGTTGCTCACGCAGAACCCGTCGGATCGACGCCCCACAAAGCCTACCTGAGCCTGATCATCGATGACCTGGGGCAGAACCTGCCCCGGGATCGCCGCGTGCTTGCCCTGCCTGGCCCTGTGGCCACAGCGATCATGCCCGACACGCCCCACGCCACCGAATTCGCCCGCGAAGCCCATCGCGCCGGTAAGATCGTCATCCTGCACATGCCCATGGACCCGGCCACCGGACCGTTTGCCTGGCACCCCGAGTTGCCCATCGAAGAGCTGGAAAAACGCCTGGATGCCGCGTTCAAAAGGGTCCCGTACACCAGCGGCATCAACAACCACATGGGCAGCCGCATGACCGCACAGTCAGCCGCCATGGCGTGGTTGATGGCGGATTTGCAGCGCCGGCATAAACTCTTCGTCGACAGCCGCACCAGCGCCCAGACCGTGGCCGCTGCCCAAGCGCAGAAGATCGGTTTGGCGAGCGTTTCGCGGGATGTGTTTCTCGACGATGAGCGTACTGAAGCGGCGATCCTGACCCAGTTGCAGACCGCGATCAGCCTCGCGCACAAGCAGGGTTCGGCGGTGATGATCGGGCATCCGTATCCGCAGACACTTGCGGTGCTGGAGCGCGAACTGCCCAAGCTGAAAGCCCAGGGAATCGAGTGGATCGATATCAAGCAAATGATCAGTGTGCGCGGTAACCGGGCGACGGCTGCGCATGGGAAGGATGGGGTGTACCGCTAATCCGCGGGCACCACCAAACAACTGTGTGCGAGCCTGCTCGCGATGGGGTCATGACAGTCACTGCAAATGTCGACTGTAAAACCGCTTTCGCGAGCAGGCTCGCTCCCACATTGATATGTGCAGGGCTCTACAGATACTGCGCCATGATCTCGTCCACCCGGCCTTCCTTGCGCATCTGGTCCAGCGCCGCCTGGAGCTTGGCCACCGTCTCGTCCGGCACATCCTTGTTCAGCGCCAGGTACAGTTCAGCACTGTTGAAACGCAATACGGTTTTCAACCCGCTGACCCCGTCCTGGCGCGCCAGATAGCGCCCGGCCGGGTCACCGGTGGCCCACAGGTCGATCTGGCCGTTGACCAGTTTTTTCGCGTTGTCTTGATCACGCAGCACAACAATAGGATTGAGCCCCTGCTTGGCCAGCGTCTCGGCAATCGCATCGCCCTTGTAGGCGCCGATCTTGTATTTGCGCGCGTCATTGAGAGTTTCGAGAGTGATCTTGCTATCGGCCCTGGCCAACATGATCCAGTCGTCCGGGCCAATCGGGCCGACCCATTTGAAGAGTTTTTCACGATCGGGCAGACGCGCCATCACAAAGGCACCGTAACCGGGGTTTTCCAGAGCCAGTTTGTACACCCGCTCCCAAGGGAAACGCAGCGTCAGGCTGTAGGTAATGTCGGCGCGCTTGAACATCTCGCGGACGATGTCCACGGCAATGCCATTGATGTTCTCGTCCTGAGCGAAGTTCTTGCCGTTCTTCGCCATGTTGTACGGCGGGAAGTTCTCCGTCAGCAACACCAGGTCGGTATCGGGGCTGTCTTTAGCGTTTGCTCCGTTGATCAACAACAGAGATGCGCTGGCGAGGACGAGAAGAAAGCGTTTAAGCATGTCTGGCTACCGAAATCCATGGCGTACCCAAGAGTGCCTTGGGTACGCCATGGTGTCCACTGGCCTGTTGTTTAACGCATCACGATTGCGCGATGGGCCATATAGGCCTTGGCTTCCTGCACCGTGTATTCGCCGAAGTGGAAAATACTCGCCGCCAGTACCGCGCTGGCGTGGCCTTCGATAATGCCGTCGGCCAGGTGTTGCAGGTTGCCGACACCGCCGGAGGCGATCACCGGAATGCCCAGCGCATCACTGATCGCGCGGGTGACACCCAGGTCGAAACCGTTTTTCATGCCGTCCTGGTCCATGCTGGTCAGCAGGATTTCGCCGGCACCCAGGCCTTCCATTTTCTTCGCCCACTCAACGGCGTCGAGGCCGGTTGGCTTGCGACCGCCATGGGTGAAAATTTCCCAGCGCGGGGTTTCGCCCGGCCCGGAAACCTTCTTCGCGTCGATGGCCACCACGATGCATTGCGAGCCGAAATGCTGCGCGGCTTCACCGACAAACTCCGGGTTGAACACTGCTGCGGTGTTGATCGAAACCTTGTCCGCACCGGCATTGAGCAGGTTGCGGATGTCCTGCACGGTACGCACGCCACCGCCCACGGTCAGCGGGATGAACACCTGGCTGGCCATGCGCTCGACGGTGTGCAACGTGGTGTCGCGGCCGTCGACGCTGGCGGTGATGTCGAGAAAGGTAATCTCGTCGGCACCCTGCTCGTCGTAGCGACGGGCGATTTCCACCGGGTCACCGGCGTCGCGGATGTTTTCGAATTTCACACCCTTGACCACCCGGCCGTTGTCCACGTCCAGGCAAGGGATGATGCGTTTGGCCAGCGCCATGATCAGTCCTCAGCCTTTGTACGAATCGCAGAAAGCTTGCGCTTGAGCGACGTCGAGGGTGCCTTCGTAAATCGCTCGGCCCGTGATCGCACCGATGATGCCTGGCGCCTTGGCGTCGAGCAGGGTCTTGATGTCACCCAGGTTGTGGATACCGCCGGAAGCGATCACCGGGATCTTCGTGGCAGCAGCCAGTGCGGCGGTGAACGGTACGTTGCAGCCCTGCATCATGCCGTCTTTGGCGATGTCGGTATAAACGATCGAAGACACGCCGTCGGCTTCAAACTGCTTGGCCAGGTCGATCACCTGGATGGTGCTGATTTCAGCCCAGCCGTCAGTGGCGACAAAACCGTCCTTGGCATCCAGGCCCACGATGATTTTGCCCGGGAACGCGCGGCAGGCTTCAGCGACGAAGGCCGGATCTTTCACAGCCTTGGTGCCGATGATCACGTAGCTCACGCCCGCTTTCACGTAGTGCTCGATGGTTTCCAGGGAGCGGATACCGCCGCCGATCTGGATCGGCAGGTTCGGATAACGCTTGGCGATGGCGGTGACCACCTCGCCGTTGACTGGCTGGCCTTCGAAGGCGCCGTTCAGGTCGACCAGATGCAGACGGCGGCAACCGCCCTCCACCCACTTGGCAGCCATGCTCACCGGGTCATCGGAGAACACCGTGGAATCTTCCATACGGCCCTGGCGCAGACGAACACAGGCACCGTCTTTAAGATCGATAGCGGGAATAATCAGCATCTGGCAAACCTTCAAATTTGAATGATCAGCTTGGCTCGGAAATCAGTTTTTCTCGAGCGCCCACAGGTCGCTTTCGATGCTTTCGAACCTCTCTTTGAGATGCGCCTGCACATCGAAAATCGCCCTGTTGTAATAGTGCGGAGCAATTTCACGGGTAAACAGCTCAAGAATCTCCGCCGCCTCGAACGAGCCGAGGTCGAGTTCGAAGCGGTCTTCCATGAAACGCTTGATCTTGCGATTGGCCTCGCTCTCCTGCTCGGGAGTGAGGGTCAGAATCGGCGGCTTGGATTTCTTGGTTGCCATTTACCAGCGACCGTCCCACGCAGCGAAGTTCTGCAGCAATTGCAGGCCATGGGTATGGCTTTTCTCCGGGTGGAACTGCACGGCGAAACGCGAGCCTTCGGCCAGCGCAGCGGCGAAATCGACACCGTAGTGACCGCCACCCACCACTTGCCGCGCGTTGGCGGCAGCGATGTAGTAGCTGTGCACGAAGTAGAACCGCGCCATGTCCGGAATGTCGTGCCACAGCGGGTGACTGACCTTCTGCTTCACTTCGTTCCAGCCCATGTGCGGGACTTTCAGGTGTTCGCCGTCTTCGACCAGATCCTTGCCGAAGAACTTCACCGCGCCCGGGAACAGGCCGATGCAGTCGACACCGTCGTTCTCTTCGCTGGTATCGAGCAAGGCTTGCATGCCCACGCAGATGCCAAGGAACGGACGGTCCTGGCTGACTTCACGCACCAGCGAATCGAAACCGAGGCGACGGATCTCCGCCATGCAATCGCGAATCGCGCCGACACCTGGGAAAACCACCCGGTCGGCTTCGCGAATCACGTTGGCATCGCTGGTGATCAGCACCTTGCCTGCACCCACGTGTTCGAGGGCTTTGGCCACCGAGTGCAGGTTGCCCATGCCGTAATCGATAACCGCGACTGTCTGCATTACAGGACGCCTTTGGTCGAAGGCATTTGCCCGGCCATGCGGTCATCGAGCTCCACGGCCATGCGCAGGGCGCGGCCGAAAGCCTTGAACACGGTTTCGATCTGGTGGTGGGTGTTGGTGCCACGCAGGTTGTCGATGTGCAGGCTGACCAATGCGTGATTGACGAAGCCCTGGAAGAATTCCTGGAACAGGTCAACGTCGAAGCCGCCAACGGTGGCGCGGGTGTACGGCACGTGCATCTGCAGGCCTGGACGGCCGGAGAAGTCGATCACCACGCGCGACAGCGCTTCATCGAGCGGCACGTAGGCGTGGCCGTAGCGACGGATGCCTTTCTTGTCGCCGATGGCTTTGGCAAACGCCTGGCCGAGGGTGATACCGACGTCTTCCACCGTGTGGTGGTCATCGATATGCAGGTCGCCCTTGCTGACAATATCCAGGTCGATCAACCCGTGACGGGCGATCTGGTCCAGCATGTGCTCAAGAAAAGGAACACCGATATCGAATCGGGCCTTTCCGGTGCCATCGAGGTTGATCGAGGCTTTGATCTGGGTTTCCAGAGTGTCGCGCTCGACAGACGCCTTACGTTCGGCCATCACCAGCTCCGCAAAATCATTGGGCGAAAAAGGCAGCCATTATAGGCGTGCGGGCGCCAAACAGAAACACGCGAGGTGATATCCCTGACGGAGTGAATTCGGGGGTGTCGGCGATAGACATGTCCATACAAGCCATTTCAGACACCCCAAAACAACTGTAGGAGCGAGCCTGCTCGCGATGAGGGTCGTTCATTCAACATTTCTGTCGACTGTCAGACCGCTATCGCGAGCAGGCTCGCTCCTACAGGGATAGTGCGTTTTACTTAGTGAAACAGCACCGCCGTCTTCTGCAGGGTCACCCACACACCCCACGCCAGCGGAATACCCACCACCAGCCATGCCGCAATCGCCAGCGGCTTGGTGCCCGGCGCGGCTTTCCACTCCAGCACGGTGCTGCTGTCAGCGCCTTTGTCATGGCCCAGCGCCTGCTCGGCGGCCAGTTCGGCGTCGGTCATGAAGTACTTGTCCGCCACCGGACGCACCAGCAGGTTGCACAGGAAGCCCAGCACCAGCAGGCCGGCGAGGATGTACAGGGTGATGTCGTAAGCCGCCGCACGCTCGACGCCGATGCTCAGCTGATACTCACGCAGGTAGTTCACCAGCACCGGACCGAGCACACCGGCAGCAGCCCACGCCGTCAGCAGACGACCGTGAATCGCACCGACCATTTGCGTACCGAACAGGTCCGCCAGATACGCCGGAACAGTCGCGAAACCACCGCCATACATCGACAGGATGATGCAGAACGCCGCCACGAACAGCGCGATGCTGCCCAGGTGACCCAGGTTCGGAATCAGTCCGTACAGGGCAAAGCCCAGGGCGAAGAACACGAAGTAAGTGTTTTTGCGGCCCAGGTAGTCCGAGAACGAAGCCCAGAAGAAGCGCCCGCCGATGTTGAACAGACTGAGCAAACCGGTGAAACCGGCAGCAATGGCGGCGATCGAAGCCAGTTGCGAGGCATCCAGTTGACCGAAGGACAGGTCATTGCCCAGCAACTTGCCAGCGAACACTTCCTGCAACAGCGGCGATGCCATGCCGAGGATGCCGATACCGGCCGATACGTTCAGGCACAGCACCAGCCATACCAGACGGAACTGCGGCGTCTTCCAGGCCACATTCACGTGAACATGGCGATGAGTGATCATTGCGTTCGAGGCTTTTTTCGCCGGGGCCGTCCAGCCTTCAGGCTTCCAGCCGGTTGGCGGAACGCGGTAGGACAGCGCGCCACCGATCATGAACACGAAGTAGATCGCGGCCATCACCAGGAAGCTCTGCCACACGCCGACGCTGGTTGGCGAAGCGAAATGCCCCATCAGCGCCGCCGCCAGTGGAGCGCCGACCATTGCGCCGCCGCCGAAGCCCATGATTGCCATGCCGGTCGCCATGCCGCGCTTGTCCGGGAACCATTTGATCAGGGTCGACACCGGCGAAATGTAGCCCAGGCCCAGGCCGATACCGCCAATGACCCCGGAGCCGATCCACATCAGCCAGATCTGGTGGGTATAGACCCCCAGCGCCGAAATCAGCAGGCCGCCGCACCAGCACAGCGCCGATACGACCCCGGCCTTGCGCGGTCCGGCATGTTCCAGCCAGCCACCCCAGATGGCGGCCGAGCAACCGAGGAAGATGAAGAACAGGGTGTAGATCCAGCCGAGCATCGAGATCGGCCAGTCACACTGGGACGAAAAGACTTGTGCGATAAAACCCATGTCCGGTGCGCAGGCCACTGGAGCGGTGATGCCCAGCGCCTTGGACAGCGGCAACCAGAACACCGAAAAGCCATAGGCCATGCCGATGCACAGGTGGATGGCCAGCGCGGCCGGTGGCACCAGCCAACGGTTGAAACCGGGCTTGGCGATGATCCGCTCCTTGGACAGGAACGCAGGCTGGTCGGCGCTGAAGCCGTCCGCCGTGATGCTCGTGGTCATTGTGTATCCCCCAATTGTCAGTATGGTTCGCCAGCCACAGCCCACTCCCGGCCTCTATGCACGCAGACATGACCGTTTTATCGGTGGAGCACCTTGTTGTGCGACAACAGGTCGCAGAAGGACGGACGAACGGGCAAAGGTTACCATTTGCAAGTGACAGAAAAACCAAACTGACATCACCTTTTGTACGTCAACTGATCTCTATCGCTTCATGACCCCACAGGAATCACCATGCCGATCATTGTCGAGCCGTTGAACCAAGCCACTGCCCAGGATCGGCAGGATCTGCAGAAGATCTACTGCGACGCCCCGGACTGGCTGTTCGCCCCTTTTTCCGGGGCCGCGCAGTTGATCGAAGACTGTTTGCGCGACGGCACACTGATCGCCGGACGCTTCAATGATCGCCTGCTGGGCGCGGCCCGCTTGCAAAGGCACCAAGACGCCTGGCACTTGTCCCAAATATGTGTGCGAAAAATTACCCGCCGCCGTGGTGTTGCCGAGCGACTGGTCGCCGAAGCCCGGAAAATGGCCGCGCAATCGGGCATGCCCCTGCGCCTGCTGGCGCCTGTCGGGCATCTGGAGGCTCAGGCGCTGGCCGCGAAGCTGAAACTGCCGCTGGACGTATTGCCGGCGTGATCACTGACCGGTCGTCTGTTCGGGGGCGCTATACTCCTCGGCTAAATTTTGAATTCGATTAACTACAAGGACTCGCCCATGAAAGCGTTCGGCAAAATCCTGGGTCTGGTACTTCTCGGGCTGTTGCTGATCATTGTGGCGCTGGGCTTTGCCCTGACCCACCTCTTCGATCCCAACGACTACAAAGACGAGATTCGCCAGATTGCCCGCGACAAGGCCCACATCGAGCTGACGCTCAATGGCGATATCGGCTGGAGCCTGTTCCCGTGGCTGGGCCTGGAGCTGCACGACGCCAGTGTGGCGACCCTGGTCAAGCCGGCCGAACCGTTCGCCGACCTGCAAATGCTGGGTCTGTCGGTGCGCGTACTGCCGCTGCTGCGCCGTGAAGTGCAAATGAGCGATGTGCGCGTCGAAGGCCTGAACCTGCGCCTGAACCGTGACAAGGACGGCCACGGCAATTGGCAAGACGTCGGCAAGGTGCCGGCAGCGGCCAACACCGACACGACCAGTACTGCGCCCGCGGAGAGTGAACCTGCACCCGCGACCAGCGTCGCGGCCGAAAAACCGCCGCAGCCGATCCGCCTGGACATCGACAGCCTGACCGTGAACAACGCACGGGTCGAATACAGCGACGAAAAAACCGGCAAGAGCTTCAGCGCCGAAAGCATCCAGTTGAGCACCGGTGCGGTTCACGACTCCGTCAACATTCCACTCAAGCTCACGGCATTCCTGTCAGCCAACCAGCCGGCACTGCGAGTGCGTACCGAGCTCAACGGTGAGGTGCGCATCGCACGCGCACTGCAGCGCTATCAGCTAGAAGACATGAAGCTGTCCGGTGAAGTGACCGGCGACCCGTTGCAAGGCAAGACCATGACATTCTCCGCCCAGGGCCAGTTGGTGCTGGACAAGGCCGCCAATGTCGCCGAATGGACCGGCATCAAGATCTCCGCCAACCAGTTGCGGGCACTGGGTGAACTGAAGGTCAACGACCTCGACAAGACCCCGCAAGTCAGCGGCGGCATCTCGATCGCCCAGTTCGACCTGGCGAAATTCGTCGACAGTATCGGCCAGAAACTCCCGGCCATGGCCGAAGGCAGCCTGAGCAAGGTCGAGCTTGTCAGCCGTCTGGCGGCAACACCCACCAGCCTGACGCTCGACGACATCAACCTGAAAGTCGACGACAGCACCTTCAGCGGCCGCATTGCCGTCGAAGACTTCGCAAAACAATCGCTACGTGCAGCGCTCAAGGCCGACACCTTCAACGTCGACCGTTACCTGCCGCCGAAGTCCGCCGAAGCCAATAGCGCAACACAAGTGCGTCAGGCCGAAGTCGCCAGCACCGAAGCCGATGCCATGGCTGGCGCCGGCAGCACTCCGTTGCCACCCGCGCCGACCAAGGACGCCTGGAGCAGCGATCGCCTGTTGCCCGTGGAACGCTTGAGCAAGCTCGATGTGGACGCCGACCTGACCTTCGGCCAGTTGACCCTGAAAAAATTGCCGATCCATAACGCGGCGCTCAAGGCCACCGGCCAGGGCGGCCTGCTGACGCTGGCCAACCTGCGTGGCGACCTGTACGAGGGCAACTTCGAAACCACCGGCACGCTCGATGTGCGCCAACCCGTGCCGGCACTGAATCTGCAGACGAAGATCAGCCGGGTACCGGCTGAAAAAATCCTCGAAAGCCAGGGCAAGAACCCGCCGGTCAAAGGCCTGGTCACGCTCAACAGCAGCCTGACCGGCAGCGGCAACAGCCAGAAAGCGTTGATCGAAACCCTCAACGGCAACGCCAGTTTCGTCATCAACAATGGCGTGCTGCTCAACGCCAACCTCGAGCAACAGCTGTGCAAAGGCATCGCCACGCTCAACCGCAAAACCCTCAACGGTGAGCCGCGGGGCAAGGACACACCGTTCCAGGAGCTCAAGGGCAACCTGACCTTGCGTAACGGCGTGGCCAGCAATCCGGACCTGAAAGCGCGCATCCCGGGCATGACCGTCAACGGTGACGGTGACATCGATCTGCGAGTGCTGGGCATGGACTACCGCGTCGGCATCATCGTCGAAGGCGATACCAGCGCCATGCCGGACCCGGCCTGTCAGGTCGGCGACAAGTTTGTCGGCATCGAGTGGCCACTGCGCTGCCGCGGCCCTCTGGAGCTGGGCGCCAAGGCTTGCCGTTTGGATAACGACCGCATGAGCCAGGTCGCGTCCAAACTGGCTGGCGACAGGATCAGCGAAAAAATCGACGAGAAATGGGGCGACAAGGTCGACCCGAAACTGAAAGACGCGCTCAAGGAGCTGTTCAAGCGATGAGAGCCGAGCAGTTTTCAATGGCGGTGCTGGACTGGTTCGACCGCCACGGCCGACACGATTTACCCTGGCAGCAAGACATCAACCCGTATCGGGTGTGGGTCTCGGAAATCATGCTGCAGCAGACCCAGGTCAGCACCGTGCTGAATTACTTCGACCGTTTCATGGCCTCGTTGCCGACGGTCGAGGCCCTGGCGGCGGCACCGGAAGACGAAGTGCTGCACCTGTGGACGGGCCTGGGCTACTACACCCGCGCACGCAATTTGCAGAAGACCGCGAAGATCGTCGTCGAGCAGTACGGCGGCCAATTCCCCCGAGACGTGGAAAAGCTCACTGATCTGCCGGGGATCGGCCTGTCCACCGCCGGCGCCATTGCCAGCATCAGCATGGGCCTGCGCGCGCCGATCCTCGACGGCAACGTCAAACGGGTGCTGGCGCGATTTACCGCACAAGAGGGCTACCCCGGCGAGCCCAAGGTCGCCAAACAGCTCTGGGCGAACGCTGAGCGTTTTACGCCGCACGATCGGGTCAACGCCTACACCCAGGCAATGATGGATCTGGGCGCCACGCTCTGCACCCGCAGCAAGCCGAGCTGCCTGCTGTGCCCGCTGGAAAAGGGCTGTGAAGCGCACATGCTCGGCCTGGAAACCCGCTATCCGATCCCCAAGCCACGCAAGGCCATCCCGCAGAAACGCACGTTGATGCCGATGCTCGCCAACAACGACGGCGCGATCCTGCTTTACCGTCGCCCGTCCACGGGCCTGTGGGGCGGTTTGTGGAGCCTGCCGGAACTCGACGACCTCGACGACCTGCCGCACCTGGCATCGCAGCACTCGCTGAAACTGGGCACTCAACAGGCATTGCCAAGCCTGGTGCACACCTTCAGCCATTTTCAGTTATCCATCGAACCCTGGCTGGTTCAGGTCCAGGAGTCCGGCCATCACGTGGCCGAGGCCGACTGGCTCTGGTATAACCTCGCCACCCCGCCGCGCCTGGGCCTTGCCGCCCCGGTCAAAACCTTGCTCGAACGCGCGGCCGCCGTATTGAACGCAGGAGAGTCGTCATGACCCGCACCATCATGTGCCGCAAGTACAAAGAAGAATTGCCAGGCCTGGAGCGCGCTCCCTTCCCGGGCGCCAAAGGCCAGGACATTTTTGACCACGTCTCGCAAAAGGCCTGGGCCGACTGGCAGAAGCACCAGACCCTGCTGATCAACGAAAAACGCCTGAACATGATGAACGCCGAAGATCGCAAATATCTTCAGGGCGAGATGGACAAGTACTTCTCCGGCGAGGATTACGCCAAGGCCGAAGGCTACGTGCCGCCGTCGGAATAACCCCGATTTATCGGGGGTCGGAACGTAAGCGACGGTAATAATTAAATTTTTTTTGAAAACTTGCTTGACGACCCCCTGAAAAACCCGTTTAATGCGCCCCGTTGCCCAGATAGCTCAGTCGGTAGAGCAGGGGATTGAAAATCCCCGTGTCGGCGGTTCGATTCCGTCTCTGGGCACCAAATACCGAAAACCCTGAATCGCAAGATTCAGGGTTTTTTTATGCCTGCGATTTAATGGTCGCCGGACCAAGCCCCTATCCACCCGGCCCTAACTCCAACTCCCCCCCCCCCCAACCAAGTACCTCCGAAAACAAACACCCAAGGCCGTATCGACGGTGCCTTCAGCTTCATCGGGATGAGCGCTTTCGCCAGCAATACGACCGGGCAACTACCGTTCGCCAGCGGCATGGCTCATGGCAGCACCGATACCGTCTCGGCCGCCGAATTCGAAATACAACTGGAAGAGGCAAGCAGCCTGAAGCCACCGATTTGAATACCTGAATGATGGCAGTTTGACGCCACCGTTTTGCACTGTAAACTGCAGGTCACTTCAGTTTTCTCTTTGCGCAAAAGGAATTTGCAATGCCAATCCTGGGCGAAATCCGCGTCAACCCTACGACTGGCTATCATTCCGAGCCCTCCCTCACGGCCCTGAAAGATGGTGGTTACATCGTGGCGTGGAGCGATCAGGGAACAAGCACCACCGATTACATCTACACCCAGCGCTATAACGCCAGTGGCGTGAAGGTAGGCGGGCCAGCCCTCGTCAACAACGTTACGAACAGCGCACAGGAAGATCCCACCATTACCGCATTGGCCAACGGTGGCTACGTAGTCACCTGGCAATCGGATAGCTTCGACGACATGTCGGACATCGCCGCCCAGGTCTACAACGCCAATGGCGTCAAGGTTGGAGGTGAGCTACTCGTCAACACAACCAGAAACGGCATCCAGGACAGCGCAGAGATCACCGCGCTTAAAGACGGCGGCTTTGTGGTGTCCTGGGCTTCGTACGGTCAGGACGGCAGCGGCTGGGGCGGTTACCTGCAGCGCTATAACGCCAACGGGGCAAAGGTAGGTGTAGAAACACGCGTCTCCACCACCACTCAATACGATCAGGATGGCCCTACCGTCACCGGCCTCGCCGATGGCGGCATGATGGTGGTTTGGGAGGGTAACGGAAAAGACGATACGTCCGGCATCTTCGGTCAACGGTTCAAGGCCGACGGCAGTAAATCGGGCGGAGAAATTCGCATCAATACCAGGGTTACCGACGATCAGACTGACCCCATGATCAAGGTGCTCAGTAGCGGTAACTATGTCGTCACCTGGCAATCAGCTCCCGACGATGGCGATGGCAATGACGAAACCGATGCCCCTGGCGACGTCTACGCGCAGCTTTTCAATGCCGCTGGCGTAAAAGTGGGTGCAGAAACCCGGGTGAACACCACCACCGCTGGCAATCAGGAAGAGCCCAATGTCACCGCCATGACAGATGGCGGTTATCTGGTGACCTGGGCAGGCCAAGGCATCGGTGATGTAAATGGCATCTTCGCTCAACTCTTCAATGCCAGCGGCGTCAAGGTTGGTACCGAAACCCGCATCAACACCACCACTACCGGCAACCAATCGTTCGGCCAGGTTACTGCATTGACCGATGGCGGCTATGTGATTGCCTGGGAGTCCCATGGGGTGAATGGGCAGGTTGACATCTATACCCAGCGCTTTGACGCGAGCGGCAACAAGGTTTCCAGCCTGACAGGCGATGCCCTGGCCAACACCCTGACCTGGACCAGCGCCGGCAGCGTGATCATTGACGGCGGCGCGGGTAACGACACACTGACAGGTGGCCGCGCCAATGATCATCTGAACGGTGGCGTCGGCAATGACTCGCTCAACGGCGCTGCCGGTGCCGACCGCCTGATCGGCGGCGATGGTTCCGACTTCTACTTCGTCGACAATGCCGGCGATA